>JACCRE010000149.1 GCA_013813775.1 Planctomycetaceae bacterium
GGGGACAGGGGAGAGGGGACAGGGGAGAGGGGACAGGGGAGAGGGGACAGGGGTGAGGGGACAGGGGTGAGGGGATGCCTTGCCGCTTCATCCCCGCCTTTCTCAGGGCACGGCGACCGTCTCGAAAGCGGGCGCAAGCGACATGGGACGTCCACCTCGCCCCTCACCCCCGGCCCCTCTCCCGAGGGAGAGGGGAGTTTTGTCAGAGCCTCTTACGGCCATTCGGCCAAAGCATGCCACCCCTGATTTTGGAAGGCCGCTTCCCTAGAATGGCGTGTCGCCGACTAACGAGCTTGAGAAGCCATGCCCGAGACTGAACGAGAGTTTCATGCGATCGAAGATGCCGTCGCCGCCCTGCGGGCCGGTCGATTGGTGATTGTCGTCGATGCCTACGAGCGTGAGAACGAAGGCGACTTCATCGCCGTCGCCGAGACCGTCACGCCGGAGATGGTCGATTTCATGCTCAAGCACGGCCGGGGCGTGCTCTGCACGCCGATGACCCGCGAGACCGCCGACCGGCTGCGTCTCGCCCCGATCGTCGCCGACGAACACAACACGGCCCCGCATCGCACGCCGTTCTTGATCCCGGTCGATCATGTCGATGCGGGTACGGGCGTCAGCCCGAGGGCGAGGGCGCAGACGATTCGGTCGCTCGCGAATCCGACGTCGAAGGCCGAGGAGTTCGTGCGTCCGGGGCACATCAACCCGCTGCTCGCGAAGGAAGGCGGCGTGCTGCGACGAGCGGGGCACACCGAAGCGACCGTCGATCTCGCCCGCATGAGCGGTCATCGTCCGTTGGGCGTGCTCATCGAGATCTGCAGCCGCGACGGCGAGGGGATGGCCGACTACGAAGAACTGAAGGCCATCAGCGCGGCCCACGACATTCCGATCGTGAGCATCGAAGAGCTGATCCGCTACCGCCGGATGCGCGAGCAACTCGTGCATCGCGAGGCCGAGGTCGTGATCCCCACCAAGCACTACGGCGAACCGCGTTTGATCGCCTATCGCGTCGAGCATGAGGAACAGGAGCCGATCGCCATCGTGTGGGGCGAGCCGGGCACGTCGAAGGAGCCGCCGCTCGTGCGGATGCACTCCTCCTGCTTCACCGGCGACCTGATGGACAGCCTCCGCTGCGACTGCGGCGACCAGTTGCACCTCGCGATGAGCATGATTCGCGACGCCGGCTGCGGGGCGCTCGTCTACCTGCCGCAGGAAGGCCGCGGCATCGGCCTGACGGCGAAGCTCAAGGCCTACGTGCTGCAAGACCAGGGCGTCGACACCGTCGAGGCGAACCATCGCCTCGGCTTCAAGGCCGACCAGCGCGACTACATGGTCGGCTTACAGATCCTCAAAGACCTCGGCCTGACGCAGATCAAGCTGCTCACCAACAACCCGAAGAAGGTCGACCCGTTCCTGAAGAACGCGATGGATCTCAAAGTCATCGAACAAATTCCGATCATCGCCCCGCCGGAGAAGCACCGGGAGAGATATATGGCGACGAAGCGGGAGAAGATGGGGCACTTGCTGCCGGGGGAGTGATGCAGGTGGTCGAGAGTCGAGGGTTGAGAGTTGAGAGACGTCGAGCCGCGAACGAGGGGAGCGTGAGACATGGATGAAAAAAGTAATCTGCATCCAAAGATGCTAGCCGAAATTCTGCGACTCCAGCGATGGGCGGGAGGGGACAGTGTGTCCGCAGATCGCATCTTTGGGCTGCTCCATGGATTCGAGTCGACCTTGGAGCAAGAAAGCGAGTCGGATGGCATTAGTAAGAGCACTCAACGCAAAATTGAGGACTTGCTTGAGGACGTTGAGCACGGAAAGCAGTCTTCCGACGGGATGTCAATCAAGGATCGACTGCATCGTGATGGGGTTGATGAATCGGATGCTTCGAGGGTAATGGAATTATGTCGGTTACAAAGCCGTTTCACTGAAGGAATCGAACAAATCGTTCAGAGTCAAGGTTCTGTATTCCGCTATTTACATGATTCACGAGTCCCCGAGCACGATTGGTTCGGTGCCCTACATTACATGGAACTGGTTGATGTTACGCATGGCGGACGCAACAAAATGTACGCGGTCTTTGCACCAACCGTCCCTCGCATTGGCGAAGTTGTGACGCCACAGAGTGGGTCTCGCATGAAAGTGGTTGAAGTCGAGCATGTAGTCATCGCGCAGGGTGCTCAGGAAGGTGTTTTGCAGCACTATTTAGCTCCGCACGTACTACTGGAAGCGGTTGAGGAGCAAGAGGACGAAGATCTGTAGCCAAGCATGCTGGGCCAAGTATCCAAAGAGCTTCAAGCTGGCGCTCGACGTGGCGGAGCGAGAACCCGCCACGAGCCTTCGGACGCCGGAACTGGTGGGTCAGCGCCGCGGGTATCGAGACATGGTACAAGTCCTGCTCAGCGGCTTGACCCACCCTACCGAACGGTCGCCACTGCGCCCCGAGCTGCTCTGGTGAGGAATCGACGACATGGCACCGAGCATCAACGACTTCAAGGTCTACATGCCCGCGAAGGATTTCGAGCGGTCGAAGCGGTTCTATGCGGCGCTCGGGTTCGCGATGTCGGAAGGATGGGCGGCACGGCCGATTTCGAGCTCAACGGCAATCGATTTCGGCTCCAGAATTACTACGTCAAGGACTGGGCCGAAAACTTCATGGTCGTCATGCGGGTCGACGACGCCCACGCGTGGTACGAGCACGTGCGAAGCATCGCCGACAGCGGCGAGTTCGACGGCGTCCGCATCAAGCGTCCCGAGACCGTCGACGGCTCGCTCGTGCTCCACGTGATCGATCCCTCCGGTGTGCTGCTCATCTTCGTCCAATAGCGCCTCGCCATACGCCGTAACGGACCAAGCATCTTGCGGCGCAGTCTGTTCCGGCTAGACTGCAAGCCGCCATGTACGACCTTTGGTCTCGTCTTCCAAGTGCGTCCAGCGAGGAACTTGCTTATCGCGAGGAACGAGCGCCGGTTGTCGCCGTGGTGTTTCTGCTACTCGGCGGCGCAGGGGCGATCGGGACGGCCGCGAAGCTGGTCGGGGATTGGCCGAACGACTGGGGGCCGCTGGCGTGCGGCCTCGCCTTCTGCCTGATTCTGATGGGCGCCGGCCTGCGGGCTGCGTGCGTGCGTGACGTGCGGTTCGTGAAGTCGCCGCCGCGGGTGGAGTTCGTCATCGGGTTGCTGAGCTGGAGACGCGAACGCGTTTGCGATCTGGCGTCGAGCGGCGTCGTCACTTGCGAGCGCGGTCTGGATCGCGAACGCCCCTCCGACGGCGAGCCGTCCTATCAGATCTCACTCACCTCCAGTGATCCCGACGCGCCGCGCGTGCATGCCTATTCGCATTTCGATCACGAAGTCGCGGCGGGCATCGGGCGCGAGATCGCGGCCTTTTTTGAGTGGCCTTTCGACGACCTTTCGCCTCCGGGCGAGGCTGCGGACGTGCCTTCTCTCCGGTCGCTCCTCAGCGACAGGTCACAGCTTGGCAGCGTGCTGCGAACCAGCCGGTTTCTCGCTGGTCTCGGCAGCGTCGTCGCGGCGTGCGGGGCCGCCGTCACGTTTCTGGCCCACCTCGCGGGGCTGTGCGACATCGGCCAGCCGCTGGGCTGGGCCGCTGGGGCGGTCATCTTCCTGCTGATGCGAGTCGTGTTGAGCGTCGCCTGCCGCTGGACTTCGCGGTCCCCGCGTCAGGCCGATGCGTGACGCCGAAGGCCGCGCGACGTGCGACGGCGGCGGTTCCGGCATTTCAGGATGGACCGTGCCGGGGAACTCCGTCAATATCTGCGGCCGCGCCACGCCTTTGCTGGCGATCCATGTCTTGAACCATCGACGGCCGACGCCCTCTCGCCAAGCCCCAACGTTGGAAAGTGACGCATGAAATCCGCCGTTGTCTCGGTCGCCTTGCTCGTGCTGAGCTGTGGATGTGGATACATCAAACGGGTCGATTCCCTCCAGGATCAGAAGGCGGAGCCGACCCTGCGGTTCTGGGCGCGGCTGCAAGGTGTCGAGCATCGGGCACGCCCGGAAATGCGGCGGCTCAATGCGGCCTCGCGCGATGCGGTGAGCCGCTCCAACGTCGACGAGACCGCCGGAGCCATGCTCGCGATCGCCGAAGCGCACGGTCGGTTCGCCGACCAACTCGAGCAACTCGACTCGACCGACGTAGACGACGAGGCCGCTCAGTATCGCGGTCGGCTCGCCAAGGCGCATCGCGAGCTCGCCGATGCCTATCGACGAACGTCGAAAGCGACCGTCGACCGCGATGAAAAGGCGATCAAGGCAAATCAGCCGAAACTGAAGCAGGCCCTCGACGCTTACGAGGCGACCTGGAACGACCGCGGGGCCGTCATGACGCAACTGGGCGAAAGATATGCGAAGGATTTCGACGTGAAGGAATAGCCGTTGGCCGCACGAGCAGTCGAGCTGCGCGAACCATCGATTTTCGTCACGATCAGAAAACACTTGACATTGCCCAGACTGCGCAGTCTCTTGGCGTTCGCGTCTCGGAGGATGCGTAGGGTTTTCGTCACGTCTCTTGCATGCCGGGCCAGTTCAATGAAGCACGCACTTCGCGCTCTGCTTTGCGTCGTCATGCTGACAACGTTCGCCGGACGCGATTGTTCGGCGGCGATCACATGGAACCTGACCTATACCGATGCCGCCGGCGTCGGCTTTAACGATGCCACGCAAGGTGCCGCACGGCGGTCGACGCTCACCGCGGTGACGAGTTACATCAACACGGTCATCGACGCGAACGGGATCATCGACCTCGAGATCGATTCGTTCAACAACCCAGGCTCCGGCACGCTCGCGAGTGCAGGGCCGTTCGTCACCACGGCCGCTGGATTCTCGAACGGACTCGTTTTCAGCCACGCGACGACCGGCGTCGATCTTGCGCCCAGTCTCCCCGACGGCACTGCGACCTTCAATTTCGGCCAGAACTTCAGCACCGGGCTTGGGGCGCCGGCCGCGAATCAGTTCGACCTGTTCTCGATCGCACTGCACGAATTCAGCCACGCACTTGGCTTTCTTTCGCTAGTGACGCCAACGGGCGTGAGCGCGATCTCAGGCACTGATCCCGGCTCTTACTCGGTTTTTGACAGCTTTTTGATCCGGGGCACGACGGGCATGTCGCTGTTCGCCGCAGGCGGTGATTTTGTGGGCACGATGGCCGACCTCATCAGCAACGACGTCTTTTTCAACGGCCCGAATGCCCGTGCGGCGAACGGCGGAAATCCGGTCCAAGTCTACGCGCCGAACCCGTTCAATGGTGGATCGAGCATCTCGCACATCGTTTTGACCGACGCCGTGATGCAGTTCTCGATCGCGCCCGGCGTCGCACGTCGCGAGTTTTCGGCGCAGGAACTCGGGATCTTCGCAGACATCGGTTACAGCGTGATTCAGCCGGCCGCGGTGCCCGAGCCGTCGTCGTACCTGCTGCTGACGCTCGTCGGTCTCTCGTATGGGGCAATGCGGCGACGCCGGCGAACGACGCCGAGCGATTCGGCTTCGGCGGCTTGAGGCATCGGCATCCCCGCGCGGCGAGGATGACTCGACGAGAGGCAGGTCGAGCCGGTTCGTGTGCTTCGGAGGCTGGTCAACGTGGAGCTTTGAGTTCCCGTTTCCTCGAATTGGCTGCCGTTCCAGTCTCTCCGAGCTTTTCGAACGGGATGTTGAGGATCGGGTACTTGCGCCAGTCGCCGTAGTCGAAGTGCCACCACTCGTACTCGTAGATCGAGAAGCCTTCGGCTTCCATCATCTGACGCAAGAATTCGCGGTACCAGCGCTGCCGCGTCGTGCCGCCCGGGCTCACGGGGTACGCCCGCGTCGAAAACTCGTCGTAGCCGGCGACCGTCTCGACCGGCTCGCCGGTCTTCAGGTCGTAGAACGTGAGATCGACCGCCGCGCCGCGGTTATGACGCGACCCTTGCTCGGGATCGGCGACGAAGTGCTTCATCTCCGCCGGGGTCGCCTCCCAGAACATCTTCGTCACGTACCAGGGACGGTAGCTGTCGTAGATCCATAATCCGAGCCCGCGTTCCTTCGCCTTCTCGTGGACGCGAAGCAACGCCTCGGCGGCGGGTCTCTGCATGAACGCACGCGGCTGCTCGTAGAACCGCGACCCGACGAAGTTGTTCTCGGAGGCGTAACGAATATCGAGTTTGACGGTGTCGTCGAGCGTGACGAGTTCGACGAGATCGGGCGTTACGAACTCGCCCGTTTCGACGGGCGGAGCCGCCTTCAGCGCAAGATCGCGCAGTTCTTCGGTCGGCTTGAGCGGCTTGATCTTGAACGTTTCGCCGGGGGCCGACATCGGCATCCGTTCGAACGTCACCGAAGCCGCGACGACACGTGTCGCATTCCCCTGTGCATCGCGTTCGAAGACGAACCGCTCGCCCGGATACATCCCCGCGTTCGGGAAGGCGAACGTGTTCTCGTCGATCTCCGTCAGCGGATCGAACTCGAACCACTCGATGATCGCCCACAGCTCGCCGTGATTCTCGAAGATGTAGAGCGGGTTGTGGTCCCAGCCGTACATGCCGATCAGGCCGCGCCATTTTTCCGGGGCGTCGCCGGGCACGCTGTCGGCAAGTCGCTTCCAGACCTTGTCCTGATAGAGCAGTTCGTCGTCGCCTCGTTCGGTAATAACGGGTCCGTAGCCGAAGACGTCGTCGAGCACGAGCGCATCGCCCTGTCGGCGAACTTCCCGCAAGCTCGAATCGTTCTGCAGGTAGAGCCGCCCTAAATACTCGGTGAGTTCGATCTGCTGATCCCCGGATTCATACCGACCGCGCAACCGCTTCGCGACGGCAGGTTCGATCTCGGTAGCCGTCGGCGGCGGCTCGACGGATGTGCCGTCGGCTCTCGCCCGCAACAGTCGCAACGCATAGTCGGCGACGCGGCCGCCGAAGCCGTTGGCGCAATCAAGCGAATTGATGGTGACGACGCCCAGTTTGCGTTCCGGCAGACCCTTGAACTGCGTCGCGAAGCCGTAGACGGCCCCGGCGTGACCGAACAACGGCTCGCCGTCGAACTCCGAGAGATGAAAGCCGATCCCGAAGGTTCGCGGGCCGTCGTCTTTCGCCGTCGGCGTCAGCATCTCTTTCAGAACCGCGGCGTCGATGATTTGCGTCTCTTCGATGCGGCCTTCGTTGAGCACCGCGATCATGAAGCGTCCGAGATCATCGACCGTCGAGTAGAGATTGCCTGCGGGAAGCGTGCCGAGGGCGAAATCGGGGGCGATGAAGCGCTGGCCGTCGTGGCCCCACATCCAGCCTTCCGCCACAGGGAACTTCTGCGGATCGAGCCGGCGGTAGCTGCTCGACGTCATGCCGAGCGGTTGCAGCAGTTTCGACGACATGTAGTCATCGAAACGCGTGCCCGTGACTTTCTCGATCGCATAACCGGCCACCGAGACCGCGGCGTTCGAGTATTTGGTCTTCGTGTTGGGCGGATAGACGAGCGAGGTGTTGTTCAGGCTCTCAACCGTCGCCGCCAGGCTCGGCTCGGTCGGATCGAAGTAGTTGCCGACCGGCGACTCGCGCACCAGCCCCGAGCGATGCGACATGAGCTGCCGCAAGGTGATGTGCGTGCCCGAATCGTTCCGCGGACGGAAGTCGGGCAAGACGGTCGTAATGTCGTCGTCGAGCGACAGAGTTCCCTGCGCGACGAGCCGCATCACGGCGACGTCGGTGAGCAGTTTCGAGATCGAGCCCGCGCGATAGACGGTTTTCGCAGTCGCCGCTATGTCGCTTTCCGATTTCGCGACGCCGAATCCTTCCGACCAGACGATCTCATCGCCATCGACGAGCGAGATCGAGAAGGCCGGAATGCGTTTCTGCTCGATTTCGGACCGGATGAATGTGCGGAGCCTCTCGGCGATCTCGCCGTAGCCTTCCCGCGGCGGAACATTGCCGGCGGCGGCCGGCGGCGAGCTTTCGGCGTGACGGTTGGCGACCTGTTGCACGATCGAAGCGGCCAGAGGTTCGAGGGACGCGAGTTCCAGATTGCACATCGCGGCGACGGCGGCTCCGTGAGCCGGATCGAGCATGAGATACGTTGACGTGCCGGCCTGTCCGCCGCCATGACCGACGAGCGTCACGCCGTCGACCTCTTTCACGCCCCAGCCGAGTCCGTAGCCGGTCGATTTGCCGTCGGTCGTCTGCTGCGCGGTCCACATCGCCGTGCGACCGGCCTCATCGAGCAGGTCGCCCCGGTGGAGCGCGAGCAGAAACCGAACGAGATCCTCGCTGGTGGACACGAGGCCGCCGCCCGGGACTTTCATGCTCGTGTCGTGCAGCGAGGCGTTGTAGATTTCTCCGTCTTTGAACGGGCCGGCTGGAAAACGATTCGCCGTGCGTTCGGAGTAGCGCAAGTAGCCTTCGGCACGATGCGGAATGACCGTGAAATGGTCATCCGCCTGCGTCTGCCTCATGCCGGCGGGTTCGAAGATTTCTCGACTCAACAACGACATGAAGTCCGTCCCCGCCGCGCCTTCGAGCGCGGTGCCGGCGAGATTGAAGCCGAAGGTGCTGTAGAGGTACTTCGTGCCCGGCTCGTGGAGCAGCGGTTCATTCGCGAAGACGCGCAGACCATCGCCCACGCCGGCGAAATGTCGCGTGGAGTTGGCTTCGGACCGGCTGTTGTAATGCCGCACGCCGCCGAGATGGCTCAGCAGTTGGCGCGTCGTCAGCGGCCATGGCTTCTCGGGAAAGGTCGGCACGTATTTCTGTACCGGCGCATCGAGATCGATCTCGCCGCGCGCGGCCAGCCGCATCGCCGCGACCGCGGTGATCGCCTTGGCGATCGAGGCCGTGCGAAAGACCGTCTGCGGTGAAACCGCGACTTCGTTCTCGACGTCGGCGAGACCGAATCCCGCGGAGTAGACGATGCTGCCGCGGTCGGCGACGCACACCGAAAGTCCCGGGATGCCTTGCTGACGCATCGCCTCGCGAACGGCGGCTTCGATCTTCGCCGCGGCGTCGGCCGGGAGTGGCTCAGCCGCGCGGGCCGGCCGCGATGCGGAAAAAAAACTCGCCAACAGCAGGACGGTCGCGACTCGTCGCGGGGCGGAAAGTCGGCGAAACATGCGGCGTGTCCTCAATCGAGTCGTGGCGGGAACGCGACAGCAGTCTAGCGAACCGCAGGCACTTTCGGACTGTCAGCGGAATCGAGGGCGTAACGACGCCTCGCGGCGCTCGAAAGAGAGATGTGCCGCCGAGCAGGACGGCGATCGAAACCCACTCTGAAGTCAGACCTCTTTGAGTCAGGCGGCGAACGATGAATGCCTTGAGAGTGATCGCATACGCGTTGTTCAACGA
>JACCRE010000169.1 GCA_013813775.1 Planctomycetaceae bacterium
GCATCGACGACATCTGCGTGATTCGTTCGTGCTGGGCGAACGGGTTGAATCACGTCGGCAGCGTCTGCCAGATGAACACGGGCAGCGTGCTCGCCGGCCGGCCGAGCCTGGGGTCGTGGGTCAGCTACGGACTCGGCTCGGCGAACCGCAACCTGCCCGGCTTCGTCGTGCTGCTCGACACCGAAAAGGAACCGCCGGGCGGCACGCGCGTCTGGGGCACCGGTTTCATGCCGGCGACCTATCAAGGAACGAAGCTGCAAGGGGCCGGCGCGCCGATCCTGCATCTCGCACCGCCCAAGGGCGTCTCCGAAGCGCGCCAACAGGCGAAGTTGAGCTTCATCAACGACCTCAATCGGCGTCACCTCGACGCCCGGCTCGACGGCGGAGAACTCGAAGCCCGCATCGCAAGTTACGAGCTCGCCTATCGCATGCAGGCCCACGCTCCCGAAGCCGTGGACCTCGCCCGCGAGACGGAAGAGACCCAGAACCTCTACGGACTCGACGACAAGGCGACGGCCGCGTTCGGTCGCAATTGCTTGCTCGCGCGGCGGCTCGTCGAGCGCGGCGTGCGGTTCGTGCAGCTTTATTCCGGCTCGGGCGGCAAGTGGGACGCGCACAGCGACATTGAAGGCAATCACACGAAGCTGTGCCAGCAGACCGACAAGCCCATCGCCGGCCTGCTCGCCGATCTCGAACGCCGGGGACTGCTCGACGAAACGCTCGTCATCTGGGGCGGCGAGTTCGGCCGCACCGCGATGAGCGAAAAGGGCAACGGACGCGACCACAACCCCTACGGCTTCACGATGTGGCTCGCCGGCGGCGGCGTGAAGGGCGGTCAGGCGATCGGCACGACCGACGAGTTCGGCCTGCATGCGGTGGAGGATCACGTCCACGTCCACGACCTGCACGCGACGATCCTCGCCGCCCTCGGCGTCGATCACCGCCGCCTCATCTACAACCACCAAGGCCGACCGGAACGCCCGACCGTCAACGAAGGCGCGATCGTCGAAAAGGTCTTCGCTTAGCCGCGATTCGCCGGTTCCGCGAGAGCCGTTTCGAACTCGGTCAACCGCCGGTCGAGATCGTCGATGATCTCCGCGGGAAGGTCCATCTCGCCGAATCGCACGCGGTAGAAGTCTTCAGCCAGTTCGGCGGGCAGGGCGGCGAGTTGAGGCGAAAGCGACGCGACCGCGGGTCTCGCGGCGACGTCGTCGGCGAACTCTCGCGCCGTTCTGGTCGGCGGCGCGATCCAGCCGCGTCGCGAGCAGAGCCGGCGGAACCGCTCGTAGAACTCGACGCGGCGACCACGCCGCCGCTGCGCCGCGCGAGCCGCTCGAAGTCGCGCGAAGCGCCGCCGTAGTCTTCGTCCGACTTGCCGGATCGCGACGACGAGCAGCAATCCGATGAAGGTGACGACGCCGCCTTGCCAACTGAACCAGCGGCTCGGGTCCGTCGCGAGCGAGTAGGCCAACGCCCGCAGCGACGGCCAAAAATCGTCGCGTAACGCCGTGGCGATCGCGATCACCGCCTCGCGCAAGGGAGCGAGCGTCGCCCGCTGACGTCCGAGGTTGAGATCGACGACATACACCTGCCAGAACGCGGCGAAGGCCGATCGCAGGTCGTTCCACAGCGGGACGGGCGGCGCGCTGGCGGCGACGGTCAAGTTGCGTTCCGACGCCGGCGTCGGGTCGAGCGTTTCCCATCGCTCGTCGAGGTACGCTTCGACCCAGGCGTGCGCATGACGTTGCTGGACCTCGAACGATCCGTTGAGCCTGTTCCGCTCGCCGCCCTTGAAGCCGCTGACGACGCGCGACGGCACGCCCTCGGCGCGCAGCATGAGGGCGAGCGCGGAAGCGAAGTATTCGCAATGCCCGGCACGGCGATTCACCAGAAAGTACTCGACGGGATCGAGCCGCGGGTCGATCAGTTCGCCCGACAACGAGTAACGGAACTCGCCCGAATCTCGTAGGAACGCCACCAGCCGTTCGGCGATCAGTTCCGGCGGCGCGTGGGCACCGTCGGGTCGACCGACTCGCGCCGCCGTGGCGCGAAGTTGATCGAGCTGATCGGGCAGTTGCAGGAAGGCTTCGAGTTCCTCAGCTCGCCGAACGGGATCGTAGGACAGCAGACGGTTGCGCAGCGCACGCCGATCGCCGGCTTGAGGCGAGTAGATTCGGTAGCGCAGCTCGCCTCGCGTGCGAACGTCCGACGGACGGTGCAGCGTGCCGCCGTCACGGCTCAGGCGGATCGGCTGCTCGGTTCCGTCCACTTCGCCGGCCCGGGCGGGGGCGATCGCGAAGAGCGTCTGTGTTCGGGAACCGAGCGGCTGGAGCCGGTACTCCTGCCGTACAGATCCCGGCAACGGTCTCGTTGACAGGATGGCGGAGTAGCCCCGCGCATCCGACTCCCACTCGCCGTTCTCATACTCGCGCAAGGTCGCTCCGCGGAACAACGGCTCGTCCAACCCCACGCCGACGGCATAATCCTTGACATCGATCGGCGTGTCGTCGGTCGCGTCGAAAATGCGCACGTCAAACACCGGAACGCTGCTTTCGAGGATTTCGCCGAACGAACCGAGCCGCACGCGTTCCGTAAAACCGGTCCTGCGCTGTCGTGCGAGCGGCGAGTCGCTTTCGTCGAAGGCGTGACGGCCGAACTCGTAGCGGGGCACGAACAGAAAGAAGGCTCCGCCGACCGCGGTCGCACCGGCGAGAGTCACGGCGACGGCCGCGAGGATCTGACGGACCGGCCATCGTCCGAAGGCGGCTTGTCCGACGGGAGCGACGCTGCCGGGCGCGATCAGGATTCGCGACGAGTTCGCGGCGGGCGAAGGAGCGAGCGTGGGCGTGGTGACGTGCCGACGTTCCGCCTCGATCAATTGCAGCAGGATCAAGGTCCATACGGTCAGCGTCAGAAAGAGCGTCATCGCGAGTCCGTACAAACCGGAGTTCGTGAGGACCGCCCCGACGGCCACCTGCAACAACGACAGCGCCAGCAGGCCCCACTGCTGCTTCGAACCCTTGCGTTGCCAAAGCAGGATCCAGCTCAGGTACACGAGCAAGTGCGCACCGAACAGCAGCCGGCCTTCGATGTCGCGCACGGCGAGTTCGATGAGCGCGACGGTGATCGCCACGATGCCGAGGCTGTTCGCGAGGAGAGTCGAGATGCCGAACCCGCGCCGCTCGACCGCGTTGTACGCGGCGACGGCGAGCGGCACCGTGAGCGCCGCCGGCAAGAGGAAGTTCCCTTCCGCGAACGCCAGCATCGACGCCGCGAGACACGCGACGCCGTAGAGGCTCACCGTAAAGAGGTCACGAGTTGCAGTCATCAAATCAAGTGGTTGAGAGTTGAGAGTTGAGGTTGAGGTTTTTCGTTCCCGTATGGACCGTAGGGACGGAAAATACTCTCCTGTCTTCTCCTTCCTCATCCCAGCGCGAAGTACTCCTGAATTCCATCGTCGGCGACGCTCATTATTCGCAGCCAACCCGCTCCTGGCGGCCGAGGGATTTCCGCGGCGGGACGGGTCGAGACCAGCACGGCGGCGGTCGTCGGCGTTCGGTGGGCGCGAGCGAACTCCCACAGCGGAGCGAGATCCGGCTCGTTCGTCGGTTCCACGAGAGCCAGAATCCGCATCAGTGGCTCGGCGCTCGCCGGATGTGCGACGCCCGACCAGTTCGTCGCTTCCCGGCCGGCGGCCGCGACCGCCAGCGCCGACTGCCGGCTGCGCTGCAACTGATCGATGCAGATCGTCGCCGCGAAGCTCACGGCCAGCTCGACGCGCAATAAGGCGTCTTCGTCACCCGGCGCGGCTGTGAGATCGAGCAGCGCCATCATGTCGCGATCGCGAATCTCGTGATACTCGCGAACCATCAGCAGGTTCTGTCTCGCGCTCGTCCGCCAGTGGATCATGCGGGGGTTGTCGCCGTAGCGGAAGAGTCGCAGCTTCTCGAACTCGTCGGGAAACGCACCGCGCCGCGGTTGACGCCGCTGCACGAGCTCGTCGGCGGCGGCGGCTTCGCGATTCCAGCGGTCTGCGAGACGGCCCAGGCGCGGCGCGACGATCATCTCGCCGGGCAGATGGAACGTGAGGCTGCGTTCGACGAGACCGAGCGGAAATCGTGAACGGACTCGCACGGGGCCGAACCGATAGCGGCCGCGGCGCATCAGTCGCAGCCGGTAGCCGGCGTCGCGGCTTTCACGAGGCGGAACGCGAGGAAACAGCGTCTCGGCGACGAGCCGTTCACTCTCGTCTCCCGATGCTCGCTCGACGACGTCGGTCGCGGCCATCAGCCATGCCGACAGACGGCTCTTGCGGTTGGCGAGCGTGAGCGTGACGGTCACGGGATCGCCGGCGACGACCTGTGCCGGCACCGTGCGGGTGATCCCCAGCCGGCGGATCATTCCGAAAGCGTACCAGCCGTTGACGACGAACGGACCGACGACCATCGCGAACACCAGCATCAGCATGTTCGACGGGCCGAGAAATCCTCCCGCGAGCAGCAGGACGGCGATGACCAGGCATGCCGCCCCCGGCCGAGTGAGTGCGACGCCTTGCGTGATCGAGGGCGTATCGCGACGCTTCAACAGTCGATCGACGAAGCGTTTTCCGCCGTAGAACAACAACCCCGCGCCGACGATCATCAACGACACCGGCAGGAATCCGAACGTCGAGTTCAACGGCACGAGCAGCATTCCGCCCGCGCCCAGCGACAGCAACACCGCGCCGAGCCACGAGGCCGTTCCCAAGCGGGGCGGACCGGCGACGCTCATTCGAGCATCGCTCTTCGACGTACGGAAGAAGATCGCGCCGATCAGCTCGGTCAGTCCCCACACCAGCAGAAAGCTGGTGCCGGTCACGAACGCGAGTTCCAGTGCGTCGTGCCACGCGCGGAAATCACCGCGACGCTGCCAGAAGACGAGCATCAGCCCCAGCCCGGCGAGCGACGACAACACCGCCGCCAGCGGAACCTGCCGTTCGGGCCGGTTCGCCGCGTCGGTTTCAGGCTCGGGCGTGTCCGGCTTCGTCGCCATCCGTTCCTTACGCGTCAGACATGCCCATTGTGCAGCCGACCGGCTTGAACGGCTATCGTGGAGAAAAGTTTGTGCCCACGAATCATGCGAATCGACGCGAATGCTTTTGATGAGCAAACCATATGGCTCGGATGAAAATGGTGAGGCAAACCCTGAAGAAATCTGGAAGGCGTGAGCGCGTTAGCTTCGGTCTTTTATTCGTTTCAATTCGAGCCATTCGCTAGCTCCTCATTCGCGTCAATTCGCGTGATTCGCGGGCCACGACGACTTACTTCAGCGGAGCCGCGCCGCGAGCCATGCGTTCGTCGTTGAGGCGTTTGAAGGCCTTCGGTTCCGTCTTGAGCAGCTTCGCGAGCTGCGACGCCGAGACCTGCAATCGTTCAGCGGCCGACGCGAGATCCCATTGATGCGCGGCCAGAACGTCCAGCGCTTCGGCCAGCATCGCGGGGTGATCCTCGTGCGATTCGTTGAGCGCGATGCGACGGTTCCGTACGCGCGATCGCCAGAGCTCCGACGGGCCGGCTTCGTCAATGTGTTCACGCACCTCGACCGCGAGCGCTCGCCGCAATCGCTGGATCGCGACGGCCTTGTTCTCGCGTTGCGTGCGGCGTTCCGAAGCTTCGACACTCACGCCGGTGGGGTCATGCGTCAGCACGATCCCGGTTTCGACCTTGTTGCGGTTCTGTCCGCCGGGTCCGGACCGCCGCACGTGCCGCTCGCTGCATTCGCGAAGCAACTCCTCGACGGAACGCGTGGCGGGATGTCGCGGCATGTTGACGAGGCACGAAATTCCACGGTCCAGCAGTGTAGCGATTTGTCTAAAACGATGGGTGGCATGCCTTCGCCGCAGGCGTAGACATGTTCCGCGTTCGCATGCTTACGGCCATTCGGCCGAAAGCATGCGACCCACCATTAAGGCCGGAGAATTACTACCACGTATACGGCCACTCGCCATCCAGCGAGCAGCGTCTGGAGCGGCGGCGAACTCACTCGCCGAACGGATCTTCCGCGTGCGTCACGCGATTGCGGCCGGCGGCTTTCGAGCGGTAGAGCGCGGCATCGGCGGCCGCGATCAGCACATGGGCTGCGGCGTCTTCATTCATGCTCGACGGCGGGATCGTCGCCACGCCGAAGCTCGCCGTCACGGGGCGAAGCGGCCAGGCCGCCCGTTCGAGCGCGTGACGGCAGTGCTCAGCGACACGGATCGCTTCGATCGCTTCCGTGCGAGGCAACAGGATCGCGAATTCCTCGCCGCCGAAGCGGGCCGGCACGTCGCCCATCCGCACGACCTGACGGAACAGCCCGGCGAGCGCCTTCAGCACCTCGTCGCCGGCGGGGTGTCCGAACCGGTCGTTGAACTCCTTGAAGTGATCGACGTCGAGCAGGGCCAGAGAGACCGGCAGACCGTCGCGCGCCGATTGCCGCAGCGCCGCGACGAGACGTTCGTGCAACGAGCGGCGATTGGGCAGGCCCGTCAAGCTGTCGGTCGCGGCGAGCGCCGCCAGCCGGCCATTCGATTCACGCAGCCGTGAGTTCTGCTCGTGGTTGAACTTCTCGGCTTCGACGCGGTTCGTCACGTCGCGGTAGACCCACATCTGCCCGCGCGGCTCGCCGTGCGACTCGAGCGGCACGTAATCGCGTTCGAGCGTGCGACCGTCGGAGAGATCGAGCTTCTCGCCGCGCGTTTCAACGCGACGGGCACGAAGCTCGGCGAGGCGCGTCGTGAAGTCGGCAGGGTCGCGAGCGATGTCCGCGATCTCATTGCCGAGTTCATCGCTATGACGCCCGGCGAGATGGCTTGGCGTGATCGTGAGCTCGAGCAGCCGGCACAGCGTCGAGTTCGCCAGCCGAATCCGGCGACGGTCGTCTTCGACGAGGACGCCCGCGCCGAGATGCTCGATCAGTTCGGCGAGTCGCACGTTCGCCGCCGAGACGGATTGTTCCGAACACTTGAACTGAGTGATCTCCTGCACCTGGCCCAGGAAGATCGGTTGGTCGCCGCCGCGGAGCAGCGACGCCGTCAGCCGGGTCCAAATGATGTGGCCGCGTTTGTGAAAGTAGCGTTTCTCCAACTCATACGATTCGATCGCACCCGAAAACAGGCGACACGCCCGCTCGACGTCGACGGCGAGGTCTTCGGGATGGGTAACCGCCTCCCAACCGATCGCGATGAGGTCGTCTTCGGAGTATCCCAGGATGCGACAGAGGGCCGCGTTCGCCTTCACGATGCTTCCATCGAGCGCAACGAACGCCATCCCGGTCGAGGCGTGATCGAACGCCTCCTGGAACAGGTCGAGATCGGCCGCGATGACCAACGGTGCCGGCATGGTTCAGTGACTGGGTGAGATGGACGGAACCCGTCCCCGAAGGCGAGGAGGGATGCCGTTGCAAGGAATCTAGTTCCCGTGAGAACGGCTTGAGAGCGCCGGGCGTCGCGGCTCGAGACAACGCTGCCCGCGTAACCGGCTCAGTCGGCATGCGTGGTGCGACGCGACCATCAGCGATCGCCACGAGCCGGGAGCGTCATCGACCGGAGCGAACGTCGCCATCAGTTGCTC
>JACCRE010000180.1 GCA_013813775.1 Planctomycetaceae bacterium
TGCGCACCCGCTCGCACATCCGCGCATACAGCGGCTCGGCGAGATCGGCGGCTGCGGCGATCCAGTCGCAGAGCGTGCTGCGGCGGAGCAGGATCCCGTGCCGCGAGAAGATGTCCTCCTGCCGGTAGAGCGGCGTGTGATCGCCGTACTTCGAGAGCACGACCTGCGCCAGCAGTCCCGGTCCGGGGAGGCCCTTCTCCACCGGCTGTGAGGGCTTGGCCGCGAGACGGACATGCTCTTGGCAGTGGCGGCAGGCGTACTTGACCCGCACGTGCTCGATGACCTTGAACGAGGCCGGCACGTACTCGAGCTGCTCGCTCGTCTCCTCGCCGATCTCCTGCCGGCACTCGCCACAGCCGGGACATTGCCGCTCGGCGGCGGTGAGTTCGTAGCGACGCTGCTCCCGCGGCAGATGCGCGGGCAGGGCCCGGCGGCCGTGTCCTCTGCGGCGACGCTTGGCGGAGGGCTCTGGGCCAGACTCGGCGGCCTCCTGCTCCCGTTCCTCCTGCTCCCGTTCCTCCTGCTCGCGTTCCTCGACCAGAGCGCTGACGTCGGCCGAGTCGAACAGCAAGAGCTGATCGAGGTCGATTCGCTCCTGCCGGGGGCCGAAGGTCCGTCGCAACAGCTGCGCGATCCGGTGCTGTTGCCGCTCGATCGTGCGCTGCTGCGCGACGACCGTCTGCTCGAGACACGCGAGCGTCGCAGTTCGCTGAGCGAGTTCTCGCTCGAAGCGTGCTCGTTCAGCTTGGAAGTGCTCTCGCTGCCGGAGCAACACATCCCGCAAGACAGCGGGATCGTTCGGCAGCGAGAGATCGTGAGAGGCGTCCTTGCTCATGGCTCTCTGTTGAAACCTGCCGCAGGCCGGAAAGGTTCTTCCGAAACTGCGAAAAGTTTTCCAGAGAGCCAGACGATCTCGGCTAGCAATCACGCTTCAGTCGCAGCGGGAGTAGCGCGGCTGCCGCTTGATGTTCGAAAGTTCGATGCCTTCGAGCAGCATCGCCAGCTCCGCCGGCAACAGCTCGATCTGCCGCTGATCGTCACGCACATTCGGCCAGGAGAAACGGCCCTGCTCGAGCCGCTTATACCACACGGCGAGGCCATCTCGATCCCAGACCAGGATCTTCAGTCGATCGCCACGCCGGCTGCGAAACACGAACAAGTGTCCCGAGAGCGGATCAGAGCCCAGCTGTTCTTCGACGAGCGCCTTGAGCCCGTCGAAGCCCTTCCGCATGTCGGCAGGTTCGATCGCCAGAAAGATCTTCACCGTCGGCGGCAGGGAGATCATGCGCGATCTCCGTCATGGGATCGCATTCCGTCGAGCGCCGCCAGCAGGTCTACGATCGTCTGTCGCTGTGCTCCGTCGAACACGCGGATCCGCATGCCATCGGCTCGCTCCAGTTCGACGGCCGGTCGAGGTGCCGACGGCTCGCTGCTCGCCGAAACTTCCGCCACGCGCACCGGCAGAAACCGCGGCGTCGCCGCACTGGCCAAGGCCGCTGGTTTGGCCGTGCGACCCGACTGTGCCACACCGGTCGGCTGTGCCGTACCGTACCAATTCGCTGTGCCGCACCAATTCGCTGTGCCGCACCGGCCAGGCGTCTTCGCCAGTCGTAAAACGACGAAGGGGACACCTGCTGCCGCCGACAGAACTCGTCGACAGTGACGCCGCTCTCCGCCTGCCGGCTGATCAACTCCCGCCAGAACACCGCACGATCCGACATCCCTCGCTCCCCAGGTCAGACAGGAACACCCACCAACCTGAGCACGCTAACCATAGCGTCAAGATGTCATTCACCGTGCGCTCACCTGCGTTTGGTCGCGCTGATTCCCCGCTTCCGGGACTCCAGTCAGGATTCGAGCGGCGTGTGCGAGCGTACGCGAGCGACTCGTCCGTCGTCCAGAAACATGAGTAATCCCCGACTGCGTTGAGTGGCATTATTTCCTCAAGGGTGCTGCACTGGATCGGCGTTACGGCCGTTTGGTAACGACATTGTTCGGCTCTCCGCAGACAAGCTGCGGTACTGAACGGGCCGCAAAGAAGCGTCAGGGCTACGGGCGCGATTGTTGATCTGCTGAAACATCCGGGGGATGACCCCGTTCGGGTCGCTATGCCGGCGTCCAACTGTCATGGCCCACGCGTTTGAGTAGGGTAAACCGCGGATTACCGCCCGCCTGCCGGATGGCCTGGATCATCCGGCGGGATTGCTTGAGCGGAACCACGTTGTCGGCGTCCCCGTGAACAGCCCAAACTTGGATATCCACTAATCGCTCAGCCCGGTGCGGATCACCTCCACCGCAGATGGGAACGACGGCCGCGAACAGGTCCGGCCGCTGAGGCAGCCGCCGATGACCACACCGATCCCGACCAGCAATTCGATCCGGCTCAAGCCGCTGCGGAGAGCCTCTTGCTCTCGGCGAGTCGCCTTGCGAACACCGCCGGCAGCGGAACAGTTATGGAAACAGCGCATACCAGGCGACTCCCCCCACCAGCAGAACATTGATGACGATCAAGCCCCAGAACCGGGTGTTGCTCTCTTGCGGCTCGCCGCCACGCGCGACTTCCCTGCTGAGGTTGCTGGTCTGGCGCCGGCCCTGGGCGGACTGTTCGTGGCCGGCGCGGTACTCGGCCAGCGAGAGTCGCCGGTCGCCGTCGCCGTCGGCGGCCAGGAACATCACTTCGAGGCGGCCGATGGCGACTTGCGCGCCGGCATCCTGCCGATTCTTGAGGTCGACCAGCAACTCGTCCAACGTCACGAAGCCGTCCCGGTCGGCGTCGTAGTAGGTGAAGGCGACTTCCGGTGAGGCTTGTTCGGGTCGACGCGGAAGTCAAGCTCTTGCTGGCTGAGCTTGCCGTCGTCGTCGCGGTCGTAACGGTCGAAATACTCGCGACTCAGGCCGGCCAGTTCCACCTGATTGTCGTCGCGGAACTCGCTGAAGGACAGGTGCCCATCGCCGTCGCGGTCGCCGCGCTTCACATGCCAAGGGGCGAGCAGATTCGCCATCGGCACCCGGCGGTATTCCGCCAGCGACAGTTGCTGATCGCCCTCGTTGTCGAAGGCCGTCAGATAGCGCTGGGTGACGAGGTGTTGCCACTCCTGGGTGCCGGCCATGACTTCCTCGTGCGAGAGTCCGCCGCTGAAGTCCGCGTCGAACCGGAGGAACTCGGCGATGGGATCGATCCGCCGATGCGGGGCCCGCGACCACTCGGCGAAGGTCAAAATCCCCTCGCCGTCGAGGTCCGCTTCCTGAAACTTCTCCGCCGCATTCTTGCCACCGTAGCCGCCTTCGAGATATGCCCGCTTGCTGATGCGGTCGTCGCCGTTTTCATCGGCGTGGGTGAAGAGCATGTTATTGACGACGGTTCCGGCCGGCGTCCGATAGGCCTGCCCGTCGAGCCGCTGAACTCCGTAGGCCGCGCGAATCACCGTTTGGACTTCCTCGCCGGAGACCGAACCGTCGCTGTTGCGGTCCCAGCCGTCGAAGCGAATCAGTTCCAGTCCCGGCACGTCGCGGGTGACCCGTCCGTTGCGGAACTCGTCGGCGTCGAGCCGCAGGTTCTCGTTCCCATCGGCCGACGCGAAGACCTGCATCACCTCGACGATCCGTGTTTCGGCGGCGGCGACGATAGGATCCTGGTCGCAAACCCGCTGGTCCGGGGACGTCCGCGAGGGCACGCTGAGGTATTCCTGACAAGACAACCGATGGTCGGCGTCGAAGACGTCGAAGTCGCGCCGATGGCGGTCCGGCTCGCCCTGGCCGGCGGTGAACTCCTGAAGCGACAGCATCCCGTCCCCGTTTGCGTCGGCGGCCCGGAAGTCGCGCTCGGGATTGCGATGGCTTGTCTTGAAAGTCAACTCATCAAGGTCGAGCCGCCCCTCGCCCGAGACATCTAATTTTTCGAACACGAATGCGACCATCGCCCGCGATTCGATCTCCCGCGGCCAGGCGAACTCCGCGAAGGAGAGCAGACCGTCGGCGTTGCGGTCATGCCGCGTCTCGTGCCAGGACTCGTGATGATTCGCCAGCGGGCACAGGCGGTACTCCCGAAGATCGAGCCGGCCGTCGGCGTCGGAGACGGCCCGGACGAGTGAAGACAGCTCACACCTTGCTCGCCGCCGAGTCCAGTTTCGTTGCCTTGCCAGCCGCGCTTATGGTCTTCGATGGCTTCCAGCACCATGCGGAGTCGCCCGCGGCCGAGCCGTCGATAGGCGTCAAGCTGGCGGCACTCCTGAGAGAAACCGGCCGTTTTGAAGAGGCCGCAGCAGTTCTGAAGTCTCCTGCGGACATCGTTCCGGTTTCTCGTCCGGGTTCCATGGATGTACCCATTGATCAAAGAGCGCTCTTCGAACCTCGGGATCATGTGAAGTCTATGGCGTTGGCGGGAGATGTCGACGCGGCTATCAACGATTTCAGGATCGAGCTGGAGCGCTACCCGTCGCAGTCAAAAGAGCTGGCCGGCTTCGCGACGATAGTGGCCGAGTCGCTTTCCACTCGTCCTCAGCACGGGCAGATCGCCGCAGAGCGTTTCTACAGTAGGCTTGTCGAGGAAACACCAACGCTGCTCGAATCGGAGATCTTCTCGTCCAATATCGTCGTCTCAGCGAAGCGACTACAGCTTGAGAAGCTGTTGGTGCAGCGGGTCGAAATGTTCGAAGAACGCTTTCCGAACAGTACTTCATCGTCGAAATCCGCGATCTTGACAATCGCTCCAATAAGAGTCCCGATCGTCGTCGCGCCACTTGAGGGCCGTGAGAGACTCATCCACCTGACTCAAGATCAAAGTCGCTTCAGAAGTCGTCAACCACTTCCTGCCCGTTTGGCGTGAACAAAGCGCTGAAGGTGCTTGGATCGATGGTGTTACCAATGAGCCGTACCGACCCTTCGCAGAACAGAAAGTGAGCCCCCGCCGCGTGCCGGCTGCCGAAGTCGCCCTGATTCGGCGGCGCGCCTCCGGTGCCCGTGCCCGGCAGCACCCAAGCCTGATCCCGGACTGTTTCGCCGAGGGCGATCGTGTTGCTCAGGCCATCACCGACGTTCGGCAGCTGCGTGCTTTTCGAGAACAACTCGGCCGAGGCAAGGTAGTTCGAGCGTCCCAAACCGTTCGAGTCGACCAGCGGTGGACCATCGAAGGATGGGCAGAGGAATGCGGACAGCGAGGCGTCGCCTCCGCGGTCTCGAGCCTGCGGCTCGCCCGACAACTGCTTCGTCAGGGGCTGCAGGCGTTCGTAGAGCGCCATTTGTTCGAGTTGCGGCAAGAGGAAAGCGGCGTATCCATGGCCGTTCTTTCCGTCCTTGGGCAGGTGTCCGAACTGGCTGTGAAAGTTGACAAGCGCAACGCCGAGTTGCTTGAGGTTGTTTTGGCACGCCGCCGCGCGGCTCCGCTCGCGGGACCACTGCACGGCGGGAACGGTGATCGCCATCAGCAGCGCGATGATCCCGATGACGACAAGAAGCTCGATCAGCGACAGCCCCGGCGTGCCGGTTCGCTCAGTGCGTCGCGCGGGCGGGAGACGCTGCGTCTTGAGGCTTTTCGCTGTTTCGTGCGCATCGATAGACCGCTAAGTGGAATTTGGTCTTGAATTCCGGCGTCGAATATGGAAGTTGGACTGTTGATGCCTAGTGGCGACGGTAGCATAACATCTGGCGCAATTCCGACCGATGTTTCGTCGCACACCAACCTTGGAGAATTCAGGAAGATTTTCGAGATGGCTTCCGAATGGCACTACCGCCTCGGCGAGAGGGAGCTGGGGCCGATCGCGTATCGTGAGCTGATCCAACTCGTCCGCGACGGTACGGTTCGCGAGGACGATCTGGTCCGCGCTGAGTGGCCGATGGACTGGCAGCGTGCCGATTCCGTCGTCGGCCTGTTCCACATGGCTCGTCGGCAGGAGAGCCCGGCGGCTCCAGAACATAACGGAGTTTCCGCGGAGGCTACTGCTGCGGACGATGCTTCCCCGATTTTTCCCGCGTGCTCTTCTTCGCGGAGTTGGCTTCCGCAGCTGCTTTCCGTACTGTTCCGTCGATCGGCCGATTCCTCGTCTTGTTCGCCCCCCTCGGTCGCCGTCGTCGGTCACCGAAACCGCGAGGAAGTCCCGGAAACGGCCTCAGCCGCGCAGACGCAAGCCGCGTTCGTCGCCGATCGGAACGACATCTTCGAGGTCTGCGGCGACATCGCAATCTCAGAAAAGTCCGAGGACGAAACGACCGAGGCGGCCTCGGCTTCAGGCGCAGACGAGTGGGCGAAGACAATGGCCGACGCTCTCCAGGCTGCGCGGGCACGTGACGCCGCACTCGCGCGAGAGCAAGAAAGAGAACGATCGCAGGATCGAGTTCGTGGCGTTGTCCATTTCCTGCTGAGAGGCGCGGTCGGCGTCGTTATCCACCCGATCATGCTTCTCTTCGGTTGGATCGCAGACGCTGGCGGCGCTAAGGCGCGGGATCGAGTGGCCGCAGGAATCGCGACTCTGGAACGGTGGTCGCCGCGTCCGGGGATATTGCGGATGGGCTTCAAGTTGGGCACCGCGATCATCGCTGCGAACTTGGCCGCGTTCGGGGTCTTGAGTTGGTCGGACCGGCAGGCATTGCGGTTTCCGGGCACTGGGTCGGAGATGGGACGGACATTCCCGATCATCGGCGAGTGCGGTCCCGCCGAGTTCGGACTTCTCGTATTCCATGTCGCGCTGTTTGCCGGGATCGCGGCCTATGGCGTCGCGGCCGTGATGGAGGCCAACGCCGATGATTGAACGATCCTTTCACGCGAGTAGCGATTCATCTCGCGGCGTTTTCAAAAGCCGGCCGAATCGCCGTGGATACACGATCGTGGAATTGCTGGTTTGCATTGCGATCATTGCCCTCCTGGTCGCTTTGGCCGCCCCCGCGCTTCAGCAGTCCTGGGCCGCCTCGCGGCGCGTCCAGTGCCAGAGCAACTTGCGGAACATCAATCTCGCGATGCTGCAAGTCGCGGATTCCGCTGGCCGGTTTCCGGCCAGCGGCAACTTTGGTCGCCGCCCAGGCAGTGACACGCAGAGCCGCAGCCACCACTCCTGGGTGGTCGATGTGCTGCCGTGGCTCGAACAGCGATCGGTGGCCGACCGCTGGAATAAGGACGAGCCGATCGACTCCGAGACGAATCGGCCACTGGCGAGCATCCACGTTCCGATCCTGACCTGTCCGGCGGATCTCAGCCTCTCGGACCCAGATGATCGCCAGGGGGACCTCAGCTACGTCGTCAATGGCGGGATGGGGTTCACTATCCTGTGGAACGATATCCACGATTGTCCTATCGACCGGACCGGAACCCACCTCGATCTCGACGGCGACGGCGTCACCTGCCGACCGAACGGCTCGAAGGACGCGGGAGCGGACAGGGCGTTATTCAAGGCGACCGGATTGTTCTTCATCGAAACGTGGGAGTGGGACGTGACCCGGCGCCATTACACTCTGGCCGAAGTCGCCGACGGCCTGTCCAACACAATCGTGCTCTCGGAAAACGCGAGATCCGGTTTCGATCCCGAAAGCCCCTCCGAGAGCTGGGCCTCCCCTAATCCCTATCGGACGAGCTTCTATATTGGCAATCCCTGCCGCGATGGCGTGTGCTCAGCGGGCAACGTCGATTACGACCGCTCGAATGCCGGAGACAATGCGATTAACTCAGGATTGAAGACTCCTGAAGGTCGTTCGCCGGTCCCCAATTCGTTCCATGCTGGACTTGTCCACATGGCGTTCGGCGATGGCCGCGTGCAACCCGTCTCTGAACGGATCGCCGGGGCTGTCTACGCGGCGCTGGCCAGCCCGCAAGGGGGAACGCTGGCGGGCACGCCACTCGAACAACCCGCCGCAGTCGGCACGAATTGGTGAGAGATCGAAAGATGAAATTGTGACGACCCGCCCGACCTCCCATCGTCGAAGCTCATTGCCCGCAGCCCTGATGGCCGAGGAGCAAACGGCGGGCGATGAGGACTCGCGCCGATCGGCAGTGCCGTGGCTTCTCGCGGTCATTCTGGTTTTGGCCCTCATTCCAAGGCTGCAGCGCTTGGGAACCATCAGCTTCTGGTTCGACGAGGCCTATTCCGTGAAGATGGTGTCGTTCGGGCTCGCGGAAATCTTGGAACGGGCGTCCCGCGACATCCACCCACCGCTCTACTACTGGCTGCTCAGGGTCTGGGCGGGGGGGTTCGGCGATTCGCCCGTCGCCTTGCGGCTCATGAGCGTTCTGTTCGGCGTGTTGACCGTACTCGGCGTGTTTCTGTTTGTTCGGGAGGCCGAATGCGGCCTTCGGCCAACGATTTCCCGGCCGTCTCCATTCGGAGCGGGCGTGGCCCTTTTCGCCGCGGCACTGCTGGCCTTGAGCCCGTTGCACATCGCTTGGTCGCTCCAGGCCCGCATGTACACGCTGGGCACGGCGCTGGCCGCATTTTCGGGCTGGTTTCTATTGCGGGCGCTCCGACGGGAATCTGCGCAGGTCGCTGACTGGGCTGGCTACGTTGTCCTCGCGGTCGCTCTGGCCTATACCCACGTGTTTGGGCTGTTCACGATCGCGGCACAGGCCGTGTTCGCTATTGGCGTAGGAATTTATCGTGCATCGTCGATCCAGTCGCGCGTCCGGTGGAACACGCTGGGTGCGGTGCTGGTCGCGTTTTTCGTGGTGGAAGTCTGCTGGCTGCCATGGCTCGACACGTTCCTGGAGCAGAAACAGCGAGTGTTGAGGGGTTATTGGATCCCGCCGTTCCGGTGGGAACAGGTGCTGGAAACGGCGTATCAGTTCTTCGCCGTTACGGAGCACGGCCCGCCGCCGTCGCGCGAGCTTAAGTGGATCGCCACCGGATTCTGCTTCGCGCTGACGGCTGCACTGCTTCTGCTCGGTCGCCCCGGGCATCGCCTGATGGCTCTTGGCTTCGGGCTGCCGGTGGCGTCGGCGATGATCCTGTCACACTTCGTTCAACCTTTATTCATCACACGCTACTTCCTGTTTGCGCACCTATCGCTGTTATGCATGTTCGCGGTCGTCGTAGGCCTTGTCCCCACTCGACCGGCCCGAACCTGCGCGATCGGCACCGTCCTGTCACTGGCGTCGATACTCTGCCTCTCGCAGATGGAGCACCGAGAGGAGCAGGCCCGGCTTCCCGGCCTCGCAGCCGCGATGAGATATGTGGATGCCGTGCGTGAACCTGGTAAGCCGCTCTTAACGGGCAATCCAATGCTGCACCTGGCGGTGCTGTCTCATATCGCCGATCGCGATGGAGTCCGCCTCGTCGGATCGAGCCAGCAGTTTCCCCATTTCCAGGGAACGCCCGTCGTACGGGATGACGAGTATCTTCCAATAACCCAGCTCTCGGCGGTCCGGGCGAACAGCATTTGGATCGTGGAAGGGATCAACTGGAACGGCGGCACATGGACTGTTGAGATGCCCGAACCGTGGGTTTCGACGCAGGAGGCGCGGTTTCCGGAAGTGTATGGACACGACTGCGAGATCGTCGTCCGCCGGTATGAGCGGCGCGACTCGCTCTCCCGTCTCATGAAGGAACGCGAGAACCGTCATCGCGGCGTCCAGCTTCCCGCTGCGGCAGCGATTCCATCCTCACAAGATGCGTGGCGCTAACGGCGTTCTCTTAGAAATTGGGTGCAGTCATGATTCCTGCTATGCCATTCGCCATTCTGGGTTTGGTCGTTCTCGGCGGACCAACTGAAGCACCGATCCCCGAACCGCCGGCAATCGCGGAGTTCAAGCGACGCGACTTGGACAACGACGGCATGCTCAGCCGCGAAGAATATGTGAAACCGAGCCTTGGCAGTCAGTGGGAGCAGCCCGCCCAGCAGGAATCGGTCCTCTATGACCTCGACGGGGATGGCATGCTCTCGCCGGTCGAGTTCGGCCGGACTCCGGCCGGCAGCGCCGATGCCGCTACGATGTTCGATCTGCTCGATGCGAATGAAGACCGAGTGCTGGACCTGCAGGAGTTCGCGAATCGGCATCCACCCGGATACGAAGATGCGGTGAAGCTGGAATTCGCGCACTTCGACGCCGATGGTAGCGGCCAGGTGGATCGGGAGGAGTTTCTCACACGCGGCAAAGTCGTGGCGGGTGAGTTCGTCAAACAGTTCTCCGGGCGCGATGAGGATGGCGACGGTCGCATCTCCCGCGAGGAGTACGTTCGTCCAAACATCGGTACGCAATGGGAGGCGGCCGCGAAGCAGGAGGCAGTGTTCTATGATCTCGACGCCGACGGCTTTCTGACGGCGGCGGAGTACGCTCTGACGCCACCGGCCACGTCCTCGCGAGCGATGCGGTTTGCTCTCGCCGATCGAAATCAGAACGGTAGTCTCGACCGAACGGAATTGCTGAATGTCCATGCAGATGTTGACGTGCCCGTCGTCGGAGCCTGGTTCTTGCGATATGACCGGAATGGCGACCGCGCAATCTCCGCCGCCGAATGGAATCGGGAGGGGTGGGAAAGCGACCCCGTCTTCGATCCTGTCGTCGCTCAAGTTGAGAAGGGCGTGGCCGCTTTCCGAGAATTCCTGGTTGAGTTCGATCAAGATCGCGATGGAAAACTCGACGTCCGACAGTGGCCGGCCGAGCGGATCAAAGCGACGCTCCCGAATCTCGCCGATATACCGCCCTCAGCCTGGGATCGTGACGGCAACGGTGAAGTCACCGAAGAGGAAGCCCGTTCGCTTCTGGAAGTGGCCTGGGGAGTGCGGCGATTAAGTGGCGAATTCTACCGGCGTCCCACCGGCCAGGTCTTGAACTGGGATCACATCCGCAAATTAGACAAGAACAGTGACGGTCACCTCTCCCGCGAAGAGTTCATCGAAAGTCACGAGGCCGGACGGGAACAAGACATTGAAATCTTCGAGCAAATCGATGCCAACGGCGACGGGACTGCCACGTTCGCTGAGCTGACTGCCGCCCACCATTTCGTCTACGACGCGCTGTTGGTCTTCTCGCTGTACGACTCCAACGCCGATGGCCTTATCGACCAGACCGAGTTGGATGCGAACCCGCGCGAGTGGGAGAAAAGACTGACGCCGTTTCTCATAGCCGCCTTTGATGAGGACGGCGACGGCCGGATGGATCTTCGTGAGTTTCGGCTGACGCCGCTAGTGAATCCCTACGCCGACTGGTACTCGCTACGGCCTGATGTGAACTACGATGGCCGACTTTCCTGGCAGGAGTTCTATAACCAACAATCGCCGGAGATGATCGCTCTCTACCGGGAGTTCTTCAGGAGGTTCGATCTCGACGATGACGGTTCCCTCGCGCCCAATGAGTTCGAGTTCCGCATCGATCTTGAGAAGGTCGCGGATGAGATCGCCTTTGCCGTCCAGGATCGTGATGGCAACGGCCAAATCACCTTCGACGAAATCTTCAACGACCCCAAGCCGCAGGGGCAGGATGCGAAACAGGCCGAAGCCTATCAGCTGCGACTGATCCGGGCGGAGGAGTCTTTCCTAGCCGGCGACGCCGATGGGGACAGCGCCCTCAGTTTGACCGAGTACCGCGACGCCAGAAGCAGTCCTACAGCCGCGGCCATGCTTGGCCCGACAACCGCGATGAGCTCGGAGTCGGACGAGGGAATGAGCTGGCCGATCATGGGCTTTCTCGCGGTCGATGCGTTGGTACTCATCGGCTTCGGCTTCTGGTTTCTTCGGGGCTCCCGGTCGAAGCCATGATCACTTTTTTTTCACAGGTCGCCACCGGCGGCGGAGAGGGTTTGATGTGATGACCAGTTCCCGCCGCGCGGGCGTGACGCGAATCGAAGCTGTGGTGATTTTGAGCGTCGCCGCAATCGTCGTCGCGCTGGCTTCGCCGCTAGTGCTCTCGAGCCGCGAGTCAGCCCGCCTCGGCCGGTGCCAGGAGAATCTGCGACAACTCGGTCTGGCCCTGCATGCCTACCACGACGCACACGGCACGCTGCCACCGGCCGCCGTTTGGAAGCCAGGTCCTTTTGAATCAATGGCTCTGCACCAGACGAAGCGGATCGATTTGATCACTCACGAGAACTGGGTGATGCGGCTGCTACCGCACCTGGGGCGGGACGATCTCGTCCAGCAACTTGACCTGGATCAGCCCATCGCGGCGGTTGCAAACGAGGCGGCGCGTACTGCTCAGCTCTCGGAGATGATCTGTCCGAGCGATAACTACAACCGACCCGACAATCCGCACGTGTTTCGCCCGGCGCCGGGTCGGGAGATTCGGTTTGCCCGGGGGAACTACGCGATCAACGGTGGCACGCATTGTTTCAAAACCGGACCCGGCGATACCTTCTTCCGTCATGGTGATTACGCGCATATTGAGATGAACCGGGAAAAACGCGAGTTCCGTTTCTGGGGCAATGGCGTTGCCGGCTTCAATGTCTGCTTTTCTCTCGACGGCTTCACAAACGGCACGTCCACGCTTGTCGGTTTGGAAGAGGTCCGGGCCGGCGTGCATCAGCTCGATCCCCGCGGCTGCTGGGCGCTGGGACAGATTGGGGCGAGCGTCACCTGGGGACACGGAGTCAACAGCGACGCTTATGGCCCCAACAATCGGTGGCCGCGCTCGGACGATCTTCTCGGCTGCGGAACCTTGCACAAGACGGTCGGCAGCGAGTTTCTTGAACAGGAAAGCATGCCTTGCGTCGATTACGTGGACATCAACCAGAACGCGACGGCCCGTAGCCAGCACGAGGGCGGCGCGAATGTCCTGTTCCTCGACGGCGCGATTCGGTTTATCTCGGACGAAATCGACCCTGGTCTCTGGCACGTGATGCATTCCCGGGAGACGCCGCGGGAGGTGCTGGCCGAGAATTTCGAGACGCGATTGGCGACGAAGAACGTGACCCGCGATGCGGATGTTCTCGACAGCACAGTTTCAGCCCAGAAGGCGGAACCGCTGCCGGCTATCTTGAACTCGCTGGGGATGGAGTTCGTCCTCGTTCCATCCGGAGAATTTACAATGGGCTTACCCGATAGAGCAGGTGGCGACGTTCCACCTGATGTCCCCGCGCATGATGTGCGGATCTCGCGTGCGTATTACCTGGGCCGATTCGAGGTCACGCGAGGGGAATACGAGAAAGTGATCCAAAACAATTCCACTCGTGATGAGTCGGGGAACGAAGCGACGGACCTCCCCGTCGAGAACGTGACCTGGCACGAGGCTCAAGAGTTCTGCCGGCGGCTCTCGGAGTTACCCGCCGAGCGGACCGCCGGTCGCCGGTATCGCCTCCCCACGGAGGCGGAATGGGAATACGCCTGCCGGGCCGGTTCCACCAACCAGTACGAGTGGCCGGCCGCACGTTCCGCGGGTGGGGAAACGGGAGAGGCGGCGGGAGCCTGGCCGCCCTTACCGATCACGCCGATTGGCTCCTATTCTCCCAATGCCTTCGGTCTGCACGATGTGCGCGGCAATGTTTGGGAGTGGACAGCGGACTGGTTCGACCGGGATTACTACGCCCGCTCGCCGTCAACTGATCCCCAGGGCCCGGCCGAGGGTTATCTCAAGGTGGTTCGCGGCGGGGATTGGCGGTTCGTCGGAGAGAATTGCGAAATCGACTACGCCATGCTGCCGCCCTGGAAGGGAAGCCCATACGTGGGATTTCGTCTTGTTTGTGAGGCAGCACATATGTCGGACACGGAGAACCACGTCGCCATTGAAAATCAATAGCGCGGAATGAGAAGCGTGAGCTACCAACTTTGAGCCATTTGTTGTCCTATATGTGAGACGGAAGAGCTTTTGACCAGACGGAACATTATTCCCGCGACAGTTCTCGCAGCCACGATCGCTTTGTTGGCTGGCGCCCTCTATAACAGGGGCCATCATCTCCACCTGGCGCACACGCCGTATGCGCTCAACCGTTCGACGCCAACGAGCTGTGCGGAAGAAGACAACATCAACGTGCCGATCTTCGGGCCGGGCGTCTCGCAGTTCGTCATCGAGGCCGGCCTGCCAGAGTACGACATCAGCGAGGACAACTGCGTCTCCAACTGGAGCAACTGCCCGCAAGAGCAGCTGCCTGATTTCGCCGCGCTGCGGCCGGACGAAGTGGAGACCGTTTATGACGACGGCACCTACGTCCTGGAAGTCGGGCGGACGATGGATTGGTGGAACGGTCTGTCCATGAGCGTTGTCGTCGGTGATCTCGCCGCCCAGGCTCATTACCTCCGTCTGTACAAACGCGTTCCCGGCAAATCGCTCTGGCCCCAGGTCCTGGTTCTCTACCAGGACGGCAACATGCGGCTGATTCCGCACCCGCCGAGCCGCAAAGAGAAACTCTGTTTCGGCAGTTCCATTGTCGTGGGGCCGGTTCAAGGTACGGAGCGGCCGATTGCGCCGATCCGCGAGGTGCGCTTTCACCCCGGCGAACTTCGGTTCCAGGTTCGCTACGTCAAGCCCGGTACTGCCGACCTCGTCGCGACGACCACGCCTTACGTGACTCGAGTGACGGTGAACGTCGGATACGAGGCCGATGCGGACACTCCGCTGGCCGCGTTTCGATCGATGTGGGTGGAGGACTGCAATGCCGATGTCAGCCATCTGGAGACGGGCGACGGGGAGTTTCCGATCATGAGTTGGACGAGGGCCAGCGGCACCTACTGGAGGTTCTTTCGCAAGTCCTATAGCGTCCATAACACGTCAGCACCGGATATCGCCGTTCGGCTTACCCGCGGATCCTGACTGCGGGAGAGCCTAACGAGCAAATCGCGGTATTCCTGATCTTGCCTCGTAGCGGATCGAAGGAGTGTCGACTTGAGTTCCGGCATCACGGAAGTGCGTCATATGCTCAAACGCGAGACGGGGTTTGCGGCCTCGGCGCAATCGAGCTTGCCCTTGCGGCAGCGCCCATCGGCATTATCGGACTCTGGGTTCGCACGGCCGGAGGCGTCCCTGACAGTGCTCCTACCGACCGCCGTTCTGGCCGGGCTGACCTTCCTGGGCGTGCTTTGGCTTTACCGGCGAGCGGTGATCACCCCGCCGCATCCCGAGCTTGTGTGGCACGTTTGGTATTACGCCGGAGCCCTGACGCTGCTGGCATGTGCGATCGAGTTGTCTTGGATGGCACTCTGGATTCTTCGGAAGTTGCTCCCACGGAACGGGCCGGCAGCTGTGGCTGCAACTTTGTCCGATGAGGATATCGCCCTGCTCAAGGCCTGCGCGCCCCGGATTGCAGTCATTGTTCCGGCGAACGGCGAGGCCAACTCCACGGCGGATGCGGCATCTTTCGCAGACCGCCTGGAGCGCACGATGGAGCGCCTGGTGCTGCCGAGCCACGTGCGGGTAGACGTGTTCCTACTGTTCGACACGGACCCATGCCGCGCAGGGAATGAACATTCGGTGAAAAATGAACTTGGGGTCGTGTCTGACGTCCGCAAACGGCTCAGACTCCTGCCGACGGGCCGCGTAGCCGCCGAGTGGCTACACGTTCGCGAATACCGATCCAAGCCTCCTACCCGGCGCAGCAAACAGGGGAGCATTGACCTTTGGCTTGCTGAAGACGGCTCGCGATTCGACTTCGTCCTAGTGCTGGACGCGGACTCCAGCTATCCCATTCCGGACGTGGACGTCCCAGAAACTTGCGAGATCCTGGACCGACTGGTGGTCGCGATGCTGAAGGAACCGCGACTGGCGATGATTCAGTGTCCGATTATCGTCTCCGGCCATTCCACAGTGACCGGCTGGCAGCAGCATCTAAGTTCACGGCTCGCGGCCAATTACTACGGGCCGATTCACGCCTGGGTCTTCGGCCCTCAGCACCCAAGTTACGGCCACAACGTGCTGTTTCGCTGCCAAGATATAAAGGCCTGCTATGACACAGGGCTGCCGCTGCAGTACCTCTCGCACGACTTCATTGAGGCAGCGATCCTCGCCTCGATGGGGAGATGGTGTGTGTACAGCGACGCGGTGACCTCGGCCGAGGCGCCGGAAGATGCGGTCGACGGTTACCTGGCCCGCGACCAGCGCTGGGCGCGCGGAAATTCTCAGTGGATGAAATTCCTGCTGACCCGGCCGGGGCTGCCGTTGGGGCCACGGATATTTCTGCTGCTGGGGGTGCTGTGTTATTTCCTGCCCCTGTGCGCAACGACGTTCTTGGCTGCCTCTGTGGGGGTAATCCACAGCCATGGCCAGATCCTTCCGGACGCCATTTCGATAAGTACAGTTGCTCTGCTAATTCTGGTCGTCGGTGCACTGCTTGGACCGAAATTGTTGGCGCGGACCGGCCCTGGCTCTCGGAGCAGAGTCGGGCCGAAAGATCTTCTGGTTTACCTCTTTGTCGGCACGATCACCGCACCGCCGCTGATGTGCTATAGCGGCATCTTCTTCGTCATGGGACTGGTGCAGCGCGGCCGCTGGAACCTCCGGCCGAGTCGGCACGCGGACTTCAATCCGTCTAAGGCGGGTCATATTCTCTACCGGTTTCTCCCCGTCTCAATGGCGGGAGCTGGTCTGCTGGCCGTTGTCGCCGCTGACCTTTCCTTGACGTTCGGTGACGCACTACTCGTGGCCAATCTGCTGCTGCTGATCATCAGCCCCGTGACGATGCTGTTTGTTTCCATGCCGCTCAAGTGGTTGAATCCAGAGAGTGCAAGTGTTCCGCAGGCACTCGTGATGACAGCGGCACAAGCGCGGGAGCGGTGAACCCGATGGAAGCCGGCCCATTTTTGCCGGTCCGTTCAGGCCCAGCGTGAGGCGAAAGGCGAAACATGTCTCGTCCAGCCGCTGTCGTCGCTGCTTGCTTGCTCCTGTGGCCGTCGTCTCCGCTGAGCGCGGAGACACCGCCGCCTACGTCGTTTCGAGGACCGATCTTAGTTCGCTTCGATGCCGCCAGCGATCACGCGGCGCTCTCCGGAAACACGCGCTGCGGCGTGTTTCGTGATGCGCATACCTCCCATGGTGACAGGATCACTGAGGAATGGCGCGAGGTCGAGCTGCCCGACGGGTACGGGGCAGTGGGGGCATTGGCGCTGAACTACTCGGTCAATCAGGGGCGCGTCGGGTGGTGGCTGCGTCTCGCGGCGGGAACGTCGACTACTGATTTTTCTCGGTTCGAAGATGGGAATCTGATCCTGCGAGTTCTACAGACACCGCCCGAGTGGCGAGTCGAACTGAAGAGCGGGTCGAGAACGCACGACTGCCTGGTCCGCATCCGTCCTGAGGAAGTTTGTGCCTTGAGGTCCCGCGGGTTCACGGATGTGGTAATCCCCTTGGATGCGTTCGGCGGTGTGGAGCTAACAGAACTCCGCGAACTCACCATCGGATTTGATGGAGATCACCTTGATGTTGAGCATCGCAGGGGAGAGCTGCGAATCGCCCAAATCGGTCTCTCAAAGACAGATCGATTTGCCGATGATCCGGATGCGATTCTTGAGGATCTTGGACAGCGGGCATTCCGGTGGTTTGAGACGCACCGCCATCCTGACTCGGGATTGATCCTCGATCGAGCGCCGAACCGCGAAGGAGGGCGGCCTTCTGCGGACACTGCGTCGCCATCGTCCGTCGCCTCCGTCGGCTATTACCTGACTCTGCTCCCCGAGTGGGTTCGGCTGGGCTATCTGACGCATGAGGAGGCGGCTCGTCGCGCTGAGCGTACTTTACGATTCATTGTTGACGAGGTTCCTTGCCATAAAGGCGTCCTGTACCATTTCGTCGACTGGCGGAACGGAGAGCGGTGGACGGCATCGGAAGTCAGCACTCTGGATCATGCGATCTGCGCCAACGGTGCCATGACGGCCGGCATGGCCTTCGGCGGGGGCGCGCGGGAACTGGCTGAGCGCCTCTTAGATCGCGTCGATTGGCAGGAATTCCTGATCACGGATCCGCAGAGCGGAAAGAGAGTGCTGTCGTTGGGCTGGACGCCGGAGGAGGGATTCCTCGCTCCGGCCGGCACCACGTCCAGCGAAATGGCGATGCTCTATTTCCTCGCCATCGGATCGCAGCGCGGCATCGAACCCGAGATCTGGTTCAACACGGCCGTCGACTGGCAGGAGTCCGCAGTGGGACGGGTTTTGAACGCTCAGCACCCGCTCTTCACTTCGCAGTACGGCATGAATTGGCATGACCTGGAGGGGTTTGTTTTCCGCGACGGCGTCGACCTGTCCCTGAACGCGCGCAGGGCCGCGTTGCTCAATCGAGGGTTCTGCAGACGGGCTGCTGGCGCCGAACTCACGTATCACCACTCCGAAGGCGGCTGGTGGGGCATCAGCTCCGGCGACTCCCCTAACGGGTACAGCGCGTTCGGTCCCGTCGGGCTAGCCGACGGAATTGTGTGGCCGTCCGTGGCACTGGCCTCCCTGCCTTGGGCTCCATCGGAACTGAAGAAAGATCTGGTTCGTTGGCGCAACAGTCGAGCTTGGCACGTCGCCTGCGGCCCTTACGGACTCAGCCCGTTTCGGATCGGGCGTGAGCCTTGGGTCGGCGACGACCTCATCGGTATCGATCTGGGGAGCTTCGCCGTCTCCCTGGCGAACCACCGTGCGCGGACGGTTTGGAACCTGTGGATGAGCCATCCTGTCGCCCAAGTAAGTTATTCTCGACTCGGCCTTGTAACGGCTGAGAGGCAATGAACGGTTCTTGTCGGCAGATGGAACGGGCACGCACAACGATTGCGGACGAGTCTGGCCCGCTCTGTTCGCCCGGCCGGTTTGGGCGGCTTGCTGGACATCGCCGTCAATCTATGACAGCAACTGACGGGAGCCTGCCGGCCGTGCCCGGCTCGATGTAGCCGTGCATTCGCGACAGCGTAAGCTCGCCATCACGCGAATTCTCCTAACTTGCGAACCTACGGATCCGGCTATCGGACGATTGGGCGGCCTTGGCAGTCATTGGCTCGCTTAGTGAAGGGCGGCAAGATTCATTTGTTTACGTGGCTCAGTCTCGGCGAGTCACCTGACCAGGATGCGCATCGCTCCTGAGGGATGACGGCACAACGCTCTCGATCACGAAAAGCGGTCGCCCCCGCGACTGTTCCCAGATCCTTCCAATGTACTCGCCGATCACCGCCAACGAGCTGAATTGAAAGCCGAAAAGGATAGCAATCAGCGATATGACGATCGGCAACTCGTTCGCGCTGCGATCACCGGTTGGCAATGCAAGCCAACAGCCCGCAATTCCGAGCACGAGTGCTGCGCATACTGCTCCCAGACAGCAGACGAATCGCATGGGCTTTATGGAAAATCCGGTGATCGCGTCACCTGCGAGCCCCAACATTTTCTTCAATGGCCATTTACCGGCGCCGACAAGCCGTGGAGCACGGTCGTAGTCGATGGGCACCTGTCGGAAGCCCGCCCAGCTGATCAGCCCTCGCAAGTAAAGGCGTTGTTCGGGCATTTCGAGCACGACATCCAAGACCCGTCGCCGAAGAAGTCGAAAATGTCCCGTATCTCTTGGAATTGCCACGTCACTCAGGAAGTCGAAAACCCGGTAGAACGCCCACGCCGTCACTCGCTTGAACCACGTCTCCCCCATCCGTGCCCGTCGTCGTCCATAGACGACATCCGCGCCCGCCTGGATCAGGCGAAGCATCTCCGGAAGCAATTCCGGCGGATCCTGAAGATCGGCATCAAGAATCAGAATGTTCGCGCCGCAACACACGGTGAGTCCAGCCAACAGCGCTCGTTCATGTCCGAAATTACGGGAGAGGTTCACCACGACGATATTCGGAGCGCGACCGGCCAATCGGATCAAGGCCTCGCCGGTTCCGTCGGTGGAGCCATCATTGACCATGACCATTTCAAAAGTTTCGCCGATGCTTTCGCAGACGCCGTGAACGCGATGATGCAAGACACCGAGGCCTTCCTCCTCGTTAAAGCACGGAATCACCACCGATAGAAACACCCGTTCGACTGGAGGTACGCCGCTTCCGCACCGAAGGCATACCCGCCGATCCCTCGTCAGTGGTGTCCTTTCCATTTGAGACGCTGCACCTTCTTGATTTCTCGGTGCAAATGATCGGTCTATCATAGTTTCAGAAGACCGGCTCAGCACAGAACCTAGCCCGGCATGTCTGCCGGGCTATTCATTTGGACGTGCAGGCTAGCCGAAACTCGCAGTTCCCGCACCACATTCCGGGTCTGTCGCGATCACCGACCACATTGCCACCGGCCCTCGGTCTTAGATCACGATTCGCTCGATCTCGTCCAGGCTCACGGCATCGCTCGTCCGGTCGTAGAGTTTCGTCGATCGCGCCGATTCGTGGGCAGCGATGCGCTGGGCGTGCTCCAAGGGCCAGCCATACTGCCTCCTTTGTCAGAACTGTTCATGCTGAAAGGAACGTG
>JACCRE010000184.1 GCA_013813775.1 Planctomycetaceae bacterium
TCGCTGCGGTAACTTCGGACATGGCGGTGTGCTCCTGGAGAAAAAGGACGTTTGCTCAACACCTTTCTCGCCAAGCACGCCGCCTTCTTCAACTCACCTCCATCCACGACTTTTGGTTATATCTCCACTTGGGTGTGTCGTACACGATGTGCGGAACTCACGCGATCCGGAACTGTGACTTGATCACTGTCGCGAAAGATCGCGAGCGGCGATAGGTTCGCTGCGGCGTTCGAGACACAACAGTGGTGCTCTTCCGGCGAGTACGGCGGAGTGGTGTCCGCAGTGCTGCCGGGAAGCCTGGCTGAGAGGGCCGGCATCCGTGAGGGCGACATGATCGTCCTCATCGACGGCCGAGCGATCGATGACTTCGCGGAGGTCATCGCCGCTATCCAGCGGCTAGAGATCGGAAAGAGGTTCTCGCTTATCGCTGAGCGAGACGAGAAAGAGAAGAGGTTCGATCTGACAGCGGAGTAGCTCATCGACGCGAATCGAAGGAACGCTGTTTCAAATCGGCATTCGATCGGCACGGCAGTATCAGATTCCGATAACGCACACGGGCCTGATGCTACTCCCAGTCAAGAACCCTCATTTTCCTTCGCTGCCGCAAGTTTTGTGAACCTGCAAGCGACGCGTCCGCAAGGCTTGCTCGCCGCTGAATACTTGCGAGCGGCAACCGGCCTCAACCTAGCGAACCACGTCGAGCCCGACTCGTCTGTACCGGCTTCGCTTTCGCATCTTTCGTTCCGGCACGTTGGCCGATGAGGCTTTTCGCCGGTTGGCTGCTCGCCCGCGTCTGCGGGCGGTTTATCGGCGGCAGGACAGTGAAGATGCAGATGTCGTCCAGTCCCTCAGGCCACAGCGGTTCGGCAGGTTCCTCCATCCTGGTTCTCCTCGTATCGTTGAACGGGATCGAGGCCGATCACAGCCACGTCTGAAGACGGACTGACCGGCGAACGCATGGGAGACCGGAACGTAGCCAATCCCGTTCCACAACGGCCGCTGATAGCGAGGTTTCACCCCCGGCCGCGAAACGGCTTTTCATTTCAGCGGGTTCTCGTACCAGATCACGCCGAGACCTTCCGCCTCCTCGCAGGTCAGCAGGTCTAGATCGCCATCCCCATCCAAATCAACGAGTTCGATCCGGTCAAACTTGGTGCCATCGCGGCCACTGATGTCGTGAAACCGCCATCGAGCCTCGTCCGTCGCGTCGAGCACATTCGTCTGCTCCAGCCAGAACACGCCCGTCGTCCCCTTGGCGTTCTCGCAAGTGACAGCAAGATCCCGCCTGCCGTCGCCGTTGAGGTCGTCGATCGCCACGGCTTTGCCTGTCCCACAGCCTTGAGGCATCGGGATCTCTGAAACTCGGCCGTTGCCGCTCAGGCAGAGCAGCGGCCCATCACCGGTCGTAACGACGGCATCGTCCGAGTCGTTCGTGAGACGGAACTGGCCCAGTTGGCCGGCCGCCAAGAACATGACTTCGTGATTCTGGCCGCCGACGTCACGCAGCTTCGTCGCGAACTTGCCATCCTTGGCGAGAGGGTCGTGCGACACCGTCCATTCCGAGACGCCCCGCCGGGGCCCTTTACGATCGCTCACGAAAAACCGTGTTTCGGTCTGCGTGACCGGCACGACCGCAGATGCAGCTCTGTCCGAATTGGCATCGCCAACACGGAGCTTCGGCCGGTTCGGCGTCTGTTCGATCGACATGATCCATCCGGCGTCCGTGAGCGGAATGAGACGCCAAGGCGACGCAACCACTTCTCCAGCGGGAAACGGCATCAGCACGCCAAGCACACCATCGTGACCTTTCGATCCCACCACCAGGACCGTCCGACCCAGCGAGAGCCGGATCGGCAAGCACTGCATCCACTGCCGACCGTCCGCGATTTCGACCCGCTCCGTCGTCCAGGCCGCCTCGTCGAGCAACTGCTGGAGGTTGCTCAGGCGATGCACGAAGATCGCCTGAGTCTTGCCCTCGCAGCAACTGACGACTGCCAATGTGCCGTCATTGTCGACGTCGGCGAAGGCGGCATCTTCGGGATCGCCGACCCGGCCGACCGTGACCGCAGGCCAAGGCTCCTTCGACTTCTCGTGGCCGGGATGCAGGTAAACGCGGACGAGGCCACCCTCCTCCCACGGCGTCACGACATCCATGAGGCCGTCAGCATTGATGTCACCGAGCTTGACCCCGTCCGCTCCACGTGAGGAGTCGTCAATGACGTGACGAGGCCAAGGTTCCGTGGTTGGATCTCCGTACGCGACGCTCGACAGAATGGCAACGCAGGTGACTGCTGTTATTACGTCGGACGGCACGCTTAGCTCCCGACTTCTGAATAACCGATCGCGATGCGGCCGCGGCGAAAGGTGATCACCGCGTACCTGAAACGAGACTCTCATCGCCGTTGGTGTCGCTGCGGCCTTCGACTTGATCTCCTGACGCGAACCTCTCACGGCCACCAATCAAACTGGGCGACCTCCACGGGCGGCGGCATTATTCTGTCGGGAATGGCCTCTATGGAAGCGGTGGGTGATGGTCAAGCGGTCCACAATGTACCTCGCGGGCGGAGGAATGGCCGGTATCGTCGCAGGACTGGCTGCCGGTTTGTTCCCCGTGCTAAAGACGTGCTGGTGGCTGACGCACCGGCGGGACTGGCCGCTCAGTGAAGCAGTCACCCTGCCTCTCGTGTGGATCCCCTTTGCTCTCGTCGGCGGATCAATTGGCCTCATCTTCGGCTGGATCGACTACCGCCGGAAAGTGGGAAAGAAAACATGGTGACGCTGCCACAAAACTCGCAGCGGCGGACCAACGTCTGCGTTCTACTTGCCGCTGAACAAGCAGGGGAAAAGGCGACGAGCATCACAGGAAATGTGTCACGGGTGAAACTTGGACGGAGTTCGGCTTCATCGGCGGGGCGAGCGTGTACCACAACAAGTGGTACTTCTCACTCAGTACCTATGACGGAGACGAGACCGGCTGCGACGGCCAGCCTTATCACTTCCTCAATCGCTCGCGGGTTCCGACCGCCGGGCTCGTGCTCGCTTCTCACGCCCGTGTCGCGATGTCCCCTTCGAGCCCTCCCGCATGATTACCGCCGGACGGCTGATGGAGCGACTCGCGGTTGACGGGCTGTTGTCTGCCGAAGAAGAGGCCGGTCCGCTGCTCGCGGACGTCCGCTCGCCTGACCCTGGGCGAGGGCTCTCCGACCGGCTGTTACGGCGGGGCCTCGTAACGGAGTATCAAGCTGAGGCCCTGCTCGGCGAGACTGACGACCGACTCGTGCTCGGCGACTACGTCCTGCTCAGGCGGCTCTGCCGCGGCAGCACGTGTGAAGTGTTTAACGCCCGCCGCCGGACCACCGGTCAATTGGTCGCCCTCAAAGTGCTGTCGGCGGTTCCACCACCGTCAAGCCTCCGGATCCGCCGATTCGAAAGGGAAGTTGAGGTGACATTTCGGGTCCGGCACCCGAACGTAATCGCCGCTTGCGACGCTGGCGAGGCAGATGGCCTGCCCTACCTCGCGACGGAGTATGTGGACGGGAGCGACCTGGCCCAGCACGTCGCGGTTAACGGTCCACTTTCGGTGAGCCGGGCCGTGGACTTTGTGGTTCAGGCGGCCCGGGGGCTAAGCCATGCCCACGACCTCGGCGTTATCCATCGCGACATCAAGCCATCGAACTTGCTCATCGGAGACGCTGCGAACGGTAAATTCGCGGTGAAGGTCGCCGACTTTGGGTTGGCTGGGGTCGCTCCTGGGAAGTCAACCAGCACCGAGTCGGACGTGCTCGTCCCAGGCACCACGATGGGCACCGCAGATTATATGCCGCCGGAACAGATCGCCGATGTGAGCCAGGCAGATCGTCGCTCGGACGTATACGGCCTTGGGGCACGCTCTGGTTTCTGCTCGCCGGTCGCCCGATGTATGGGGGGACGCTCAATGAGGTGCTGCGAGCCCATCAGGACGGGCCGGTGCCGAGCCTTCACGTCATGCGGAACGATGTCTCGGACGAACTGGATCGAGCCTTTCAGCAAGCAGTCAGGAAGCGGCCACAAGACCGGCTGTCGACGATGGACGAAATGATCTCTGCCCTCGAGGCGGCAGTTCGGGGAGAGACAGAGGCTCGTTCCATTATCTTTCCTGGCGGGGCGACTGACGAATCTGGCCTGTTCGATGCATGTATTCCGATGGGTGAGACGGCCATCCTGCCTGCGACATTGCTGCACGATGATGCGATGACGGATGAACCTCAGGGGCCGAGCAGCGAATGCTAGTGCCGAGCGAAGCCGCTCAATTGCCGTCCGACTTGCCCCGAAGCAGCAGGCTGAGAAACTCGACGTCGGAGAAACCTTGGCTCAGGCCGCCCTGCCGCACCACCACCAGCTTCAGGGAAGGGATCACATAAAGTCGCTGCTTCCCGGCACCGCAGGCCGCGACGAGATCGGCGGGGATCCAGTCGGAGTTCGCGACATCTCCCCACTCCCGCGAGAGGATTGGAATCGATCGGCGAAGCTCAGCACTCACCGGCTCTTTGAGCCACCACGTCAGACCGTACGCCGGATTCAGATCCGATCCCCGGAAGCACTCCGCCAGCAGACGTTGATCAACTTACTCACCAGAGAGCGGCATCAGCCACAGAAACCTTCTCGCAGCTTCAATGATCCCTGACGCAATCTCGTCTGCCGTCCGCGATGATGACGATGCCGCTTTCGAGGCCCTCCTCTCGAACGAGGACTGCTGCTTCGCCGTCGACTGGCGTGAAGAAGACGACGAGATCGTCCGCTCCTGTGAGACGGTGCTGCGGACGGATCGTCTCTCAGCGGAATGGCAGGGCGAAGACTTGTTCGTCACCTTCGCAGGCAAGCGGGTGCAGGTCCCGCTGACCGGAACACCGGCGGACCGTCATCTCACACTGCTGGCGTTGAACCAGGCACTCTCGCCCGAGTTCGAGGTTCGAATGCTCTACGCCTCCGTGGGCAGCGACACGGGCGTGTTCGTGCCGCTGAGGGCGGAGGCATGGACGCTGTTGGAACAAGAGGCTCCTGACGTGGTGGCCCGCCGGTTCCACAAGCTGACACAAACCCCAAACACGTTCACTGACGTCGTGCCGGTGCCGTCGAAGCCTCGCCGCCGCTGGTGGGAGTTCTGGTAAGCGGAATAACGACAGTTTGCGAATCTGCCGGATTGCGACGCCTGTTACGCTAAACACCACCTCGATTCAGAATCTAATGCCTCCGGCGGTTCAGATCCCACCGCTCAGGAATCACCATGATCGAGCGGCAGAGCAAGATCGACTGGGGATCACCGCAGCACGCGAGGCATCCGACGTTTCGGGTCTCATTCGCTCGTTGGCCTCACCTAAGGCGGAGGTCCGCGAGAACGCGGTCTATGAGCTGTACGGCAACATCTGGCATCAGGGGACGGTCGACAAGGCTACCCCTTACGCTGTGCCCTTCCTCATCGAGCTGCTTGAGCAGACCAGCTTGCAACGGTTAGTTTTTGTCCGACTAAAGCGGGGCGGACAGATGTCGGTGCCCTGCCGTCTGGTCCTGACGATCGGAGCAGATAGGTGATGCCCTTCTTCTATCCCACTGGTGAAACTTCAACTGGGCGACCGAATCCTCTGGGGCGGGTCCAAGGGCCGGGTGGAGTTCGTTGTCGGCTCCGGCGACCTGCCACCGGAATGGGCCTCCTCCGAGGAATGGTTCCGAGAGGAGTTCGGCCGGGGTTTTATGCTCAACACCGAGAGGGCTGGGCTGGTATTCGAATGTGACACGGAAGATTTGGCGTTCCTTGCGAGAGGATGATCGCTGTTGCCCGCCGAGCATGATGCGGCCGGACGTTTGGGAGAGCGACACTTTCTGAGGTGACGCTCATCTTTGCGAGGAACAGAGAACTGGTATGGCGGGCACGGAATGGGCACCCATGGATGGTGGGTGGACAATCGGCACGGCAGGTTCCGAAGGGGGCATCATCCTGCGTGACGACGAACATCCACTGGGGTCACGTATCACGCTTGAAAGGGGGGGCAGCACGGCCCCATTCGCTGTGACCTGCGGCATATACGGATCGATGTTTCACACAGCTTTCGCCGGCACCGAGGCCGAAGCCTCAGCGAAATACGATGCGATGCGGAATCGCCTGTCCGAGCTGCTCGCCTTGCCGGACGATAATCGCGAAGCCTACTACGCTGCACTGGATTGTTTCGTGAATGACTTCTGAATGCATCACAAGTAGTGTGACCCATCCGTCCGTTCTCAACCGCTAACTGGTTGGCTCCGAGACCACAAAGAAGAAGGAGCGAGTGCCGTTCGAAACGTGGTCATCTACACCAAGATCTGGTGCGGTTATTGCACCCGGGCGAAGGATCTGCTGGCTCGTAAGGGTGTCGCGTTCACGGAGGTCGAGATCTCCGACGACGATGTTCTTCGGGACGTGATGATCGAGCGGGCCGGGGGCCGGCAGACGGTGCCGCAGATCTTCGTCGGCGAAACGCACGTCGGCGGCTGCGATGATCTCTACAAGTTAGAGGCAGAGGGCCGCCTGGATGGCCTGCTCGGCTGATTAAAAGGAACCGCGGTCACTGCCTCAGGCGGCGACACGCCGGTGGTAACGCCGGTCGAGGGGGTCGATCGCCGTACGCCCGCAGACGCTGCCTCGGCTTCCGCTGTGTCACTCTCTCTTTTCCTGACGCTCGATCAATTGCCCCCTCTTCACGTGAGACTCGGTAGAGTGGTGCAGTCCACTTCGCCCGTACGAGGAGAGCCGTCATGTCACCTCGCACCTCAGCCTTGGCCCTGGTCGCACTTCTTCCGTTTGCAGCCCTTCTCATTGCTGAGGGCCAAGAGCCCAAGGAAATTGGGTCGAAGCCAGTACCGGAGGTTGTCGAGCTATCGGGCATCTTGCGACGACCGGTCAAATGGACTCCGCAACTCGAGCTGTGGCCTGCAGGTCAGATCCAACGCATTGATGTTCAGGGCAAGTTGCTAGACGACGTAAAGGAAGGGACTCCGATTCACGTCCGTGGCGTCGTGCGAACCCGGCTCCACCGGGGCGGCCCTTCCTCGCCGTTTCCGGCACAGTGGATCATCGCTCTCGAAGTCACGGAGCTGGAAATCCTGAAGGACCCGATGGTGATGCTTGAGCGTACCGATGGCCGCTGATTGGGCCGCACCCGCCACGGCGGGGAGTGCAAGAAGAATTCGCTTGTGCCGCGAGAGCCGACTATGGCGGCACGCCTTCTTGTCGGTCATGTTGATGCAGAGCACCATGCAGACTCTCAGTGCCTCCGTCGTTGTTGTCGCGGGGATGATCTGCTTCGCCGCAGGTGCGTTCATCGGACACGCAGCAGTTCGTGATGCCGGTCGGCGGATAGGGCATTCCATTCAGAGAGGTTGAGATCTGGAATCCCTGACACCGGCGATCGCGATGCATCGACAGGATGCCACAATTCCGACCGAGTGGATGTCCCACGGGTACGGTCCGCGGGACCTGTTCCCGAGCCTGCGGCTACGGCAAGACAATGGAGGGGCATCGCTTCAGCTCACGGCGGGACATCGGTATCTAGCATTCATTTGCGTGCTCCTGGCGGTCGCCTGCTTCGCGTTTTGGTGGTTCTTCCCCTGGGGAGCCGCGACAGACGACCTCCAAATGAAGTTGGTCGTCTTCGCCGGCGGATGCGTCTTCGTCTGGGTGGCCGTCGGCTCGATACTGACAGGCCGCCGCTTCTCCAGACGCGGCCAGTCGCTGACGATAACCGGTGACGGCGGAGCTGTGATTCTCAAGACCCGCGACTCCGTGGAGCTCATTCCCGTCTCGAGCCTCAAGGGTGTCCAGATCCTCATGAGGGGCGGCACGGCCCAGCTGAACCTCGTGTATGCGACCGGGAACGGCCTCGAGCGACGGTGGATCCACACGGACCTGAAGTGGCACATCGAACAGCTCGCCGGATCGCTGTGTCGGGCTTGTGGAGTCGAGGTCGTCTCTCGGTCGAAGGCTCCGCCGCAGACGTCGTGATCTATTCCAAAAGCTGATGCGGCTAAGCGAACTCATCAAAACGTCAGGCTCATTCTCGCTGCTCTTCCCTCAGCGGCTTGACGTGATTGGGAACACTTCCTGGCTCGACTTTCCGCCACACTGCGTCGAACGAACCGCGATAGCCAAACAGCCGTCCCCAGCGGCGGTTCGTGACTTCAACCTCGATGCGGTATTTCGCTTCATCATCGTCATACCACTCGCGAACTTCTGCGACTCCGGAAAAGCAGAGAGGGAATGTGAAACCGAGCGGCCCCTCGTAGAACCGTTGTGCATCCGACCGTATAGAAAGACCTCCGCGTCGGTCAGCCGCAAGATCTAAGTCAACAGCGAGGTGCTGGTGAGTTCCTAAGTAGTCGACGATGCAGCCGCGAGTTTCGCTGTAGATCATGTACGCATCGAATCGACGCATTCTCAGGCCGCGAAACGTTCGAATCCAGGTGATCGTTTCCCGTCCGAAGCCATCCCTGTAAGCGTAGTTCTCGACCGTGAAGGGCACGTTCGTTCCGCATTCCGGAAACATGATCCGCCGCCAGGTTCCGAGATAGAGGAACGGCAGCGTGTAGAAGTGGCCCCTCCAGATCTCTTCCATGCACCCGGACCCGATCGACGCCACGCCGCCATCGCTGCTAAACCCGAACCGTTGCTGAATCTTGGGGTGCAGCTTTTGGAAATCCGATCCGAGTGCTCGTTCATAGATCGATGGCATCACTCGTTCTCCGGTCTTCGTCGTAGGCATCGGCGGGCGGAAGGCAGATCCTTCATCACGAGCAGTCCGATCAGTGAGACGACGGCGAAGAGCAGATTCAGGCTGATCGGGTTGAACGCTGCGAGCAGGTACTGCGGCGAACTAATGGCGACGCCGACAGTGGCAAATGCCATCAGCAGAAGCGTCAGTTGAAGTGGCCACCGGCGATGGAAGCAGACGAGAACGCTGGTTCCGAGCAACACCTCGGACAGACCAGCGATGATGACTGCCACCTGTATCTTGCCTGTAGAGATTCCGGCGTCGGCGAGCATCGCCAACTCGTCGGCATGTCGAGCGATCAGCTTCGGAACGAGACCTTGGTAGAGCCACACGAAGGCGATCGAGAGCCGACAAAGCACATGGATCACACTGCGACGCATCGAGTCTGCAGGATCAATTTCCTTCTCGATCCACAGTCGCAAGCGATCGAAACTCCACGCGGTGGCCCAACCCAGCAGAGGGCGAAACAGCAGGCGGTCGAGCACTCGACCAGCCTCTCCAAACCGCGTGCGATAGTTGTACCCGGTGATGAAGCGGACTCTGCCATCAACGGGCACGTACTGCCAATAGCCGGCACCGTCCCGAATCAGCGATCTGGGATCTTCTGACCAGAATCGCAGCGAGGAGGTGCGTTGTCCCCCGGCTCCAGTGCGGTTGCCAACGCTCTCTCCTGCCCCCGCGATCGAAACGCCGAACCCGATCCGCGTCGCATACAAGAACCGCTGCGGCCCCGACTCGCTGGTCCGCGGCAGGTATCGGATTGAAGTGAAACGAGCATCCCAACGTTCGTGTAAGGCTGGGTTCTGGGTCCGTTCCCACACCTCGTCCATCGCACAGTCGATCTTGGTTTCGACGTAGATGCTCATGGACGCAGAAAGGCTGATCTATTCGGGAGCGGACAATCGCGTCTCGGAAGCTCCAGTTGCGGAAGCGACCGGATCGATCCGCCCCACAGACGAACCGCGACTCGGCTTCGCGGTTAACTCGTAGGGCAGCAGAACGTCTCGCCGATCTGGCGGCGAAGGAGCACTCGAACCGCAAGACGGCCCGCTCAACTTCCTGGCGAGTTCCTCGGCCTGCCGGACTTCCGCCGGTGGGGCTGGCAGTCTCGCCCTTGAACGATTCGGGTCCAGGTCACTGGGCGGAGTGTCGTCTCATCCACGGCCGAACGAGACACTCAATGGCGAAGGCGTGCCAGGCCGCCAGGCAGAGGGCGAACAGAGCAATCGCGACCGGCTCCCGCAAAGTCAGACTGACGAGAGCCTTCAAATCACCTCCGAGATAGAACCCGCTCAGCCGGGGAATTCGAAAGCCCCTGCCACATGCGAGCGTCAGGATCAGCGTGGTGGCGAGGTGGAATGCGTATGCCGCCGTCGCAAGGTGAAGCAAGCGTCTTCCCCGGCTGGCATCCATGACCGTATGTCACTGCCGAAACGCCGCGATACGACACCATCGCTAGGTTCCATTGTGATCGCACACGCCCTACCAGAGAAATGCCGCGGAAGGCTCCCTCTGCTCAGCGGGATCAAAAAGGCAGGAGCGAGAAAGCGAAGAAACCTCTCCTAATGTCCTCGATGCACTTTATGAATGAACGATTTCGAACTACACCCCATGCGGCGTCCGAACCGACGTGAACGGATCCACTACGATTTCAGGCTCGAGCACGATGGCGTGCTCCTCTCCTGGGCCGTCCCCAAAGGGCCCAGCCTCGATCCGTCGCAGAAGCGACTGGCCGTGCAGGTTGAGGACCATCCACTCGCCTACGCTGGTTTCGAGGGTGTCATCCCTGCCGGTGAGTACGGGGGCGGCAGCGTCATCGTTTGGGACCAGGGCACGTACGAGCCCGAGGGCGAGATCTCGAAGATGCTCGCCAAAGGCCATCTCAAGTTCCGCCTGGATGGCACGAAGCTCAAGGGCAATTGGAATCTTGTTCGCACAGGTGGCCGCAGTGCTGACGGTAAGAACTGGCTGCTGATCAAGATCAAGGACGATGCTGTCGTGCCGCTCTCCAAAGGCGATGTACTCGCCGAGCGGCCGGCGAGCGTGCTCAGCGGACGCACAGTGGAAGAGATCGCCGCCGCTCCCGACCGCGTCTGGAAAGGCGGCAAGGCTGTCCCGACAAAGCCGACGGCAGCCCAGCAGCGGAAGAACTCGAAGCCGCAACGATCCAAGTGGGCGACCCGACTGCGAAAGATCACCGGAGCCGCCTCCTCAAAACTGCCGGCAACGATTCCTCCACAACTAGCGACGCTTGCCGACCGGGCTCCCGAAGGCGACGAGTGGCTGCACGAGATCAAGTACGATGGGTATCGGCTTCTCGCCAAAGTGGACGACAGAGACGTGACGCTCTTCACGCGAGGCGGCCATGATTGGACGGGTCGCTTTCGAGAGATTGCTGCTGCAATCGCGTCCCTGCCCTGTCGCTCTGCCTGGATTGATGGTGAAGCCGCCTCGCCTGGCTTAACCGGCGTCACCAGTTTCTCGGAGATGCAGGCCGCCCTGTCGATCGGATCGACGGGTCAGCTGGTGTTCTTCGCTTTCGACCTCCTGTTTCTCGATGGCTTTGATTTGCGACGCACGCCGCTGGCCGAACGCAAAGTTCTGCTCGCCTCGCTGCTGCAAGAGGCTCCATCGCGAGTGCAGTACGTTGAACACGTCTCCGGCGACGGTCCGAGCTTTACCGACGCGGCGTGTCAGGCGGGACTTGAAGGCATCATCTCTAAACGAGCGGACGCTCCGCATCGCGGCGGTCGTACCAAGACCTGGCTCAAGGCGAAATGCCGGCGGTCGTACGAGTTCCTCGTCGGCGGTTTCACGGGCGGGGCCGGCTCACGCACCGGCTTCGGCTCCTTGCTGTTGGGCAAGCCCACCGACGGCGGTCAGGTGATTTACGCGGGGCGGGTCGGCACAGGCTTCGATGAGCGGACCCTCATTGATCTGCGACAGCGGCTCGATCCACTCGTGCGAAAAACATCCCCGTTCACCAAGAAGCCGCCCGACGCCGGCAAAGACGTGCGTTGGACGGAGCCGTCGCTCATGGTCGAAGTCGCCTTCGCCGATCGGACGGCGGATGGCTTGCTGCGTCACGCGACCTACCGCGGCCTGCGTGATGACAAATCACCGGCGACTGCTGAAATCCCAGCCAACGAGTCACGACAGTCACGCCCGGCGAAGGCGAAGAACCAGCGACGGCAGACCGCCGCCGCTAAGACCGAGGCGTTGACAGCAGAACATCTTGCCGGCTTGGCCGGTGTGCGGATGACGAACCCCGAGAGAGTGCTTTACCCCGATGTCGGCCTGACCAAGCTCGACCTCGCGAAGTACGTCGCATCCATCGCCGAATGGATTCTGCCGGAAGTCGCCGACCGGCCGTTGTCACTCCTGCGTTGCCCGAAGGGCACCGGTGGTGAGTGCTTTTTTCAGAAGCATGCTGATCGAGCCACGCCGGAATCGGTTGAGCGACTTGAAGTTGAAGGCGACGGGAAGCCACACCTCGTCGTGCGTGATCTTGCCGGCCTGGTCTCGCTCGTGCAGATGGGCGTGCTCGAAATTCATCCCTGGGGCAGCCGTGCCGATCGACCTGAGCGGCCAGACCGCCTGATCATCGATCTGGATCCGGGCGACGGCGTGGCCTGGAGCGAAATCGTCGCGGCGGCTTCGCTGGTACGGGCACGGCTCGACGCAGCGGGGCTGGTGAGCTTTGTGAAGACCACGGGTGGCAAGGGGCTGCACGTTGTGGTGCCGCTCGACCGCCGCCATGAGTGGGACGAGGTGAAGAGCTTCGCGAGACGCTTCGCGGAACGCCTCGGCGGCGAATACCCCCGACAGTTCGTTGCCACGTCCGCCAAGGCGGCACGCAAGGGGCGGATCTACGTCGACTACCTGCGGAACGGTCGCGGAGCGACAGCAGTCGCGGCTTACGCACCACGAGCCCGACCTGGAGCAACTGTGGCGACGCCACTCGCCTGGGCGGAACTCACCCCGCAGCTGCGGCCGGAGCAGTTTACAGTTCTGACCGTTCGTAACCGCTTGGCGGCTCTGAAAGAAGACCCTTGGGCCGAACTGCACGAGGCACGGCAGTCACTGACGGCGAAGGCCCGGAAGTCAGTGGGACTGTAGCGAGTTTCAACCTGTTGGCCGTTCCCCCGGTTCCGTCAGACGTCGGCGTGCGTAATCGGCACATTCTCCCGCCGGGTCCTGCTCGACATACGCCCGCCAGTGTGGCCTGGCCTCTTCGTACCGCCCGCACTCTTCCAAGGCCCCGGCCAGGCCGTAATGAGCGTCGGCGTACTTGGGATCTGCGGTGACGGCAACTTCGAAAGCCGCCGCTGCCGAGTCCGCATCACCAGATTCCAGGAGCACTGTGCCCAAGTTGTGCCAGGCGTCGGCAAAGTCGGGATCGAGTTCCGTCGCCTGTCGGAAGCGTTCGGCGGCCGCGTCGAGCCGACCGAGGGCCTGCAGGGCGTTGCCGAGGTTGAAGGCGACTTCAGCGTCCGGTCCCTCTTCGAGCAACAGGCGGCGGTACAATTCCGCGGCCGCAGCGAGATCTCCCTCCCGTTCCCGATCGAGAGCCTTCTCGAACAGCTCGTCGCCGGCCACCACGTTCCTCAGCGGCAACACCGCGGCGTCGGCCTCGCCCACAACCGTCTCGCCGTCAAACACCATCAACAACTGCCCGGCCGCCTCGACAGCTCGACCATCGCTCGTGCGGAAGGCGAGCCGGCCATTGACCAGCGTCAGCCGTGACAAGGCTGCCAAGGGCACGTCTGCTCCCGGCAGCCAGCCGATGAGGCTTCGCAGGCTGCGAGCGATGACCCGCGGCGAGGCTCCTGACGCGAGCAGTCCCGCCAGTGAGCGGGCGGCGGCAACGCCCGCATAGTCGAACAGCGGCACGCCCTCCACTTCGCCGGCGGGGGCCAGCAGTCCCGCCCGCACCCAGGTCTCGATGCGACCACGGGAGACGCCGGCCAGCTCAGTGAGCGTCGATAGCGGGTGCAGGCCCAGCACATCGCCAGCGGCGGACACTCCGCTGCGGCGGAGGAACTCTTCCTCAGGGAGGATCTCGATGCCGAAGCCGAGCCGGGCCAGTGACCGAGCCCGGCGGAGCTTGGCCGTGGGACGTCCGTCGGAACGTAACGGCCAGCTCTCGCGGCCGACGACGAGCAGATCAGTGCAGCGTGAGACGGAATTGCCAGTCGAGCCGCCTCGCCGAGCAACTACATCTGCCGCAGCTGCCCGCGACATCGACGCCAGCCGACCGGTGAAGGCGACCCGCTGTCCCGCGAGCGGTGCGACTTCCTCATCCGCCATAGGAACAGTTCTCTCTCTTGGACGCCCTGCTCAACCCGTCTTCTTCCGCCCGCCCGCCGCCTTCTTCGTCGTCCGCTTGGTGCGGCTGGCGGCGGCCTTGGGAGCCGGTCGGCTCGCTTTCGTCTTCTTCGCCGCGGGCTTCTTGACGTGAGCCACGCTCTTCTTGAGGGCGTCCATCAAGTTGATGACCGCGGGTTCTTCCTCGGCGGGAGGAGCGACGATCTCCTTGCCCTCGACCTTCGCCTGCACGAGTTCCGTCACCCGCTCGGTGTAGAGATCTTTGTACTCCGATAGATCAAGGTCGTCACGCGTCATGTCACCCACGAGTCGCTTCGCCAGATTCAGCTCCTGTTTGCCGACGGCGGAGTCGGTGATCTCGTCCTCGAAGGACTCGGGGGCCTTCACGTGAGAGGCGTAGTCCAGCACGCTCATCACCAGCAGCTTGCCCAGCGGGCGGACCAGGACGAGCTGTTCCTTCTTCGTGAGGATGACCTGAGCAATCGCCTGCAATCCTTGCTCGGCCATCGCCGCCCGCAGGAGCTGGTAGGGCTTCTGACCCACCGGCTCGTCTGGCGTCAGGTAGTAGGTCTTGCCGGAATGATAGAGGGAGTCGATCGAGCCGGCCGGCACGAAGGTGTCGACGGCGATGCTGCGATCTTCCGACTGCGGCCGAAGCTGTTGGATCTCGTCAGGATCGACGACGACGTACTGCCCCTTGGCGAACTGGTAGCCTGAGACGATCTCGTCGTTCGGCACTTCGCCGTGGATCGGGCATTCCTTCTTGTAGCTGATGCGGCTCTTGCAGGGCTCGTGGAGCTGGTTGAAGCTGATGCCCCCGCCTCCGCTCTGGCTGGCGGTATAGGCTCGCACGGGCACTGACACGAGGCTGACCCGAAGGTAGCCCTTCCAGGAAGAACTGCGAGCCATCGGTGGCACGGTCCGAGCAGCGGCGAGGGGAGAGACGTCCCTGCATGACGCGGCTCCCTGCCTATCGTCTTTTGTCGGATGAGTTGGCGGATAAACTCGATGGCGGTTCTAGGGCGGCCGGTGAGAGTCCGTGGACGCGGCGGTTTGTGACGGCGATGCCGGCCACACGGCCTCGACTCACACCAGACGCCGAGCCAGTCGATGAGATCGCGTCGCGAACTCGGGCCAGCCGGGCTGTCTCGCCGATGCAATGCTAGAGATGCAGTGCTAGAGATGCAGTGCTAGAGAGGTTCGTAGCCGCGAGGTATGCCATGCACGACGCCGACGCAGCCGACCAGCCGGCCGAACTGAATGTGCTCACCGAAGACGGCATCGTGTTTGATAACGGAAGCCGCATGGCGTGGCCAGAGTGCGATGGCACGGTCCGCCTTTATGATCACTCCGGTCGGTTGATCGATGAGCGGGGGCCCGGGCACGAGGGACAAGAAGATTGGCTGTCGTTGTTTCCGACGGACCTCGTCGAGGTCGAGTTCTCGGCCGTCTTCCGGCGGACGATGCGTCTGCCCCGCGGCCGGTATCAGCTCCAGGCGGAACTCTATAACGTCGCCCCTCCGGAAGATACGTGCACGCAGCTGCTCGGCGACGTCACGCTCCGCAGGATCACGAAGAACGGCCGTGAACTTGCGGTCCCTCGCCCAGCGGAGTCCGTCGACGCCTGATCGGCCGCGGCTTAGCCGCCCGACGGGTCAATAAAAGCCGCGGCGGCCGACTCTTGCCATTGCGTCAGCAGCAATCGCGATCCTTAGTGTCAGTCGCATCCTCCGATGGGGGATACCAGCCTCCTCGAACACCGGACCTTCAGCAACAAAGCCTCATCGCTCGTAGAACGAGATCACGGACATCTGGGCGTCGAGGATTGCCACCGCGAATCCCAACCGTCGTGCTTCGGCCAGAGCTGCAGACATCAGCAGTTGTCCGATCGACCTTCCACGGGCCTCTGCGAGCACGGCAACGCGGCCGATCTTGGCGACACCGTCGTAGTCAATCAGCCGGGGCTGTTCCGACCGGTTTGCTGACGGCGTCTCGGGCGAGGAAGTGAGTCGCAGAGCAATCCTGCTCGTCCCATTCCAGCTCGGCTGGTACTCGCTGTTCGATGACGAACACCGCATGGCGAATGGCGTGGCACGCGTGCCGGTCGCTCGGTTCGGTTGAGACGTCACGGTGGCTGGGGCTGGCATTTTCATTTCGCTAATGATGGCAAGCAGTCATCTTGGTCGCCATCCACGATGACCAGAGCCAAGATGGACTCGATGGCCGAGGTCTCCTCCTTCGGCAAAGCGTCCATCGTCGTTGTACATGTCGCTGACGAGCGGTCGGAGTGTGACGTGTGCGAACCGGTGGCAGACGTTCGCCGCTTCACCGAGAATGAGCTATCGCGTCGACGTGCGGAGACAGAGCGAGGTCCGTCGGGCAATCGTCGCCACCACAGCTGGCGGTGTGGTTGGGGTCGTATGTGAGATTCGTTCACGATTCCGGTTAACGTGTCAACGAACGAGCTTCGATTTCTTCTGCCGTCGCTGGCCCTGTCGGTGATACAATCGCGGATGGCCTCATTGACTCGGTGCTGATCCTGGAACGGCCACAAGGCTCTCGATCGAATGCCGATCGACGGCAAGCTGGGTCGTAGCCGAGTCATGCTCACACTTCGAAAGTCTCCTGTGTCACAAAAAGACTTCTTCGCCAAGCTTGGAGCACCGGTTGCGAACTCGCGGCAGGGTTGGGGTTCGATTCGACCGTCGGACGGAGCAGTGTTCCTGAGGGTCTGGCAAGACGAAGTCCAGATGCAAGATGGCCGACGGTTGGTGCAAGTGACTCATCACGACCCACATCAAATGGATGTCAAAAACTCCGGCGACCGCGAGAGGTTGCAGCACCTTGAGCGGGTCCGCGAAGGTGCTGCCTGTTATCTAGTCATGTGCCAAGCGACTGACGTGAACGCGGTGCCGCGGGTAGTCAAGCAGTTCAATGAGCAAGAAGTGTTCTTGGCGGGAGGAGTGGTCGATCTGGATAGGGATTCGTGGATCGAGCTGGGTACCCGCGTCCCGATCCGGCAGGCGATCCCGCCAAAGAGACCGTAGGTGTAGCTGTTCGAGATGGAGCAGATCCTGAAGGGCCATCCCGAATGAGACCGAGTTGATCGCAGCCGCAGATCGGCGAAGGAGCCGCGTTCACCGGTAACCGCCCGTTGATCCGCGATGTTACGTTCGCTAGGCCGGTCGCTCCTGCAAATGGCTGCACGCCCGGAACGGACTCCGCCCCCTATGCACCGGAATGCGATCGTTCACGAACTGGAGTTCATTTGTGATGCCAGTTATGTGCACCAGAGCAACCTGGTGGTGACGGAGAAGATCCTCGACGCACTGGGCGGAACGCTGCAAGAACTGTCCGCAGCGAACAGGGATGGCGATGAAGAGGAGGGTTTCGAACTCGAACACGAGGTCCGCGAACAGCTGGTCCAAGTCGCTGCCGCGTGCATGGATTATCTGATTTTCAGCGGTTTGTCGTTTGTTTCCGCATGGGAGCAACTGACGGACGAACGGACTCGTCAGGGTTTGCTGAGATCACCAGCCAAAGAATCTCACCTCACGCGTGACGAGTGGTATAACCGGCTCAGGAACGATCATGCCAAAGCTGTCAGGCAGCAACTTTCCGAAACGACTCAGCTCTCTGGCGATCTAAAATCGATGGAGAGCTTCTTCGTCACCATGGTGAAGCTTGGAGCGGCTGCGGTGGCTGCTCTCGAGAACCTGGACGAGGCGATGGCGGTCGAACGCTGAAGATCTACTGCTCCGTCCAGAGTTACCTCTGACGAGCCATTATCACGCGACCGCCCGCGTGCCAGCAGCGAGCACATCTCTCCGCTGACGCCGCAGCCGCGTCGAAAGCCGCCGCTTCACCTCGTTGAGCGAGACGCTTCTCAGGTCGACGCCACCGTCCAGCAACTCTCGGACTAAGGCATCGACTGCCTTCTTCTGGGAATGCGAAGCGGTCGCAACGCGAGCCGCAGCCATGCGATTCATCAGATTGCTTTCGGCGGAGCGGGCATAGCCCGACGCGAGGGTGTTGTTGGCGGGACGGCGATCTGCGAAGCCGGGACGCATCCCGGAAGCCAGAGGTTCGCCGCGAAAGGTGTGGGAGAGACATCCTCCCATCATCGGCTTGAGCCGTCGAGACTTGCTCAGGCAAGAAAGCGACCCATCGGAGAAGTCGCATGGCCGGGCCGAACACGCTCATTCCCTGGTGACTCGTTCACAGGTGCCTCGGTCTCGCGGACTGTGATCGGCATGCTCATCGCGAAAGGTGACCCCGGCGAGTGCTCCCTGATCCGGTCCACCGGGCAGGTCGGATCGGGGAATCCGAAGGCGGCGTCCCAGGAAAGATCTGGACGGATCGATCCCAATGCGGTGATCATGGAAGCGTTCGAAAGCATCCGACGACGCGTTGCTGCAGTTCCGCGGCATTGCTAACTGAGGCCGCAATGAATCATAGAACAGGGAGGAGAGGCGATGGCAAAGTACGTGACGCTGATTCGGTTTACTGAGCAGGGTGCAAAGAGCATCGGAGACACTTGCAAGCGAGCGGCTGACTTCAAATCGAAGGCACAGCAAAGCGGCGTGACCATTCGGGACATGTTCTGGACGGTGGGTGCCGTGGACGGGATGCTGATTTATGAAGCCAGCGATGACGAAACGGCGACGACCGCGATGCTGGCACTGTCCTCGCAAGGCAATGTGCGGACTGAGACCTGCCGGGCCTTCGATCCCTCCGAGATGGAGCAGATTCTGAAGAGCCGGCCCAAGTAAGGTCCCGAGCTGATCGCCGCCACAGATTCCGCCAACGAGACGCGTTCACCGGCAGTCCGCTCGGTGGCGTCCGCGACGTCTCGTCTTATCGCCGCCGGTGTCAGGCGAACGTATCGATTGCCATATCCGCCGCGGTGGCAGGCGGCGTCATCGGTCACCAATTTGCCAGCGTGACGAAGCTGGACTCGCCTCAGTGAAGGACACTTGGTTCGAGCATCACTCGACTTCGCCTTCGGGTTCGACAGCTCCTGAGGCTAATCCGATCTCAGGAGGTTCGTCCTGAATCACTGCCGGCTCGTCCTCGAGCGGCTTCAGGCCAGTGGCGAATTGCCCAAGCTTTGCCATCTGTCGCAGCTGAGACGCTTTGCTGCTCAATTCGGAGACTTCAAGTACGTCTGCGAGATACTCGGTCTCTTCAGCCATTTCTTTTTGAAACTGACCGACGGTCACTTTTGTCACGACAGCGTCGTCTTGCTCCCTGACAGAACCCTCGAGAAACTTCCGGAGCGATGCGACTTCGGCCTCGACCTTGACTGCTCTTTATTGGAGCCGCTGAGCCTCGTCCGAGTCATCACGTCCCTCTCCCTCCACGTCGCGAAGCCTTCTCCGCAGCTGGCTTAAACGTTCCCATGCCCGTTCCAATCGGACTTCTACCGAAAGTTCGCGGGCTCGTGCCGCCAGCTGCTCTGTCGACATCACGGATGCGAGTGCGTCAGCGAACTCCTTTCGGGCAGCAATGAAGTCTCGCCTCGCTTGCTCTCAGTCCGCGGCGGCGTCTTGTTGTCGAGCATCGTTCGCCCGATCCGCCCTTTGGGGCTTGAAGGCCTCCACAGGATCCCGCTCGAACGCCCAAGTGACGGAGGTGAGGGCTACGCTCAGCAGAAATGGCACCATCCGATGAAAAAACATCTCATACCTCCGTTGTATGACCTTTAATTCCATGAGCCATGTCCGACGTTACCAATACGGTCAGGGCAGGAAAGCGGGAGATCCCGGAGTCGTCGACGACGCCGACTGAACTCCAGCCCGAAGGCTCGCAGTTCTTTACGCGACTATCAGTGTGCGATTGTTTTCCGAAGTAAAACTCTATGTAAGGTCAGCATTTAGGCAGCTATCTCGTCTCACTGATCCAACGCTGTCCAGGAACAAGGCATGTCCGATGCGATGACCGACTGGTGGCGGGAGTTCGAGGCGAATGCCTCGCGAATCGACGCTCTCTTCAAGCGACGCGACGAGTGGAACCTGCCGGACTGGATGCACGAGCATCTGGGAGCGGTGCATCCAGCCCTGATGTGGGAGTACGGGCCTGCCGTAAAGCAGCCAGGGCACCGGCTGGTGATCACGCCCGAGGTTCGAAAAGATCTGCGACTCCTCGTGCGGCAATTGCTCGCTCTCGCCCCGGAGCTGCACGGTTGGGAGTTCTACGAATACCGCCTCGTCGAGCCCTTCGATGAGGCGATGCAAACTGTTGAGGGTCGAACGGGCATCGACCTGAGAGACGTGTCTGTTGAAGCTCGCCGAGGCGACTTCGGTTGCATCGACCTCAGATTCATCTCACCGCGGTTCGATCCAGAGGACGCTGAGTCTCACGAACGCAGCGACGCACTCCAGGCGGTCTTCATCGCGGCCGAGTCGCTGCTTGGTGAGGAGACGCTCGATCGCTGGATCGGAACTGTTGATCTTGCTGCGGAGCCAGCATCACGCGGCCCAGACCTAGTCCCTCTCCGTCAGCTCCGCGAGACGGTCGACGCGTTGATCACTGACATCCAAGACTCGCTGCCACACCGGCCCTGGCACGAAGCCGACCTTGGGCAGGGCTGGACGTGTCTTCAACTAGAGCCGGAGGAAGCGGATGAGTATGCCGGGCAGGCGGACCTGTTCGTCGGAGTCACCGTTTACCCGAACATGATTCGCAACGTTCTCTCCAGCACGCCTTTCGACTCCGTTCGCTGGTCTCGTTTTGGTGAGCGGTTCTGCTACCTGAAGATCGACGGTCTTGAGGGGCTCGCTGGATCCAGCTTTGAGGACCGAGGTGGGATCGAGGATGCCGTGAACGATCTTCTCCGCACGGAGAAACTCGGAAGTGCGATCGGTGGCGGCACCGGGCGGCGATACAGCTACATCGAGTTGGCTGTCATGGACGTCGATGCGGCCTGGCCCATGATGCGAGACGTGCTCCGGGCAGGATGTCTCCCAATCCGGACATGGCTGCTGTTTCACGATGACGATTACGCAGCCGAATGGCGAGGCCTTTACGAAGCAACACCGGAACCACCACTGCCCGAATTTGAATAATTCGCTGACGCCCTATGGCTAGCGAAATGAAGAGGCGGCAAGCCACACGTGCCCTGCCGCCGTTCTCAGATCGTCAGCCCAGTTCAAACGGGGCGAACGTTCTCGGCGTTCGGCCCCTTCGGACCGCGGCCTTCGGTGAACTCGACCTGCTGCCCCTCATGCAGGTCGTCGAAGGTCGATCCCTGCACGGCGGACATGTGAAAGAACAAGTCCTTTCCCGTGCCCGTATCGATGAATCCGAAACCCTTGTCCGTCAGCCTCTTGATCGTCCCTTGCGGCATCTCGCTCACCTTCAGGTTAGCCCTTGTGCCCGTCAACTGTCGCGGACCTTCCACGACCCCGGACGGGCAGCATCATCCTACCTTCGGCACCGAGCCGGGCCATCTGCGGGACAAGGGGCACTACCGATCGGGCATCGACGCTCGTTCGCTCGAAACTCCCGTGACCATTGCCCGGCGTCATTTGCGAGACGAATTACGGAGAGCACTTCGGCGACTTCGACGGCGATGGGCCGCCGCCAGTTCAGTGATGAGTTCAGTCGTCGAGAAGCCCTTCTCCAGCACTTCGTCACAGCCGGCCTCAACCCAAGCGAGGATCTGTGCTTCGGAAGCCGTGCCACTGACTCCGATAATCGGACCGGCGAAACCTAGCGTTCTCACGAGCCGGACCAGGTCGACGCCGTCGAGGCCTGGCATCAAGTAATCGACGACAACGGCGTCCACCGAACCCGGAGCCGAGTTGAACATCGCGAGGCCAACCGCTCCATCCTCGGCCTCCAGCGGCTCACCGCCGGCCGAGGCCACGGCGTTCGCGACGATCTTGCGAGGGATCCGATCATCATCGACCACCAGCACTCGCAGCCCGTTCAGCGGCCTGTAGCTCAGCCTCTTCTCAACGCCGGCCTGTGAACAATCTTCGGTAGCGGTGGGACCTGTGGCCGGCCTCATAGACTTCCTCCGTGCTCGAGAAGATACCCATACAACCAAGTCTCACGCCCAGTTTCTGATGGCGTCTGTTCGGGGCGACTTGAGCAGCCACGATTATCACCGCAGCCTCGTGTGCACGCGATCGGGCATATGAGATGCCGCTGCTTCAGGGTCGCATCTTGGCACGCCTAGTGTGGTTTCCGGGAGTCGCTAAGGTGGCGAGAGCTGTTGCAGTCTCGGGTCGCGAAAGGGGCCACGCTCATGCGTTGACGATCCGGCTGCGTATTTACGATAGTAGGACGCATGACCGCTGACGCCCGCTGCGAAGCAGTATCCGCTGAGGAAACGACCAGCCTATTACGCCTCGCTGGTTATCCCTGGAAGTCGAGGCCGGCGTCAGTGAGGGCGTTCCATCAGCCTTCTCTTGAGGCAGCGATGAAGAGCGGCGTTGGCAGCTCCTGGCTTCAGCCGCGAAGTCGGTTTCTCAGATCGTGCCGTTCTGCCTCTTCGGAGAAGGCCTCAATCTCGTCCGAAAGAGTCTCGATCGTGCCGCTCGAGGCATTCTGAACCGTCTCGTCGATGACGCCGCCCGTGAACAACCGTCGCAGAATACCTGCGGCCCGTCCCTGTAGCGGCGGCGGCCATGACTCGAAGTCGAACACTGCCTGCCAAAACTGCCGGGCGGCAACCCGCAGGCGAGCCCGTGCTGTCCCGTCGGATCTCTTCAGTTCTTGGCGAGCCCGACGCAGATGCTCGATGCCTTCCATCTCCGCTCTCGGCCCGAAAGGGGCGGCCCGCTTTCACAGGTTCTCCGGCCCATGCTACCTCTGAGGCGGAGTTCTTCCAAGAAGAATCTCATGTCCGGCGTCGAACCAGAAGCCATCAGGACGACGCTCTTGCCCCGGAGCAATCGGCCTGCGGTGTCAGCTTCGCTGTGACCGAGCCGCGACGGTGAAGATCACACGAGCAGCGAGCCAGTGAGGGGCGTTGGTTACTGATAACATGGCAAGAATAAAGCCCCGGCGGCCCTGTGACCGACGGGGCAGTTCGTCAGCAACGGCTTACCAGGGAGCGTAGTAGTACGGGTATCGCGGGTAGTGGCTGGTCGTCACGCCAAAGGGCGAGACGTGATGTCCTTCATACGACCAAGGGCTGTACGTGTGATGGTGCGGGGCATAGTCGTGTGGGCCATTGCCGAACCACTGGTAGCTGCCGAACTGCGACCGGGTCGTGTGCCAGTGCGGCTGAAAGTCATGTCCTCCGTTTCCGTAGTAGCCGCCGAATCCGCCGCCATACCCGTATCCGCCATAGCCGTACCCACCGAAACGATCATGGGCATCCGCGGTCCCCGGTGCCGTAACGGCGGCCATGCCGAACGCCAGGAGACTCAGTGACAAAAGCCGACGCATGTCTAACCTCCTCGTGAACCCGCCGTGACTGCCCCTCCCCGATTGCCCCATCGGATTTTACCGTCGTAGCCGACGGCAGAACAAGATGATGGAGTGGTGTGAAGGGGCCGCTGGATCAACGTGCCTTCTGGGACGAAGGAACGACTGTTTGCCGGCCGGCAAAAACTCCTGGAGCGGACAGGCGGCGAAGATGGCGTTGGCCTCGTTCGAATTAAAGAAAAAAAACGGCAAGGCAATGCAGCCCTGCCGCCGGTTTCAGATCGTTCAGCGTCTGTTCAAACCGGGCGAACGTTCTCGGCGTTCGGCCCTTTAGGACCGCGTCCTTCGGTGAACTCGACCTGCTGCCCCTCGTACAGGTCGTCGTACGTCGCACCCTGCACCGCCTTGGAATGGAAGAACAGGTCCTTCCCCGTGCCGGTGTCGATAAAACCGAAACCTTTGTCCGTCAACTTCTTGATCGTGCCTTGAGCCATCTCGTCAGCCTTCCTCGCGTCAACATTCCCGCTGCCGTCGAGGAACATCCGCGACTGCCACACCGAGTGTGACATCGTATCCTCTACAACCTGAGAGACTACCCCTCTTTCCAAAGACTGTGACACACGAGCACATCAGTCGCCGACACGCTTCGTCAAGAAGGCCATTCGCCACCCGTAGCATTCCAGCCCGTGCGTCAAGCAGTCGGACGTGATCAGGCGGGCGTCGGGATCCTCGACTTCAGCGTCAGACTCGTGCTCGCCACGACGCACACATGCGTTGATCACGCTCGCCAGATCCCTGACCAGCTCGACTCGCTCGGTGGTCGCTTCGACACCGCGGTCATCACAGAACGCGAAGAACTCGTTTCGGTCGCGAAGCGGTTCGCCGGCCTGGGCTGGCGACGCCGCGGTTTGGACATACGTCTGGAGAAACTCCAGAGCCAATTCAAATTCGGTCATGCGTCGTCCTCCGCTGGTTGTGCTTCCCCAAGGACACGTCCGCAGTTCATCCTCTCGCTCATTTCTTCGCTGCACTGTCACTCTTCACCTTAGCCCCAGGGCGATTGCACCGTAAGTTATTCGCCGAGCAGGACTTTCTCGAGGTAGGTTTCGTCCCAAGCGGCGGTGAGGCGTTTGGTTTTGATGCCGACTTTGGCGGTGGTTTCGTTTTTGAGCAGGCTCA
>JACCRE010000210.1 GCA_013813775.1 Planctomycetaceae bacterium
GTGCGGACATCTCGTAAGTGTAGCATCGTCTCCAAGACACTTTTCATCACCTGTGGTATCCGATGATTCCCGGCACCGCTACATACAGATCGACCTGCCGCTACAGTCACCAGTGATCCGCATTAGATGCAGGCAGGCGATGTCGGTCTTCACGCCGGCTTCGATGCGGGTGACGAACGCCAGCTTGCGTGCCGACGCTGCTCGCTCACCTGGTTCCGCGGACTCATCGGCGAGCTTCTGTTGCAGCGATGCGGCGGTCAGGTGCGGTGCGACGGGCAGCGAGACTCGTTCGATGTTCCAACGCAGGTCGTCGGCGGTGATCGGCGTCTTGACCGTTTGCTCCCATGCCCGTCGCATGCCGTCGGCGAGCCGCTCCGCGAGCACCGGACGCATCTCGGGCGAGCCGTCGTTGTATTTGCCGGCGGCGAGGTTGCCTCCGGCTCCGTTGAAATGCACATGAGGGATCTTTGCCTCCTTCTCGCGAGCGTTTCGCGCGAGCCCCACGAAATCACACGTCACGTCTCCCTTGCCGTAGTAGCTCTGCGGATGGCAGGCGTAGTACGTCAGCACGGCGACCGGTTCGTCGGCATTCCAGAAGCTGACGAGCCGCAGCTTCGGATCGATCGTCCCTTCGGGAGCGGCGATCGCTTCGGCGTTGCGGCACGAACTGAAGCGGATCAATGCGACCTTGCCGTCCGGTCCGAGAATTCGCCGGTTCGAAGCCACCATCTCGACCTCGGCGACGCCGATGCCGAGATGCGTGACCGGCGTTGTCGCTTTCAGCGCCGTTTCGATCGCCTCGGCGGTGCGATTCAATGCCTCGCGTGCGAACGCATCGTCGTAGCGACGTCCGCTGACTCCGTTCTCGGTAAGCAGTTCCGACGCTGAAAAATCACAGTCCGGCGCGTCATGCTGATGGAGCGTCTGCACGGCGACGCGATCGGCCGTCGTTCCCGCCGCCGTGGCGAGTCGCTCTCGCCAGGTGTCGTGTCCTCCGTTGCCGATGCCGATCCAGTCAACGGCGCACAGCACGATCGGCGCGTCCTTTCCGAGCAGCACGACGCCCTTCGCCGACAGCGGATCGACGATCGACCTCGTCGGGGCATAGGCCACTGGGCTGCCGATCGGCGGCGTGACGTCGGCAGCGAAGACGGCGATTTTCAAAGGCTCGCCCGCTGACAGCGACGAAACGCCGCAACAGAGGACGATGACGCCAAACACCAGCCAAGGATTCCGCATTCGACGGCCTCGTGTTTTGTCAGAACGTGTTTTCGTGTGCCACTGGCTCCGCCAGTGCCGATCGGTGGGGCACTGTCGCAAGCACTGGCAAAGCCAGTGGCACCCAAGCCTCACTTGCAGTCCTGAAAGAGCAGACTCCTTACCGGGCTTCGACCGTCTCCTCGCGACCTCGATTCAGCGATTCCCCACGGTCTCGCGCAGCGACCGATCGTGGTCCTCCCAGACGTCCTCCCGTCGCGAATTCGGAGCGGGCGGCCTTCACGTCGGCCGTGACGGCGTCGAGGCGGGCGATCTGCTCGTCGATGCGTCGGCAGGCGGCGTCGAGGCTAGGGAAGAGTCCGCCCGAGAGTCGCTTCGACGTCAAACCGTCGGCGAGCTCTCGAATCTTGCGGTCGAGTCCCCTCCGCAAGCGTCGAGCGAAGGCGATCACCAGCAGCCCCGACCACAAGAGAAAAAACACACCCGCCGAGATGTAAAACTCCGCGGGAAGCAGTTCGATACTGGGCGCCGCATCGTTCATCGCCGGCCGCAGGAAGCTGTCCCAGAAAAAGTTCTTGCCGACCCGCCACAGCACGAACGCGAGATACGCCCCGAACAGCGTTTCATAGAATAGTCGCACGTACCAGCGCGAGTTCTGCGCCGCGAGCTTGCGGATGAGCTCGTCGATCTGCTGGCCGGCGTTTCCGAGGAACTGCGTTTCCACCCTCGCGGCGACTCCGCGAAGTTCCTCGAGATCGGAGTCGGTCGGCAGCGACGCCGCGAGTCCCGCTTCGTCGGCATAACCCGCGATCACGAGCCGCGTCTCGCGCAGCCGGGCGTCGTCGAGCGCGAACGCATCCAGCCGACCGATGCGGTCTTCGGCATTCCGCTCTTCCTGCCACGAACGCAATCGACGTGCGCCTTCCGCAGCACCGATTAATGCGATCTGAGCCGCGGTGCGGGCACGGTAGACGCTCATCGAAGCGAGGAACCCGCCGAGACCGTTGTAGAGCCGCAGCACCGACGAAAACGGGCTGAAGCCCCAGTTTTCGGTGACGGCGGCGAGCAGCCGACGCTCCCACAGATTGCGCGTCGACAGCAATTCCTCGCGCAGGCCGTTCGCCAGATCCGCGGAGAGCTTGTTCCGCTGCTCGGCGAGCCGATCTTTCATCGTTTCGACCGCCGGACGATGCTGTGTGAGCACGTCGCGGCCCCGGTCAAGCGCCTCGGCAAGCAGGTCGAGCACGTTCGCTCGTCGGACGCGCACCCGCTCGCTGGCGGCGAGTTCCGTCCGCAGCACGTCGAGCAATCGTCCGAATTCGCCGGCCGGTTTGCGTCCCGTCCGTTGCTCGTCGAGAGCCTTCGGCGAATCGACGAAGAACATCTCGGGCACGTCGTAGCGGTCGAGCGTGCGCTTCCAGTCGTCGCGAATGTCCTCGTCGGTGTCGGCGTGCGTCTGCACGAAGAGCAAGCGGCATCCCGACGCCGCGTCGGCGAGTTCTTCGAGCACGCGGGCCGAGCGGTACTTCTGCTGCGTCGCGGCGAAGATCAACACGTCGCAGTGCGGCACGATCGAGCGGAGCAGCGCGAGGTTGCTGCCGGCTCCGGCCGTCTCGCTGGTGTCGGGATCGGGGCAATCGACGATCACGATGTCGCGCAGCACGTCGGCGTTCGACCTCACGATCTCGAAGCGATCGAGCGGCAGGCCCAGCGACTCCGCCGATGACTCCTGATGCAGAATCAGGATCGGCTTCGTCGTGGTCGGCCGCTGTCGTCCGGTTTGCGTGACCTCTTCGCCGACGAGGGCGTTGACGAGCGTGCTTTTGCCGGTGCCGGTGCCGCCGAACGTCGCCACGACGAGCGGCGTTTCCAGACGCACCCGCAATGTCTCAACCCGGTCGAGCACGCGGCGCAGCAGGGCTTTGACGCGGCCGGCGGGTTCCCACGGCAGGTCGGCATCGACCCAGGCGCGCACGCGGGCCGTCAGGTCATCGACCCGCGCCAGCAAATCGAGTTGATCCAGATCGTTCGAAATCATCGAGACCGCCTCATGCGACCAAACCTGACGACGCAGGTTCGCCCGCCGCACGCTCGCTTGCAAGCGAGACGGTCGTGGTGGTCAGTGGGTGAAGAGTGGTCGGTGGTCTGCGGTTAGTGGTCAGTTATCTCCTTTTCATTCTGACTCCTATCTCCTTCTGTTCTCCTTCCCGAAGGAAAGAGAGGAGCGCGCTCCTCCGCCTGTGCGACGCGGCGACACCGGCCCTTGCCGATCGACACCCCCCATGGGGCGCCCGAGACGACGCTTTGCACGTTGCATCACACCGCTCGTCGCGTGAGGTGGACGTCCGCCGCCGGGGGATGCCGCTCTCGAGCAAAAAACGCTCTTGCCGACAAAGGCCCCGGGTTTGGTCATCTGCTCTCGACGCCATGGACCGACGCAAGGCCGGCTACCACGCCGCACAGTCTCATCCGGGCCAGCATGATCCGCGAGAGGCATGCATCGCGTCTCACAACCCGAACAGATTCCAACCTCGCTCAGGTCGAGAGGGGTGGGAAGAGCAATCGGAGTATTTTTCACTCCGTTCGGTGAAATGTTTGGGAATGCGGGTTTGGGAGGCGGGGGATCGGGAGAGAGGTGAGCGGAAGAAGAACTCTCAGCCCTCAACATGATTTTGGCCTTCACGCATCGCCGCTCACGCCCAACCCCGCCAAGCAAGAATCTTTCGTCTCGCGTAGAAACCGCAGGCCTTGCTTGAAAGCGGCTCTCACGTCGTAAGACAGTTGCGACGCCCACGCGGGCTTCAGCTCATTGCAGAGCCAAGCCCGATGCGCAAGGGCGTAGCCGCACATCGGCGGGGTCATGTACTCGGGGCGCTTGAGATTCGTCCCTGGCCACACATCGTAACTCGCGGCCCAGTTTCTCGTGCCGTCGGCGAGGAACAGGCCGAACCCGTGGAAGATCGCCGTGAGGTCCGTCGCGAGCTCGTGGTCGAACGCGTCGGGGCGGATTCTCCCTTCGCCAAGCAGGCGGTGATGGGCGAGCTCGTGGGCCATCGTGCCGATCAGTCCGATGAGATTGATCAACTCATCGGCGTTGAGCGAGATCGTCGATCGCGACGAGACGCGACCTCCCCGTCGTCCTCGCTTCGATGCGATCGGACCTCCCTGATACAGCCCACCGAACCCCGTTGGCGACGCGCGACCTCCGCCATCGACGAGGTGGAGATCATGCCCTTGCGGTTTCACGATTCGCAGGTCGATCTCCGACGATTCCACGCCCATCAGATCACAGATCCGATCGAGCAGACTCCTCACGGCCTCGTCTGAATCGTCGAACTTCTCCGGAAGGATGTCGCGGTTCGGCAATACGAGCGGCCGGCTCAAGAACACGTCCGCCCCGAACTGCTCGATCAACCATTCGAGCCGTGTCTCGACCCAGTCCTTCGGGATCGGAGGAATGGGGCACGTCGGCCGACGACGGAAGAAGCCAAACATCCACTCACCTCCCGGCCGGAGTGCCACCTCGCCCGGCCACCCGACGTCTCCGTCTTCAGAACGACGAAAAGCATTTCTCGTGGGCGCCAATCACTGCGCGGCGACACCTCAACCATTGTCGTTCGGCGTCAGTTCCTCTTTGAACTTCACAGGGTGCGCCGAGCCTTTGCGAAGCTTCAGGTTGAGCAGCTCGACCATCACGCTGAAGGCCATCGCGAAGTAGATGTAGCCTTTGGGGATGTGCCGGCCGAGGCCGTCGGCGACGAGGGCCACCCCGATCAGGATCAGGAACGACAGTGCCAGCATCTTCACAGTCGGCCGACGCTCGACGAATTCGGCGACCGGCCGAGCCGAGACCATCATCACGCCCACGGCGACCACGACGGCCAGGATCATCACGCCGATGTCGTCGGCCATGCCCACGGCCGTGATCACGCTGTCGAGCGAGAAGACAAGATCGAGAATCATGATCTGCACGATCACGCTCGCGAACGACGCGGTCTTGACGTTCGTTCGACCGCCTTCTTCGCCCTCGAGCTTGTTGTGAATCTCGAAGGTCGCCTTCCCGATCAGAAACAACCCTCCGAGCAGCAGGATGATGTCGCGTCCGGAGATCTCCTGGACCTCCTCCGACAGTTTCAGCCCCGGCAGGTCGATCGTGAACAGCGGGTCCTCGAGCTTCATGATCCATGAGATCGAGAGCAGCAACAGGATGCGGGTGATCATTGCCGCAGCGAGACCGAGCGTGCGGGCTTTGTTCTGCTGCGCGGCGGGCAGCTTCGACGCGAGGATCGAGATGAAGATGATGTTGTCGATGCCCAGCACGATCTCCATCACGACGAGCGTAAAGAGCGCCACCCAGGCGGCGGGGCTGTTCACCCAGTCGAACAGTTGCGTCCAGTCCATCGCAGTCGGCTCCGGCGGTGATCTAAGGAGTGGAGAACGCACAGCATACGCCTCTTTGCGTGAAAGGCGATTCCCCGTGCCCCTGTCGGAAACGGGATCACCCTTAGAACAGCGCGAGCCGGCCAACTTTGCGCCGTCAGGAGTTCCCAGGTCGCTTGACTGAGCAGCGGGCGTTGATATGTTGACCTTAGTCGAAGTCGTTGATGCAACGGATTGCCGCAACGCTTCGATCCCCACCGCGTCCGCCCGCCATCCCTTGGCCCACCGCGCTTGGAGCGCTGCCATGCCCGCCTTCCGGACGATTGCGCTGCCGTACACCTGCGGCATCCTGCTGACGCTCGGCCTCACCGCGTCGATCGATGCGGCGACTCTCGCCCTCGGCCCCCATGTCGAACAGGGTCTTGTGCTGAGTGGTCGGAATGCTCGCCAGCAACTCGTCGTGACGGTCACAGGTGACGATGGACGCGAGCGCGATGCGACTCGCAGCGTCACCTTCGCCGCGGAACCTGCCGATGTCGTGGCGATTGATCCCACGGGCCTCGTCACGCCGCTGCGCGATGGTCAGACGGTCGTCAGGGCTTCAACGCCTGAAGGTCTCGCCGCGACCTGTTCGCTGACGGTGACGGGGTTCGAGCATCCGCTGCCGGTCAGCTTCAAGAACCAGATCGTGCCGATCTTCACGAAGCTCGGCTGCAACGGGGGCGGATGTCACGGCAAAGCGGGCGGTCAGAACGGCTTCAAGCTGTCGCTGCTCGGTTTCGTGCCGGAAGACGATTACGAGTACCTCGTCAAGGAGAGCCGTGGTCGCCGATTGTTTCCCGCCGCGCCCGACGAAAGCCTGCTGCTGCAAAAGGCGATCGGCCGCATGCCGCACGGCGGCGGACAGCGGCTCGATGCCGACAGCCATGAGTACCGTTTGCTGATCTCGTGGATCGAGCAGGGCATGCCGTTCGGAGGCGACGCCGATCCGGTCGTGACGTCGATCGAATGTCAGCCCGCCGGCCGCATCATGGACCGCCGCGGCGAACAGCAGATTTCGATCCTCGCCCTCTACAGCGACGGCCATGTTGAAGACGTGACCCGCACGGCGTTGTTCGAGCCGAACGACACCGAGATGGCCGAGTGCTCGACGACGGGTCTCGTGAAGACGCTCGACCTCGCCGGCGAGGTCGCGATCATGGCCCGCTATCAAGGTCAGGTCGCGACGTTCCGCGCGACGCTGCCGCTGGGCGAGCAGCTTGCGGAAGTTCCCGCGCCTGCGAATCTCGTCGATGAGGCGGTCTTCTCGAAGCTGAAGCTGCTGGGCATTCCTCCGTCCGGAGCCTGCGACGACGCGACTTACTTGCGCCGCGTGACGCTCGACGTCACCGGCATGTTGCCGACCGCCGACGAGGCGCGGGCGTTTCTCGCCGACTCCGACCCGACGAAACGCGAACGTCTGGTGGATCGCCTGCTCGACAGTCCCGAGTACGCCGACCAGTTCGCGAACAAGTGGAACCTCATCCTGCGGAACAAACGCCGCAGCGAAGAGGACAAGGCCGGCACCTACGCCTTCCATCGCTGGATCTGGCAGAGCATCTACGAGAACAAGCCGTTCGACGACTTCGTGCGCGAGATTCTGACGGCATCCGGCTCGGTGAGCTTCAATCCGGCGGTCGTGTGGTACCGCGAGGTCGATTCCGTCGAAGAACAGGTCGAGGACACGGCCCAGTTGTTCCTCGGATTGCGATTGCAGTGCGCACGGTGCCATCATCATCCGTTCGAGAAGTGGAGTCAGGACGACTACTACGGCATGGCCGCGTTCTTCAGCCGCGTCGGCCAGAAGGATCTTCCGGTCGAAGCCGTTTCAGGCGCCGGCAAGCCGCGCGACAAGCGAGTCTTCCACAACGACGGCAAGGCCGCTTCTCAAAACCCGCGCACGGGCAAACAACTCGTGCCGACGGGCCTTGGAGCGCCGCCTCTCGACCTACCGCCGACCGCCGATCCTCGCGTCGCTCTCGCCGAGTGGATGACCGAGCCTTCGAACCCGTTCTTCGCGAAGTCGGTCGTGAATCGCTACTGGAAGCACTTCTTCAGCCGCGGTCTCGTCGAACCGGAAGACGACATGCGGGCCACGAACCCGCCGACGAACCCCGAACTGCTCGACGGCCTCGCCCGGCACTTCATCGACAGCGGCTACGATCTGAAGCAGCTCGTCCGCATGATCGTGCTGTCGAAGACGTATCAGCTCGCGGCCGAGCCGAACGACCGGAACGCGAACGACAAGCAGAACTTCTCGCGGTTCTACCCCAAGCGGCTCTCGGCGGAGGCGTTGTACGACGGCTTCCACCAGGTCACGGCGGCTCAGGAAAGTTACGCCGGGTTGCCCGCCGACACCCGCGCGATGCAACTCGCTGATCCGACGATCGGTCCGTATTTCCTGAAGGTCTTCGGCCAGCCGCAGGGCGACACCGCCTGCGAATGCGAACGCTCGCAGGAGGCGAACCTGGCGCAAAGCCTGCACCTGCTCAACAGCAGCGAAGTGCAGAACAAGATCGCCAGCGGTACAGGCCGCGCCGCGACGCTCGCCAAAGACGAACGACCTGCGGCAGACAAGGTGAGCGAACTCTACCTGTGGGTCTACGGCCGCACGCCCGACGCCGACGAACTCAAAATCGCGACCGAACACGTCGCCCGCCACGCCGAGAAGCCCCAGGCCGCTTACGAGGATCTCGTTTGGGCGCTGGTGAATACGAAGGAGTTTTTGTTCAACCATTGAGATCACCAACAGGGCCGCGACCGTCAGGGAGCGCTTCCGGCGAAGTGCCCACCAAACGCTCCTTGACGGTCGCGGCTCTGTTCCTTCCAGCCTCCGCGAGCACCTCGCTCGTCCTGCCCTGATTTCACACTGATGCGACTCCGACTGCTCTTTGTCGCGGCGACGCTGTGCGCGACGCCGCCGGCCTTCGCGCAGCTTCCGCACACGCGGCTCGGCACGCTCTTTCCACCTGGCGGACAAGCCGGCACGACGTTCGAGGTGCGCGTCTCAGGCGAGCAGGATCTGGAGTACGACGCTGCGCCGCAACTGGTCTTCGACCATGCCGGAATCACGGCGGAACCGATCATGGATGCCGCGGGTGCATGGCAAGGCAACGCTTTCCGAGTCACCGCGGCTGCCGACGTGCCGCCCGGCCGTTACGAAGCGCGAATTGCGGGCTACTACGGAGCCAGCAACCCTCGCACGTTCCGCATCGAGGCGCGACCGACCGTCAGCGAAGTGACCGACGCCACCGCGACGGCGACCGTGGCACTGACGGCGGATTCGGCGGTCTACGGCCGGATCGAAACGGCCGCCGACGTCGACGTCTTCTCCTTCGCGGGCGAGGAAGGCAAGACCGTCGTCGTGCGGTGTGCCGCCGCATCGCTGGACGCGCCGCTTCAGCCTGTCGTCGAACTCGCGGCACCGAACGGTCGTCGCATCGGCTTCGCGGGCGGCGCCTTCCGAGGCGATGTGATGCTGCCGATCGTGTTGCCCGCGAGCGGCGAATATCGGATCAAGCTGACCGACGCCTCCTATCGCGGCGGAGCCGACTTCGTCTACCGCCTCGAGGTCGCGACGCGACTTGTGATTGCCTCGGTGTTTCCGCCCGCTGGCGTTCCCGGTCAGTCTGGCACGTTCAGCCTCACCGGCTACAACCTGCCCGGCGGCGAGCCGGTGGCGGGGTCGGAACCGATGGTGCGGAAGTCGGTCGAGATCACTCTTCCGACCGACCCGACGACGCAGCCGCGATCGCCGCTGCTTAACCCGCCTCAGACAGTCGTCGCGGGCTTCGACTACGTCTTCCGCGACGGCGGCGACGCCGATCCGGTGCCGGTCTTCTTCGCACCGCAGCCGCTCGTCGCCGAAACCGAGCCGAACGACGAAGCCACTGCCGCGCAAAAGATCGCAACGCCGGCAGAGATCGCGGGCCGATTTGAAGTGCCGAACGACGTCGATCGCTTCGTGTTCGACGCAAAGCAGGGCGAAGCGCTGTACGTCGAGGCCTTCGCGAGGCGCTACGAGTCTTCGGCCGATCCGGTGATCGTGATCGATCAGATCACGGCCGCCGACGGAACACCCAGCGAAAAGCAGATCGCCGCAGCCGATGACATCGCCGAGAACCTCGCTCCGAACGCCTTCGACACGCTCACCGATGATCCGCTCGTCCGTTTCGAGGCTCCCGCCGACGGTTCCTACCGCGTGAGCGTTCGCGATCGCTACTTCGCGTCACGCGGAGGTCCGCTGCTCGATTACCGGCTCTCGATCCGCAAGCCGGCCCCCGATTTCCAACTGGCGGTCGTGCCGCTGTATCGCGACAAGGCCGACGCACCGCCCGCGCCGGGGGCGTTGGACGTGCGCAAAGGCGAAAGCGTCGCGGTCGGCGTGTATCTGTTTCGACGTGATGGCTTCAGCGGGCCGGTCACCGTCAACGCGGAAGGCTTGCCGGCCGGCGTCACGACACGCGGCGTGACGATCGCGGAAGGACAAACGTCGGCGTCGCTCGTCTTCACGGCCGCCGGTGACACGGCCGTCGCACATGCGCCGATCAAAGTTCTTGGCGCGGCGGCGATCGCCGGTCCGGACGGAGCGGCGCAACAGGTGCGTCACGAGGCTCGTGCAGGCACGCTCGTTCGCGGCGGGCCGAGCCAGGCGGTCGAGTCGCGACTCGCCGCGGGCTTAATGCTGTCGGTGCTCGAAGAATCGATTCCGTTCCGCGTCGGCGGCGAGGGGGGCGTCGTCCGCGTCGGGCAGGGCAGCCAGATTCTGTTGCCGCTCAACACTGAACGCCATGCGGGCTACGCCGAGCCCGTCACGGTCGCCGCCGAAGGTCTTCCCGCCGACTCCAAAGTCACTGCCGAAGTCAAACCCTTCGCCGTGGAGTTGCCGTCGCAGTTCGCGCGTTTGGTCGTCGATCCGACCGCCCCGCCGCGAACGTATCTTGTCTCGCTCAAAGGCACGGCGAAGATCGACGTCGCACGTTTCCCGCTGCGATTGAAGAAAGCCAAAGCCGCGCAGGAAGTGGCCACGCAGGCTCTCGCGCAGGCCGAAGAGGCTCTGAAACAAGCGACCGCCGCGCGGGAACAAGCGACGAAGACGGTCGAGGCCGTCGAGGCCTTCTCTAAAACCGCAGTCGCCTCGCTGGCCGCACAGGCCGCCGCCGCCGTCGAAGCGACGAAAGCGGCCTCGACGGCGATCGAAACGACGTTCAAGGCCGCCGAGGAGCATCGCAAGCAGACGGAAGCCGCGAAGCAGGCCGCCGACAAGATCGCTGCCGAAGCCGAAAAGGCCTCAGCCCCGCAAAAGATCGACTACGCCTCACCCGCACCGCAAGTCGCACTGACGATCGTTCCCGCGCCGGCGACCTTCGCGGTCGCCGCGCCGAACGGCGGGCAGATCAAACGCGGCGAGGCGGTCGAAGTCAAAGTCACGGCGACGAGGCAGAACGGCTTCGCGGGGCCGATCGAACTCACGCTGGCGTTGCCGCCCGGCGTCGTCGGTCTCACCGCCGAGCCAGTGGCCCTTCCCGCCGATCAGACCGAAGCCACGCTTCGCATCTCGGCAGCTCCCGAAGCCGCCGAAGGCGACGTCGTCTTCCCCGCCGTCCGGGCCACGTCGGATCACAACGGTCCTGTTCTGATCGACGTGCCGATCGCCTTGAAAGTCGTGCCGTAGCTTCCCTGGGAGTATGAACCACGGAAGACACGGAACGCACGGAAACGAAAAAATCGACCACGAATCTGATTTCCGTGCCTTCCGCGTCTTCCGTGGTCGTTCGTTTATCTTCGATTCATCGCACCGTCATGAATGTCGTTCACTGTTCGGTTTTCGCCGTGTTCTCGCTCGCGTCTCTGTCGTTCGCCGACGAGCCGCCCATGCCGATCGAGCCGGAAGCCGTCTCATTGGGCCGGCCGGTCGAATTCTCGCGCGACGTGCGGCCCATTCTCGACGCGAACTGCACGGCGTGCCATAACATCTCGAGCGACGAGAGCGATCTGTCGCTCGAAACGGTCGAGGCCATGCTGAAGGGCGGCGGACGCGGCGTCGCGGTCGTGCCCGGGAAACCGGATGAAAGCCTGCTGCTGGCCGTCGCATCCCATCGCCGCGAGCCGGTGATGCCGCCGCCCGACAACGACGTTCAAGCGAAGAACCTCTCGCCGCGCGAACTCGGTGTTCTGCGTCAATGGATTCTCGAAGGCGCGGCCAAGGGCGAAACATCGGGTTCAATGGTGGCTTGGCGTCCGCTGCCAGGCGGATTCAAGGCGATCCGCAGCGTCGCGCTGTCGCCGACGTCGCGGTTCGTGGCCGCGGCACGCGGCAATCAGGTCGAGGTCCACGACCTGCAGCTCGGCGATCCGCCGACAAACCTTGTCGATCCGAATCTCGCCTCGCTCACCGACGGCGCGGCTCCGCTCTATCCGGAAGGCGCCGCCGACCGTGATCTCGTGCAGGCGGTCGCCTTCAGTCCCGACGGCGTGACGCTCGCGTCCGGCGGCTACCGGGCGATCAAGCTCTGGCGACGCGTCGGCCTGACCGAGACGAAACCGCTCGACCTCGCCGGCGTCAATGCCGTTGCCGCGTCCGCCGACGGAGCCATCTTGGCTGTCGCCGTTGGCAACGAAGTGAAGATCGTCACCGCGGCCGACGGTGCCGTCTCCGCGACGTGGCCCGTGCCCGCGAAAGCGACCGCACTGGCGTTTTCGGCGGACGGAAATCAGGTCGCTGCCGCCTGTGAAGATCTGTCGATCCACGCGTGGTCGCGCGTCGATGGACAGGCCGCTCCGCCGCGAATGTCGCCTTCGCCAGTGACGGCGATCGTCTTCGCCGGCGACAGAATCGTGACGGCCAGCGAGGTCGGCATCCTTCACGTCTGGATACCAGGGGCCGAGCAGCCGGAACGGGAACTCAAAGGGTACACCAGTCGTGTGACGGGTCTGCTTCCGATTGCCAGCCAACCGAATGCCCTCATTTCGTCCGGTGAAGATGGAACGGTGCGTGTGTGGGACGTGACGAACGAAAGCCCGCAACGCGCGATCTCTCACGGCGGACCGATCAGCGGCATCGCGATCACACCCGATACTGGCACCGTCGCCTCATGCGGCTCCGACGGTGCCGTCCGTTTCTGGAAGTTCAGCGACGGTCAGAAAGTTGCCGAGTCCGTCGGCCTGATTCCGCGACGGCGAGACGAGCAGCACGCCGCGCAGACGCTGGAATGGCGCAAGCAACTCGCCGCGGTCGCTGATGGTCATGTCAAAGAGGCGGAAGCCGCCGTCAAGGAACGTGAGGAGATTCAGAAGAAAGCCGTCGAGGCGAAAGACGCCGCTGAAAAAGCGGTTCCGGAAGCGAAGAAGGTTTCCGACGAAGCCGTCGTCGCCGCAAAGGCCGCCGCCGAGCAGGCCGCCGCCGAGCCGGAGGATGCGGCACTCAAGAAGCAGGCCGAAGACGCGAAAACGAAAGCCGACGAGGCGCTGGCGAAGGTCGTGGCGGCCGAAGAGGCGTTGCGATCGGCCGAACGTGCCATCACGTTGGCCGACGACGCGCTCAAGGCAAATCGCGAGCGACTCACGGCGCGGCAACAGGCCAAGACCGCAGCGGACGAAGCGACTCTCGCTGCCGAAGCGGAGTCGAATGCGAAGAAAGAAGCGGCTGCTCAGCCGGTTGCCGCAACCGCGATCGCGTGTACGACGGATGGATCTCGCTTCGTCACCGGCTACGCCGATGGCACGTTGCAGACCTTCTCAGCGGCGGGCCAGCCGCTCGACGCCGCGATCGTCTCGGGCGGTGGTGTGAAAAGCATCGAAACCGGCGCCGACGGTTTCGCAGCGGTGCTCTCACCGGACGGAGTCGTGCGACGGATGGACATCGCCGGTCGTTGGGAATATACGGCGACGCTCGGTCCACCTCACGCTGCGCCGCTCGATCTCGCTCCATCGCCGATCGTCGATCGCGTGCTTGCCTTGAACTTCTCGCCCGATGGAACATTGCTCGCGAGCGGCGGGGGTGAGCCGTCGCGAGGCGGAGAGCTGATCCTGTGGAACATCGCCGACCGCAGCCTCTCGAAGACGTTCCCAGAGCCGCACAGCGACACGATTCAATCCGTCGTCTTCTCGCACGATGGCCGAACGCTGGCGACGGCCGGCGCCGACAAGTTCGCGCGGACCTTCGACGTCGCCTCCGGCTCGTTGCAGCGCTCGTTCGAAGGTCATGCCGAGCAAGTGCTGGGCGTCGCGCTGAAAGCCGACGGCACGGCGATCACGTCGGCTTCTGCCGACCTGGGCGTGAAGGTCTGGGACGTCGAATCGGGCGAGCAGCGACGCACGATCGCGGGTCACGGCAAGCAGGTGACGGCGGTCCGCTATGTCGGTCTGTCGGAAGACGTCGTCACGGCCGCGGGCGACAAGACCGTCCGGCTCTACAAGACTTCAAGCGGTCAGCAGCTCCGGGTCTTCGGCGGTCCGACCGATTACGTGCATTCCGTGGACGTGAACGACGACGGCTCGACCGTCGTCGCAGGCGGTGAAGACGGCGTGCTGTTCGTCTGGGACGGTAAGACGGGAACGCAGCTCCACCGCTTCGAACCGACGGCTGCGAAAGTCCCCACGGCGACCGCGGCGAGGTGAAGCGTCCCGAGGACGTGTCCCGAACCGCGACCGTCAGGGAGCGTTTCCCGCCGGCCCGGAAACGTTCCCTGACGGTCGTGGCTCTGCGAGCGCTTGAAGCGGCCGTCGGCAAACGTGACACTCGGTGGCTTCAGAGGATTTGAAACCACCGACAGGCCGACTCCCGCCGCTCGCCTCGCTGAGGAAACATGTCACAGCACGCCCGTGATCGACTGTTCGGCGCCATCGACGAACTCGTTCTGATCGATCCGCACACGCACGTCAATCCGCACGCGCCGGCGTCGAGCACGCTCGCTGACATCCTCGGTTATCACTACTACACCGAGTTGGCCCATTCGGCCGGCATGCCGAAAGACCGCATCGAAGAGCCGGGGCTCGACCCGCGCGAGAAGGTCGGTCGTCTTGCCGAATACCTTGATCGCATCGATAACACGGTGCAACTGAGCTGGCTGTTCGAGATGAGCCGCACGCTGTTCGACGTCGAGATCGATCGCTTCACTCGCGGCAACTGGGAAACGCTGTACGACGCCGCGCAAAAGAAGTTCGCTTCGCCGGACTGGGAGAACGAGGTTCTGAAACGGTCGAAGGTCGAAAAGGTCTTCCTGACGAACGATTTCGACGACCCGCTGGAAGGCTTCGACGCGAACCGCTACGTGCCCTGCCTGCGGACCGATGATCTCGTGTTTCATCTGTCGACGGCGAAGGTGCACGTCCGGCTGGCGAAGGCGACGGGAATCGAAGTCGGCGATGCGTCGAGTCTGCGGCAGGCGATCGGCAAGCTCTTCGAACATTTCGTGAAGAAGGGAGCACGGGCCTGCGCCATCTCTCTTCCGCCGCGATTCACGCCCGATCAGGTGGACGTCGCCGCTTTCGAGAAGGCGTTTCGCGGGCTCGCGAACGAAACGACACGCACGTCGAACGACGCTGAGCGGGTCGAGAGTTTCGTCTTCTGGACGTTGGCCGAAATGTGCGACGCGCACAAGCTGCCGTTCGATCTGATGATCGGAGTGAATCGAGCGGTTTATCCGCAGGGGGTCCATCAGGGAATGGACCTATACGACTCGCGTGTGTCGCTCATTCAGTACAGGGCGTTGTTCAACGCCTTCCCGAACGTCACGTTCCCGATCTCGGTTCTCGCGCCGACGAGCAATCAGGAACTCGTCAGCTACGCCTGGATCTTTCCGAACGTCGTCACGAACGGGCACTGGTGGTACTCGAACATCCCCTGTCACATCGCGAACGACCTGCGAGCGCGGCTGGAAGCGGTGCCGAAGACGAAGCAGATCGGCTATTACAGCGACGCTTATAAGCTGGAGTTCATCCAGCCGAAGTTCGCGATGTACAAGCGGATTCTCGCAGACGTGCTGTTCGAGGAGTTCGTCGTCGGCCGCAAATGGGGTGAGGAACGCGCGATCGGCCTCGGCCGCACGATCCTGCGCGGCAACGTCGAACGAGTGTTCGACGTGTGATTTGAAGCGGAGCGGTTGCAACCGCTCCAGTCGCGTCGTCTGATGGCAGCGACAGACGGTTCGAGGGCGGGTCTCATGGCGATGCTCATACTTCTGCAAGCCGGCGTTTCGACGCCGTTTCCGCTCGACGGCGACGAGGCCGTCATCGGCCGGCATCCCGAGTGCCAGATTCAGCTCGATTCGAACATGGTGTCGCGCCGGCACGCCCGCGTGTTCCGCGATCTCGGCAGGCTCTACGTCGAAGACCTCGGCAGCGGCAACGGCACGTTCCTGAACGGCTCCCGCGTCGACGCCCCTTTGCTGTTGCGCAACGGCGACCGGCTCAAGGTCGGCCCGGTGCTGTTGCGGTATGAGGATGAATCCGTTCCTCAAACGCCCAAGACGACGCCGAGCCAGTCGACCTTTCGGCTCGACATCGCCGGCGAGGAACACGACTCGGCGACGATCACCGGTGCCGTGCCGAACCAGAGCGGCTTCGGCCTGCTCGACGTTCGGCCCGAGGCGAAGCTCAAGGGCGTCATCGAGATCGGTCGCCGTCTCGCGGCCACCGAAGACTTCAATTCCCTATTGCCGACGCTGCTCGACGCGCTGTTTGAGATCTTTCCGGCCGCCGATCGCGGTGTCGTGCTGCTGCGGTCGCCCGAGTTCGGGCGGCTCGTGCCGGCCGCTCAGAAACATCGCCGGGCCGACGAAGAGGAAACGGTGCGGTTGAGCCGCACCGTCCTCAACAAGGTCATCGAAGAGAAGACGGGCGTGCTTTCGGCCGACGCTTCGAACGACCGCCAGTTCCGCATGAGCGAATCGGTGTCGAATCTTTCGATCCGCAGCATGATGTGCGCACCGCTCATCGGGCTCGACGGCGAGGTCACGGGGGTCATCAATCTCGACACGCAGAACCCGCTCGTCCAGTTCACGAAGGACGATCTCGACCTGTTGCTCGCGGTGGCGGGGCAGGCGTCGCTTTCCTACGAAAGCGCGCGGCTGCTCGTGTCCTACGTCGAAAAGCTGCGTCAGGACGACGAGATGGAGATCGCCCGCGGCGTGCAGCGGGCGTTGCTGCCCGATCAGTTTCCGGATGTTCCCGGTTACGAGTTTTACGCGGCGTACGAATCGGCCGAGGCCGTCGGCGGCGACTACTACGACGCCTTCACGCTGCCCGACGGACGCGTGTGCCTGTCCTTCGGCGACGTCGCGGGGAAGGGCGTGCCCGGGGCGCTTATCATGTCGCGGCTCGCGAGCTGCGTGCAGAACGTCATGTCGTACGTTCCGGACGTCGGCGAAGCTTTCGCCGCGATCAACCGGCACATGTGCGCGAAGATGGCCGAAGGGCGGTTCGTCACCTACGTGCTCGCCGTGATCGACCCTCGAGCGCACGAGCTCACGCTCTGCAACGGCGGGCACATGTCGCCGCTGATCCGCAAGAACGACGGCTCGATCGATGAGTTCGACGAGTCCTCGATCGGACTGCCGATCGGCGTGCTCGAGGACTACCCGTACCAGGTGGTGCGACGACCGCTGGAGAAAGGGGAGACGGTCGTGATCACGACCGACGGCGTCGACGAGGCGATGGACGTCGAAGGCAATCTTTACACCCGCGACTACGCGCGCGAGTTTCTCTCGAAAGCCCCGGCGCATACCCACGCCCGCGAACTCACGACGGCCTTGCTCGCGGACGTCCGCCGACACGCCGGCGGTCGGCCGCAAAACGACGACATCACGATCATGGCCTTCGGCCGGCTGTGAGCGGCGGAGGGTCGAGGGTCGAGGGTCGAGGGTCGAGGGTCGAGGGTCCGCGAAAGACCCTCAACGCTCAGCCTTCAACTCTCAACCGTTCAGCCCTTCTTGAACGTCGGCAACGCCGAGGGTTCCTCGGTCCTGCGGTAGCCGAGGCTGTGGAGCACTTCGAGGACTTCGCTCCAGGTTGGGAACATGCGGCCGCTCTTCCGCTTGTACTCGTCCATCGCCTTCATGAAGGCGACCTCGTTGTCGGAGTAGTCGCGTTCGCACGTCGTCGGATCGATCTGACGCCGCCGCTCGACCTTCCGCCGCGGGCTTTTCCGCCGCTCTTCGGCGGCGAAATTCGTCTCTTCGGCCACACGCCGCTCGGGTCGTTCGCGTCGGTCGCCCGCTCGCTGATCGATTCGCAATTCGGTCATCTGCACGTCGCTCACCTTCAGCCAACGGGCCATGGAAACCTGCCTGCGCTCCGTCGCGGGGTGAGACTCCGTCCCAGGCGAAACTTCGGTCGCCAATTATTTCATCGGCGATCGATACGCCTAGACTGAAGCGACGGCGTAAGAAAAATCGCCTGCGAAGAGTCTTCCAGCAGGGCAGGCTTGCCGTCTGTGCCGCTTCTGACGGCGGAAGCAGAGCGCGAACGTCAGGGATCGCTTGTGAACGTCCATGCGCTCCCCGACGGTCGCGGCTCGGAAGTTCGAGCTCACAACGCGAGCACGTCGGCGCCGGGAACTGCGTCGATCAGCAAACGCACGACGCTGCTGACCTGATCGCCCACGGGCTGGAAGGCGTACGCCAGCCGCTCGGCCGTCAGCGTGGCTTGCGCGAGTCGAGTGTCTTGCGAAGGACGCGGTGCCGCGACGGGTGTGAGCTCCGTTCGCGTGATGATCTCCGATGGCGGTTCGACCGGCACGTCGAGCGCTGCGACCTGCATCGTCGTGACAGGCGGCATGTCGGGCACGACCGTTTCAGCCGGACGCGAGATCCACGCCGCCCCGAATCCGATCGCCGCGGCGGAGACGGCGGCTCCGAGGCGACGGAGCACGGGTCGCCTGAGCGTGATCGAACGATCGGGAGTCTTCCACGCGGAGATCGCACGATCGAGGCGCACTTGCGATCGCCAGAACGCGACGTCGCCGGCTTCGGAGGCGAGCCGAGCCAACTCCGGCGTGTCGAGAGCCTCGCGCGACTCGACGGCGTCCGCGACGCGGCGGCGAAAGATCGAGACGTTCATGATTTCACGTCGGGCGTGACGCCGCGACGCTCCAGATGGTCGGCCAGCTCCTTCCGTGCCCGATACAACCACGTTTTGATCGTGCCCTGCGGCACGCCGAGATGCTCCGCGACCGCGGCGACGCACAGCTCTTTCCGATAGAACAACTCGAAGCAGCGACGATACTCGGGCCGCAGTTGCGACAACGCCAACTGAAGCTCTTCCGCCAGTTCCGCAGGCGACGCGATCGCTTCGGAAGCTTGCTCGGCGACAGGTGCGAACGTCGCCGTTCGTGACCGTCGATCGAGCGCCGTGCGGCAGCGATTCGCCGTGATCGCGATGAGCCACGGGGCGAGCGGCCGGTCGGCGTCCCATCTTTTAAGGCTGCGAAACGTCCGCAGGAAAACGTCTTGGGCGACGTCTTCGGCGTCTTCACGCCGACGGAGCATTCGCAGGCTCAGCCCATAGACCAAGCCCTCGAACCTCTGGACGAACCGCTGCATCGCCGACTCATCGCCGGAAATGCATCGTTCGACCAGCAGGGCGTCGGACTCGATCACAGGCGATCCAAGGGGCCGTCAAGACCACGCCCAGCATGACCCGGGCAGCGCAGACGGTTTCACGTCGTCATTTCTGAATGCACTCGCGTGCGACCTGACGGGCTGCACGCCAGGCGTGCCGGACCGACGACAACCGCGTCTCGATCTGCTCTTCGGTGTAGTAACGGCCGCGTTCGCTTTCGGGAAGCCCCGCGAGCGCGAGGGTCAACGGCAGGAGGTCGAGGAACTCCTTGTACCGCCGCTGAACGTCGGCGGATTGACTGGCCTGATCGGTCGACACGGTCGATCCTCGCTTCCGTCAGAACACAATTTGAACTAAAGCCGCGCCCGGGAGGCGGCGGCCGGCAGAATCCATGATCCAAACCGCTTCCTAAGGAGCGCCGCTCGATCTGGCCCTATGCCGTCGCCATCCGTTGGCTAGACCCGCTCTGGCGGCGGGGGAAGGCGAACCGCGGGAAGCTCCGCCTGCGTCTGTTGGGCCGGCGATCCGTTGGGAGCACCGCCTCGTTGCTGCGGATCATACCCCGGCGGCGGACCGTATCCGGGAGGCGGGCCGTAGCCCGGCGGCGGACCATAGCCGGGTGGCGGGCCATATCCCGGAGGAGGACCGTACCCGGGGGGCGGACCGTAGCCCGGCGGCGGACCATATCCGGGCGGCGGGCCATAACCCGGAGGCGGATACGCGTGCTGAGGATAACCGTACCCCGGCGGCGGGGCCGGAACATTGCCGGGAAGAGGCGTCGGCGACTCGATCGACTTTGGTTGCGACTGGGATTGAGGCTGTGGCAGTTCGTACGCCGTTTCCGACGACGACAGCACCGCCGTATCGCCGATGACCTGTCCGGCCGGCGCTTCCGGCGTCGCAGCAGATTGTTCGACTTCTTTCGTCTCGAGCTTCAACTCGAGCCCGCCGACCTTGACCGTGTCGCCGTCTTGCAGCGTCGTCTCGCCTTGCAGGCGTTCGTCGTTGACGAGCGTGCCGTTCAGACTGCCGAGATCGCGGAGCCGTACCGCGAAATCATCGATATAGAACACGCAGTGGTGGCGGCTCACGAGATCGCTCGATGGCCGCAGATGGCAATCCTTCTCGCGCCCGATCAGAAATCTTCCTGACGGGAGAGGGATTGCCTTCCCTTGGTGTTTTCCCCCGAGAACCTTCAGCCGCGCTTCCAACATGGGCCATTCACTCCGCCGGGCTGGTCCTGCGCGACGCGGCCGCGTGAAGGCCGGTCACGCCTGTTATCGATCGGCCGCGATCTTGCAGCCGACGATCGTCTCAATTGCTACGACCTGGGGGGGAGACGAGCGGCAGACAACGAGAGAAGAGATGGGATGATGTCGAGTGCCTCTCGCCATCGCGCATGCTAGGGCTGATTACACGGAATGTCAATCCGCATCAATGAAAACTGTGCCGACAAACGTCCGAATGGCGACTCAGGTCGTCACGTTTTCCGCCTCAACGTTTCTCGCGAAGGAGGCGTCGTCGGGATGTTCGGCTTCAACGGGCGATCCGTCGAACAAACGTGGTCCCAAAGCGGCCGCGAAGTCTCGCGTGCCCAACCAAGGATCGTTTGGGAGATGCGGTGCAAGATCGAGCAGTCCCGGCACTGACGGAGTCAGCGGCGAATGCCGCAGCAGAACGCTGCCGTGTTGCAGGACCGCTCCGCGGCGGCGCCGTTGAGCGCTGCCGACGACCTTCCGACCAGCGACGACGATATCGCGAGGATCGCCTCGCAAGAAGCATAGAAATGCGGCATCACCGTCGTCGCTCACACGCAACGACGCGTTCACGCCGAGCCGATGGAACGCGTCGATCAACGCGCGATGAACCTCTTCGTAAAGAATCTCCGCCGTCTTCGCGAACGGATGAGACTTCGGGATCGCGCACGAGTAGGTCCATTCGTGGTGATGCAAGATCGCGCCGCCGCCCGAGAGCCGGCGCACACGCGGCAACGCGCGCAGCGCCTCCGGTAGATCGGGCGGCAGCGTCTTCTGGAAATAACCGAGCGACAGCGTCGGCTGCGACCACTGGAAGATCCGCAGCACTGTCTCACCGCGATTCGCTGCCGCTTCGAGCAACGCTTCGTCGTAAGCCATGTTCCACGCACCGGTGTGCGGTTCCTGCTCGACGAGCAGCCGACCTTTTGAATCACCGCCCGGCATCGGCGGTCGCTCCCGCGACGGATTCTACGGCGTTGGGCGTCCAACGCAGCACGAGTTGTCGGGCCGCCTTCACCTCGTCGGGCCGGCAGACGGTCGTTGTGCGAGGCGCGGACTTCACGAGTTCGGCCGGTTCGTTCAGTATCCTCGCGACCGTCTCGGCGAAAGCGTCGAGCGTTTCCTTCGACTCGGTTTCGGTCGGCTCGATCATCACCGCCTCGGGCACGTCGAGCGGAAAGTAAACGGTTGGGGCGTGAAAGCCGTAATCCAACAGACGTTTCGCCAAGTCCATCGCCGTGACGCCCCGCCGTTTCGCCGCGGCGGCGGTTCCCACGAACTCGTGCATGCACGTCTCGCCGTGGGGAGCCGGCAGCACGTCGGCCAGCTTCGCCTTCAGGTAATTCGCATTGAGGACCGCGTTCTCGGTGACTGAGCGAATGCCTTCGGCTCCTAATGTCCGCAGATAGAAGTAACCTCGCAGCAGAATGCCGACGTTGCCGAAGTGACTTCGCATCCGGCCAATGGACTTTGATGGGGTCGTGAGCGAGAAGCATGCGGTCCCTCCGGCCGCGGCCGGAGGGCTTCCCTTTCGCGACACGATGGGGCCGGGAAGGTAGTCGCCTAAAAAGTCGCGGACGGCGATCGGTCCCGCGCCGGGACCGCCGGCGCCGTGCGGGCCGGTGAAGGTTTTGTGCACGTTGTAGTGCATCATGTCGCCGCCGAAGTCGCCCGGCCGCGTGACGCCGAGAATCGCGTTCATGTTCGCACCGTCGATGTAGACGAGACCGCCGGCCGCATGCACGACCTCGGCGATCTCGCCGATCCGCCGCTCGAACAGGCCGAGCGTGTTCGGGTTGGTGATCATGAACACGGCCGTGCGGCCATCGACCAGCGACCGCAGTTCATCGAGATCGACCAGACCCGTCTTCGACGGCTTCATCTGCACCGTCTCGAAGCCGGCGAGGGCCGCGCTCGCCGGATTGGTGCCGTGGGCGCTGCTCGGGAAGATCACGCGGGTCCGCTTCTCGCCGCGGTCACGGAAGTAAGCCGCCGCCACGAGCAGGGCAGTGAACTCGCCCTGGGCGCCCGCGGCCGGCTGCAACGACACGCAGGGCAGCCCGGCGATCTCCGCGAGCATCTCCTGGAGCTCAAACAGCATCGCCAGCATGCCCTGAGCGTCCTCATCGCACTGGTAGGGATGGACGTCGCCGACCCCTTCGAGACGAGCGAGTCGCTCGTGCCGCTTCGGGTTGTACTTCATCGTGCAACTGCCGAGCGGATAGAAATGCGTGTCCACCGACATGTTGAGCGTCGACAGATTCACGAAGTGCCGGATGACGTCGGGCTCCGTCACCTCCGGCAGTTCAGGCAGGCTCTCCGTAAGAGCACCCTTACCAAGCAGTGCTTCCAGCGGTCGTTCCGACACATCGGAAGCCGGAAACACTGCCGCCCGACGGCCCGTGCGAGAGAGCTCGAAGATCGGCTGGGTCGCGAGAGTGTTACGCATCGAGGAGATATAACGGTGATGAATGATGATGAGAGCGATGCGGCGCTTTTTGCATGCGTCTCGAAGGTTCCGCGGCAATCGTATGGCAGCTCGGCTCCAATTTCACCTGCGTCGCCTTGAACCGGCGTCGCTGTGAATCGAACGCTGCGCCGTTTGACGTTCAATACGCTGAAAGGTCGATGACGCACCCGATATGTCACTCGCCGAACGATACGAGATCGTCCGCCGATCCATCGCCGCAGCCTGCGCCCGAGTGGACCGCGATCCCGGTGCCGTGCGTCTTGTCGCGGTCACGAAATATGCGCCGATCGATGCCGTTCGCGAACTGGTCGACCTCGGGCACCGCGACCTTGGCGAGAGTCGACCTCAACAACTCATCGAGCGCGCAAAACTTTTTGAGAGCCGCGAGTTGTCGTGGCATCTCATCGGCACGTTGCAGCGGAACAAGGCTCGCAAAGTGCTGCCGGTGACGACGACGATTCATTCCGCCGACGATTTGCGCCTGTTGCAGACCCTTGAGCGACTGGCGGATGAGTTGCGACTTCGGCCGCAAGTTTTGATCGAAGTGAACGTCGCAGGAGAAGCTGCCAAACAAGGTTTCTCGCCGGATGTGCTGTATTCTGTTTGGCCGCGAATCCTCGAACTGCGAAATCTCGACCTGCGCGGCCTGATGACGATGGCCCCGTACTCCGACGATCCCGAAACGGCCCGGCCGGTCTTCCGATCGCTGCGGATACTGCGCGACGAGCTTTCACAAAGAGGTTCGCTCACCCTCGCGGAACTCAGCATGGGCATGAGCGGCGACTATGAAGTTGCCATCGAAGAGGGAGCCACGATCGTGCGGCTGGGAAGTTCGTTGTTCGGGGAGTGAATTCAATGATCCCGACGGCCCTTCAGTTCGACTGCGTACCCGACGGCCTGCTGCTTCGCGTTCATGCGAAGCCGAAGGCGAGCCGTAGCGGCCTCCTTGGCGTCCATGACGGCCGGCTGAAGGTAGCCGTGACGGCGGCTCCCGACAAAGGCAGGGCCAACGCAGCGGTGCTCGAAACGGTCGCCGCCGCTCTGGGGCTGAAACGGTCGCAGGTGTCGCTTTCGTGCGGCGAAACGACTCCGCTCAAGACGTTGCTCATCACGGGCGTCACACGCGATGAACTGTCAGAACGGCTCGTCGCCGCGCTTGCGGACGGTTGATCCGGAGCACGCCGGCCCGGTCGGCGTCGTTTGCCGACGCCGATTCTCTCCGCCTATACTGCGGCGAGTTCCTGCCTCACGCTCCCCCCGAAGTTCTCTCGCCTGAAGGACCGCGATCATGCTGTTTCGCGTCATCGCCGCAACGACGCTGATGGTTTGCCTTGCGGTTTCCGCCGTCGCCGCGGATCCCTGCTGGCCGCAATGGCGCGGTGCCGATCGCGACGGCAAGGCGATCGGCGCGAACATGCGCACCGACTGGGAACAGAACCCTCCGCAGCAAGCCTGGTCGATGGAAGGCGTCGGCATCGGCTACGGCAGCATGGCGATCGTGGGCGATCGGCTTTATACGACGGGTTACGTCGGCAAGAAGGAGATGATCTCGGCCGTCGATCTCGCCTCTCGAAAAGTGCTGTGGAAAACGCCCGTCGGCGAAGCCGTCGACATGGGTCAGCCCGATTGGTACGGCTCACGCGATACGCCGACGGTGGATGGCCAGCGGATCTACGCCGTCGCCAGCGAAGGAGCGGCCGTCTGCCTCGACCTCGCAACCGGCAAGGTCGTGTGGCGGAAGTCCTTCGCCAAAGAGTTCGGCAGCGGCAAGCAGGCATGGGGGTACGCTGAATCTCCGCTGATCGACGGCGACGTCATGATCTGCACGCCCGGCAGCGAGAAAGCGCTGATGGTCGCCTTCGATAAGAGCACCGGCAAGGAACTCTGGAGAACGCCCTACGGAAACTTCGGCGAGACCGGCAAGAGCGAGGCCGGTTATTCGAGTGCCATCGTCAGCAACGGCGGCGGCGTCAAGCAGTACGTCCAAATGACGGGCAAAGGAGCCGTCGGCGTGCGTGCGAAGGATGGAAAGCTGCTGTGGCACTACAACAAGGTGGCCAACGGCGTCGCCGTGATTCCGACCCCGCTTGTCGAGGGCGACAACGTGTTCGTGTCGTCGGGCTATCAGGCGGGAGCGGCGCTGCTGAAACTCGGCAAGCAAGGCGATGGCGTGAAGGCCGAGGAAGTTTACTTTCTCGACTCGAAGGACTTCCAGAATCATCACGGCCAGATGATTCTGCACGAAGGCCACGTCTACGCCGGCCGCGGACATGGCAAAGGATTCCCCGTCTGCGTCGAACTCAAGACGGGTGAGATCAAGTGGGGCGAAGGCGAGCGAGGCCCGGGAGGCGGATCGGCGGCCGTGATCTTCGTCGACGGTCACCTCATCTTCCGCTACCAAGACGGCGTCGTCGCTCTCATTGAGGCGACGCCCGCGGCATACAACCTCAAAGGCACCTTCACCCCCGATTTCACCGAAGGCCCGAACTGGGCGCATCCGGTCGTTTGCGACGGCAAGCTCTACCTGCGGCAGAAGGGCCGCATCATGTGCTTCGACGTCGCAGCGAAATAGGCGCTCGCGCTTCGGACACGTTCTCTCAGATGTAGGGTCCACTGTGCGAACCAGCCCCACCGACGGCGGTCCGCACAGCGGACCCTGCTTTCTTTTCATCGGCGATTGATTTTGGGACTTTGGATTCCGAAAAGTTTCGGGGAAGGTCGCGTCAATGACTTGACATGCCGCTCCGGGTCGCTTCCCATAGTGCCGTCGCTAAATCATCGTCGGTTGATCCGGCTTTGGGAAAAATTTCGCAGATGGAGATCATCCAATGCGAACCGCTTCTCGTGTTGTGGCCGTACTCGCTTGCTTGGCGGGAGCGGCAGGGAGCGTCTATAAGGCGAGCGTCGCCACCCCTACTGGTGAGCCGTTGATCGTCGATGAAGTCTCGCGACATCTCGGCTCGATTCACCAAGGGGGAGAAGCGCGGACTACGTTCCATCTACGTTCCATCTACGGAATGATTCTCGTTCGAACGTGGAGATTCTTTCCGTCGAGCCGACTTGCGGCTGCACTGCTGTGGTGATCGGCCGGCAGAAGCTTGCTCCCGGCGAGTCGACGGAATTGACCGCCACGCTGCATGCCGACGCTTCCCGCGGCCTCAAGACGACGCGGATCGATATCCGCCATCGGGTGGCCGGCGAGGTTGTCGAGTCGAATCTGACGCTGGAACTCTCCGCCGATGTGATGCCCCACTACGCCGTGCGACCGGCGGTCTTGACATTCGATCCGCAGCATCGCGAGCGAATGATCACGCTGTCGCCGAATTTCGGGCCCGATGTCGAGGTTCTCAGCGCATCCTGTTCGCATCCGGCGTTCAAGGTCGAGATCGCGGCCGATTCGAGGTCTGCGCGACGGACGATTCGGGTTCGATTCGATCCGTCACGCTGGAGCGATGGATTCCTGCGGCCTCGTGTGATGTTGCTAACATCCAGTCGCTATCAAGCTCATTGCTCACTCGCTGTCGCTGCGGCACCGATTGACCATTGAGGTAAAACACAAAGGTGAACAAAGCAATGCCGGAAATTTCCCTTCTATTCCGACGCTGTGGTTGCATCATGGTTGTCGCAGTCACGGCATGCACTATCACTGTCCTTGCTGATACACCATGTTGTAACGGCGTGAAACTTCACACTCCGACGAAGCCGTGTGGATCAGCGTCGTACTGCGATAGTTATGATGTATCAACGAATCCGACTTGCGCCGGCGAAGTCGTGGTCAGGCAACCAGGGGTTTCCCGATGTGAGGGCACGACATCAACAAGTCAGCATTGCGTCAAAAACACGGATCCCGAAGCACGCGTGATTTGTACGAAAACGTTTCATTGTGAGATAAAAACTGATACTAATCCAAACTATTGTGGTACCGGTGATCCATACTTAGATAATGAAGGCAATCAGGTCGTAAGCCTAAAAGAGCCGTCGCACTATATCATCTGCCTTGAGTGTGAATGATGTCTCGCACCAGCATCTTTTATCATTGGGCCGGTCTTGCGGTCATGTCGGTTTTTTCTATGGCCCAAGTCATGGCGGCACCTGAGCAGGCGTCGCAGGCCAGTCAATTGGAGAAACATTGCCTTGAATACCGTCGCCAGGAATTCCGGACCGGCCAAGTCACTTTGGTATACGTCACGGAAAAAGCTGAACCGAGCGGCGAGTTGCAAGCGCGTTCCGAATTCGAGTGCCGTCTTTTTTTTCAGAAGGACCAACTGCGATTCGGAAGGCGCGGACGACGGCTTCCCAACGGAAATTGGGGCGATGTTGACTGGACTATTATTACAACAGATAAATACATCTCAGATCCGAAGCGCGATATCGCCGTCGTAATCGGTCCAACTAGCGATTTTGAGTCGGCTCGCGAGCATTTCCAGGCATTTCATCCGGCCGCGCTCGGAATGAGCGTCAACGGTCCTTCCGGCTTGGCACAAGACCAGATGGGACGGTTGCTCAATCGAACGGATCGCGTCGCAGTTTCCGTCGAAGAGGATGTCCTCGACCGTCTCCCAACCTCGCGGATCGATTACGATCTTGAGGGCGGCGGGACGGCGTCGGTATGGATCGCTGCCGAGCGTGGCTATTCGCTTGTAAAAGCTCAGGAGAGACGCGGTCCCCCAGATCACCCCATCGTCGCTGAAGTGGAGTCGAAACTCATTCGTTACCCGACAGGCGAACTGTGGTACCCGGAAGAGACGATAACGCAATTATCTGTCGCCGGAAAGATAGTCCAAAGGCACAGCGTGCATGTGACCGAAGCCACATTCAATATTCCTCTGGACTCAAAGACGTTTCGGCTCGACGGCTTGAACTTAGTTCCCGGCCGGTGGATCATCGACCACTCGGAAGGTCCGGCGCGAGGACTGCAATGGGACGGCGAAAAGGTGGTTGGGATCACCGCGGAAAGAATGCGGCGCGATGAGGAGGCGGCGAAAACGCTCGGATCGATTGCCAAGTCGCCGCCGCAGCCGGCTTGGAAGTCATGGTTGCTCTACGCCAACGCCGCCGTGCTCGGCGTCGCGGCGGTCGTGCTGGCGTGGCGTGGCTTGCGAAGGCGACTTGATTGAGACTACCGGAAATCGACGCGGTGCGGAACAAGACGAACGACCAGCGCGATTGAACATCATTCACCGCGCCCGGTAGGCCGGCTCGGTCCGGAGCATTTCGTCCTCGATCTCGTCTTCCCAGTGACCGACGCCGTCGGGAGTCAGTTCCTCCTGCGTCTCGCTCGTGAGGCGCCAGGCGTTGTTCATCAGCCGCTCGGCGAACTGGCGGAACCAGAGCATCTTCCGCACGTTCGGCTGCGGGTCGAGCAGGTACATCTCGACGCCGCGATCTTTCCAGTCGAAGAGCATGCCGAAGAAGCCGCTGGGGATGTATTTGACGTGCGACATGTCGACGCCGATCTTGCGTCGCCCCTCGCGCTGGATGAGCAGCACGAGCGTGTCGCGAATCAGCGCGAGATCGGCGCCGTCCCAGATGTCCATCGCACCGAGGTCCATCACGGTGACTTCGCCCGCCTCGTAAACGTTCATCCGCTTGCGTTTGGTCGCCATGCGTCTTGTGTCCGCCGCTCGGAGGCCGTGAGTGGGTTTCTCACCCGGCCGGTTCGGAACGACGATCGTGCGATCATTCCGACGGGCTCGGTGGCCGACGGAGAACGCAAAGCTCAGGCCACTGTCGGCGGGAGCGGGGGCGATTTGCGGCGACATTGCGGAAGTCTTGATTCCAAACGCGGATCGGGCATCCCGCCCGGCCAGAGACAACCCGGCTCGATCCGAAAACCTGTGTCGTTTTTTCAACGCCGCGTCTCTTCCCGGCAACGTGATCGACAACGAAGGTGAAATCCCGACACGACTTGCGGTCACTCGGCAAGACCACATTTTGTCGATTTCGCCGACTGCAAGGTCGAGACCAAGCCGGTGACGGTCTCGTTGGAAAAGCCGCCGTGCCGCCCTATCATGGAGGGCGAAACGACGATGCGTTCGTACATGCCGAGCCTTCGGGTTGCTCATTGCGACGAAATGCGTTCGTCGTGGCCCGCCTGCGTACTGTCCCTCCTTCCGGAGCCGCTTCGTGAGCACTGCGACCCCCGCCGCTTCTTCAGGAAGGACGGCTTCCGCCGAGCAGATCAAGACCGCCAAAGAACGTCTCGACGCTCATGTGCGTGAGATGGTCCGTTGGCATTTCAGTGACGAGACGGGCAGCCCCTTCTGGCTCGAAAAGAAGACGACCTATGACTTCGACCCGATGAAGGACGTGCAGCGGTTCGAGGATCTCAAGAAGTTCCCACTCTTCGAAGACGATTGGCTGCGTGGCGGCCCGGTCCGACGCTGGCTGCCGAAGGGGCTCGAAGGCCAGCCGCTGTACGTGTTCGAGACCGGCGGCACGACGGGCATTCCCAAGAGCCGGCTCGTGTCGGAAGACCACTGGATCGACTATGAGGTCTTCAGCGACACCCTGCCCGAAAAGTACTTCCCGAAGAACACCGATTGGTTGATGCTCGGCCCATCAGGTCCGCGGCGATTGAGACTCGCCGTCGAGCACTTGGCTCAATTTCGCGGCGGCATCGCCTTCGCCGTCGATCTCGATCCCCGGTGGGTCGTGAAGTGCCTGAAGGCCGGCAAGATGGACGAAGCCAACGCCTACAAAGACCACGTGATCGATCAGGCGATCACGCTGCTCGGCGCGGGCCACAACATCAAGTGCATGTTCACGACGCCCAAGCTGCTCGAAGCCCTTGCCATGCGGCTTATCGATCAAGGGTCGAGCATCGAAGAGGCGGGCATCACAGGCATCTTCGGCGGGGGCACCGAGTTCACGCCGCAGTGGTATCGCTTCTGCCGCGAGGAACTGCTCGGCCCGAACGTTTACATGACGCCGACCTACGGCAACACCCTCATGGGTCTCGCCGCCAGCAGGCCGTTCGATCCCGCCGACAACTTCAAGATCTCTTACTACGCCCCCGAACCGCGCGCCGTCATCGAAGTCGTCGGCTTCGAGGATCACAACAAGCTGGTCGATCACGGCGGAACCGGCCGCGTGAAGCTCTACACGCTCACGAAGGAACTCTTCATCCCCGGCTTCCTCGAACGCGACGAAGGCGAGCGAGAGCTTCCTTGCCCGGAATATCCCTGGGACGGCGTGAGCGGCACAAGGCCGTATCATGTGTTCGCAAAGACGACGACGGTCGGGGTCTATTGAGTTGATGTCGATTCCAGTGGAGTGAAGTCATGAACGCCGTCGTACCTCGCCACAGCGCCGAAGAGTTCAAGGAATGGGGCGATCGTATTTACGAGGATGAGATACGTCCTAAACTTTGTCCCAACGACCATGGAAAATTTGTCGCCATTGATGTCGAAGGCAGGGGGTACGAGTTGTCGGAGAAGGAACTGGATGCCTGTCTTGCACTGCGAAAACGACTGCCTGACGCGCAGATTTGGCTGAAGCGCGTCGGATATGCCACGCCATATCGCCTCGGCTGGCACGGCCGGAGCAAACCGGAATGACCGTCGGAGAAGTCGTTGGCGGAGACGTGACCGTCTCGATCACATTGAAGGGACCGACTCGAAGTCTTCTCGTCAAGGCGGCGATTGATACGGGTTTCAAGCGTTATTTGACGCTCCCGCCGACCCTGATGCAGGAGTTCGGGCACGGCTTTGTCGAACGTGTCGAGATGGTATTGGCCGACGGCAGCCCCGTCATCTGTAATGGCATGGTGATCCATCTGACGTTCGGCGACCGCCCAATTTCTGTTCTCGCCGTCGAACTTGGCACGGAGCCGCTCATCGGAATGGCCTTTCTTGAAGGCTATCGCCTGACGATCGATGTCACCGAAGGCGGCAAAGTGTCCATCACACCGCTGAGATCAAGTACGAAAACCGAAGAATAAGACCAAAGAGGAACATCGATGTTGGAGTTGCCCGTCATTCGCTGGGGCCAACCCTACGAATCGCTCGAAAAGCAGGACGTCAAGAGCTTTCAGACCGGCGAGGTGCTCGCGCAGGTCCATCAGGCGACCGGCGGCATGGTCAAGATGGACCTCCGCAAGGCGCAGAAGGCTCGTGACGCCCTGCGCGCGATCGACCCCTACGAGTTGATCCGCCTCTGCGGCAAGGCCGGTGAATTTTACGTCAACGACAGCCTCACGATGGGCAACGGCGAAGTCTCGCCCGATCAGTTCTGCGTGCTGCAATCGGCGAGCACCGGACTGCCGGTCAATATGTGCCGCGCGAACATGACGAAGAACGCCTTCGTCTTGCGGAACATGGAGAAGATCATCGACGCCCTCACCCGCGGCCTGCCGCTCGACATCCTCGCTCGCGGCTACGGCGAAGAGAGTCGCGGCGTGACCGTGAGCTATCAGGCGACGACGTCGGTGCTCGGCGCGGTCCTTCCCAGCAACAGCCCCGGCGTCCACGCGCTGTGGCTGCCCGTGATTCCGATGCAGATCGGCCTCGTCCTCAAGCCCGGCGGCACCGAACCCTGGACGCCCTATCGCATGTTTTCAGCCTTCGTCAAAGCCGGCGTTCCCGCCGAGGCGATCAGCCTCTACCCCGGCCCGCACGAAGTGGGCGGCGCGATCACCGAGCAGTGCGGCCGCAGCCTGATCTTCGGCAGCGCACAAACGGTGCAGAAGTACGCCGGCAACCCGCGCGTCAGCGTGCACGGCCCGGGCTTCAGCAAGATCCTCTTCGGCGAAGACGTCGTTGATCGCTGGGAAGAGTACCTCGACCTGATGGTCGACAGCGTGTTCGCGAACAGCGGCCGCGGCTGCATCAATTGCAGTTCGATCTACGCCCCGCGGCACGGCAAGGACATCGCCGAGGCTCTCGCGAAGCGGCTCGGGCCGATCGCCCCCAAGCCGCTTGACGATCCCACTGCGGAGCTTTCGGCCTTCACGACGCCCGGCATGGCCGAGAGTGTCAACAACATGATCGAGGCCGATCTGAAGAAGCCGGGAGTGACGGAAGTCACCGCCAAATACCGCGACGGCGATCGTCTCGTGCAGAAGGACACGCACGACTTCCTGCGTCCCACGGTGCTGCACTGCACCAGCCCGGACCATCCGCTCGCGAACGCCGAGTACATGTTCCCGTTCGTGAGCGTCGTCGATTGCCCGCAGAACCAGATGCTCGCGAAGATCGGACCGACACTCGTCGCGACGGCGATCACGAACGATGAAGCGTTCAAGAGCCAGTTGCTCGACGCGACGCACATCGACCGCCTGAACCTCGGCCCCGTCCGCACCGTGAGCCTCAACTGGCTCCAGCCGCACGAAGGGAACATCGTCGAGTTCCTGTACCGTGCCCGAGCGGTGCAGACGAGCGCCCCGCCGGCGGTTGCGGTCGCCTGACCGAAGCCGCCGGCCACAGCCGGCGGGATGTTCTCCGCAACGGCCCGTTCCCCGCGCGAACCGCACGGCCAAGCTCCGTGTCGCAACCGCATCTCGCATTTTGACAACGGAGGTGTGTGATGGCTCGGCACAGGAATTTGATGGGCCGCTCCGACGAAAGCCGCTCCTTTTGAGGTGATGAGCAAACGGCGTAAGGGGTTCCCGTCCGAGACGAACGTCGGACGCGGCGTGCGGATCGTCCACGGAGACAAGCTGCTCGAAGAGAAGCTTGGTCGCAACGACCTGTGCCCCTGCGGCTCCGGCATACGCTTCAAGAAGTGCTGCCTGTCGAAAGGCCGCTTTTGACGGCGTCAATCGCGATCACTTTTTTCCGCGAGTGAAGCCCCCCAGAGATCGCGACGGTGGGTCGTCGGCCATGCTGTTGGTGCGGCTTGCACGGCAGCAATTCGGCAGCCTTCTCTCACGGCTGAGCGAGCCGGGATCCGCCCACCCCCGCCGAACGTTTTCGAGCCCGGGCGGCCGATTTTCAGCACGTGGGGGAATTTTTGGTAGGCGGACTTGCAGGTAGATAATGCCGGCCCAAATACCGCAATCTACAAAGGGCCGCCGTACATGGACAAGGGGAGCGACGGCGAAAAGATCACGTACTTCTATTGCCTGTTGCCCTTCCTGGAACAGCAAAACCTCTGGGACGATCCGGTCTGGGACAACTGCGTTTTGGCCGAGTCGCAGTCCAAACCCGGCAACTGGTGGGACGTCGCCGCGCCGCCGGTTTTCCAATGCCCCAGTGATTCCTCGGAAAAAACTATACCTCACGCGGCCATGAGTGAGACGTTGTCGAATCGCTGAAAATTGAGGGTCATGAGGGAGGCCAAATCGGCAGCGTGTCGGGTCGGGATGTCGGTCAGGGTCTGTTCGATGGCCGCTCGA
>JACCRE010000212.1 GCA_013813775.1 Planctomycetaceae bacterium
CCACAGCCGAGTTTTCTTAGCCATCAGCAAGCACCTCTGCCGCAAGCATGTTGCGAGTGCCGCGTCTGCACCGCCCCAACCCCGAGGTGTGCTGTAGATCGTCGCAATCGTGGATTACCGACTGCATCTTATAGGATCGGCTGCATATTCCATTGATGTCCCCGACCAAAACGCCTCGCCTCAGTCAGGTTGTGAACTGGTCGGCTGGCATCCTCGGCGGCTTACGATTGTGATTGAGTCGCTGAGAACACCTTCTACCGCCGCTGAAGGTAACCCGGACTCCGGCGGCAGACTGGAAACGGCTCCGACGGTGATCTGCTTACGCTGCACTGGTCCTCATGGATGGTGGTAATGGAACCGTCGCTTGGCCAACTTCATCCGGAAGACGCGGTCTTCATTGAGCCCCGAACTGCGAAGCCAGAATTCGGAGTTGCTTCGAGCGGACGGCTCGTTCTTTCGCTCGTTTGCACAGCACCTGCACGCGTATACGCTACCTGCGTCTCGATGCTCGAGAACGGCAACGCCTCACTCCCCTTAAATCCCTCTTTCGGCTGTGCCACGCCATCGGGGTTTCCGCAGCGAACGCTGTGGCCGAGATCGAGTGCAGCCGTTGATATCGGCTGTGCCGCAGATTGGGCATTTCCGCAATGTGCGTTGGACATTGCGGACCTGCCGGAATGACGCTGTCCGAACGGATCTGCTTCGGAGGCCTGCGGTGATTTGCCAACAGCGTCCGCTCGGCGATCGCGGAACTGCGGACATCATAAGATACTCCTGCGATCTCGAACCGTTGATCGCGCGACGCTCTTACTTGCTCGGCGGCAGTTTACGCTATCCGCTCGTTTCCTCTCACAGCTGAGTCAGCCTTCCTCTGGCAAAACCGCAATCGATGCCAGACATCGGTCTGCGGCGTCGGAGCTTTTCGTCTTCGCGCAGAGGGCCTCGGAAACCGAATGCTGCGGAATCCGTTCCTGCTCAAGACGAAGGTTGCCGTCACGGCATTGCTCGAATGCTTCGCGCTCCGGTCCCGTCAGGTGTGGCGGGACTTCTGGGCGTTTGCCTGTCCCCGCAGCGGTGAGTTCTCGCCAGCGCCCGAGCGTTGGAACGTCCATAAGGATGCTTTGGGTCTGCGGGAACAGCGCTCGGAGAGACGAGAGGATCCGGAAACCCTCGACGTCGAGGTCGCCCCAGTAGGTCACCGGCACGTTCACGAGCCACGGAACGTAGCGCAGGTCGGTCACGGCGCAGCCGCGTCCTTCCAAGGCAATCGCACGATGCTGCGGCGGGAACGTCAGCAGGTTGACCCGATTTTCGATGATGAAGACGCCGACGCCTTCGATCGGCAGCTGCGCAACCGCGGCCAGCGGTAGCGAGATCTCGCCCCAAGGGAACCGCAACTCCGCCGCGAGACTCGAATCAAGCAACCGCACGATGACATGAGGCTCAGTCTCATAACGCAAACCGTAGCGCCGTTCGAAATGCGTCTCGTCGGCCCGAATCGAATGCGATGGGAGCACGACGTCGAACCAGTCTCGCAGGATCGCCCGATGTCGCTCGATAAACTTCGTGTCGACCGGGATCGGCAGTTCGCGAGCAAAGCGGTTCGGGCGTGGGTGGTCGCGGAAGTAACGCAGCACTTCCAGCAGGCCATCCAGGTTTTCGGCGACTTCGATCAATCGCCGAGGGCTCGCACGCATCCAGCCGACGAGCACCGGAAATGCGGGTCTCAGCCGCGTCGCTGCAGCCGCAAACGCTGCAAACTCCTGCTGCTTGCCAATGAAACGTAGCAGATCCTCCCGCGACTCGAAGAACAGGCGATCCGGAAAACGGTTGCGACCGAACCGGCGGGAGTTCACCTCCCGCCAATCAATGCTGTAGCCGACGCCGCGAACCTCCTTCGAACTCTCCTGCAACCGATGCACCGCCTGAATCGCGGCCGCCCAGTCATCACGTGCCGGAGCCTTGCACCCACGGATGACGAGCGGGAAAAGTGATTCGTCCTCATCCAGCCAGGCGCGGAGCACCTGAGGATAAGCGCGCTCGGCTTTGCGGCGGATCTCTTCAGGTTGGATCATTCGTCGTTTGAGACTCGGGATGTCGACGTGGCCGCTTCACCGCGGCCGGCGGACCAGGTTAGGGCGTCCGTTGTCGTCAGCAACTCCGTTAGGCAAGACACCGGAATCCATGACATCACCTGCTTCGCCAGTGCAGTCGCTCTCAAACTCTTGGGCCGTCATCTCGAAGATGTCGGAGTGGTTCGTCTGCGCGTTCTTGACGACGTGCAGATAGCAGCCGACGTACGGCTCCGTGACCCGTGCCTTGGCGTCCAACGGGGCGACGATCAGCAGTTGCAGGCCGAACTGCTCGAACAGTCGCAGGGCGTAGTCGGAATAACGGTCGTCAACCTTGGAGAACATCTCGTCCACCACCACGAAGTGAAATCGCTCGCTTGATCGACGCTGCGGGTCAATGTCGTATTGGTAGGCGATCGCCGCCACCAGAATCGTGAAAGCCAGCTTCGCCTTCTCGCCGCCTGACTGGCCCGCGCTGTCTTCGTGGTAGCTGCGCTCTTCACCGGAAGCGTCGTCCAACTCGCGAGCCGCGAACTCGAACCAGCGGCGGACGTCCGTGACCTTAGAACGCCAGCGTTCGTCGTCGCGGAGCCGCGTGACCAGCTTTTCGATTCGCACAAACCGGGCTTCATCGGCTTCTGGGGAGCCGTCAAAGCTGTCGGCGAGGCATTCTTTGAGGGCACCCCGAAACCCCACGATCTCAGGATCACGCACATCCCGCCCTTCGAGCCGCATGTGCGTGCCGGAGCGGTACTCGAGCTGTCGCAGGGACAGGTTCAACATCGCCAGGCGACTCTCGATCTCCGCCCGCTCGATTTCGAGCTGTCCGTTGAGCAACCCGATCTCCTGTGTCACCTTTTCATTCAGCCGTTCCTTGAACCGCGACTCGTAACGAGGCAGATCTTCGGCGCGGATTCTCTCCCGTAACCCGAGAAATCCGTCGAGGTACGCGATCGAGGCCTGCAGGTCCGCCTGCTCCTCGGGAAACTTGGTGAGAAACTTGCTCATCGCCGTCGTCAGCTTCTCCCGAGCTGGCTCAACCTCCCTGCGAAGACGATCTCGCTCGACGGTCAGCGACTGTCGGATCGCATCCTCTCGTTCCCGGCTCAAGACATCGGCGACAGTCAGCGGCGCTTCACCCATCCGCGTCGACAGTTGCTCAAAGGCTGTCGCGTGGGCGGCGAGCGAACCGTCAGCCCGTCTCGCATCCAGCGTCTTCTGTGCATTGGCGATGAGCCGTTCGGCGTCCCGAAGCCGATTCTGGAGCTCCCGTTCATCACCAGAAAGACGGTGAAGGCGTTCGTGCGTGGCCGTTTCACGCGCTTCGCAGGCGGCGAGTCGCGCCTTCAGGACACGGATGACGTCATTGCCATCTTCAAGAGCCTGCTGCTCCAGCCTCAGATTTGCCACCTCGGCCTCGTGCGACGAGAAGTCGATCTCATCGAAGCTGGCGATGCCTGCCAGAGTGTGAGCCGCCATCTGCCGGTTTCGCAGGTTGTCAAGCGCGGTCTCGACCTGCGCGATTTGCATCTCGGCATGGGCCAAGGATTCCTTGCCAATGCGGATGGCGTCCGCCAGCAGCCGACATTTTTCCCGGTTGTCCCAGCCCAGTACGAAGGATCGTGGATCGATTGACCGTTCCCGATCATCTTTCTCGTGCCGGTGCCCGGAGCGTTTCACATGCCGTGTCGTAGTGATCGCTGGAGCGGCGGCCGTTTGGAACTCCTCGATCGTCTCGCAGCACCGATAGTCGAAACGCTGCGCCAGTTCCGCTCGGATCCAGGGCGCGAGCGGATGCCGCTTCTGCAGGTCGAGCTTTCGTGTGAGCGATTGCGGCGGCGAATCAGACATCGCCGCCGCCTTCGTCGCGCCCACTCTGACGTAGGAAAGGCGTTGACCGTGCCCGCGGTTGTCGGTCAGCTTGCGGTCATTCACGTACCGACTGACGAGTGCGTAGTGCCGCTCAGGCACGAGCACGCTCAAGGCGAACGGTCGCAGGATCATTTCGATTGACGGCTCCCAGGATCGTTGGTCCGCCTTGACGGCGATCAACTCCGCCACGAAGGGGAGTTCCTTCTCCGTAAGTCCCAGCTCCTCGCACATCCGGCGGCGCACGTCGGAGTGGCTGGTTGGCAGATTGCTCTGGCGGCGCTTCAGAGCGGTCAGCTCATGTTCGTCGTCAGCCACCTCGCGCAGGAGTTGAGCCCGCCTGAAGCGGAGCTCGTCCTTCGACGCTTCCTGATCGCGAATCTGCTGATCCAGATCTCGACGCAGTGCCGGCAAGCCTCCCTGCGACACCGCGAACGCGGCCGCCGTATCCGCCGGTAAGCTGAGATCAGCGGCCGAAAGCGCTTCATCAAAGCGACGCCGAACTTCCCGTTTGCTCCGGGCTTCGATCTCGTGATTCTTAATGAGCAAGGGGATCTGCTTAAGGCGGTCGCCACCCGCCTGCTCGATCGCAGTACGGAGAGCATGCCGCTCTTCCGTAAGGCTCTCAATCTCACGTGCAAGTTGTCGTCGCCCCTCCTCAATTTGGCTCAGCTCCGTACGCCAGTCCGCGCACTGGGGCTGCAAAAGATCCAAAGTGCATTGGCGAAAGTAAGCGTCGAGGGACCCCAGCAATTGGTCCGCCTGGGCCAACTCTGCGGCAGACTTCTGGAATCTCGTTCCGAGTCGGGCCACAGGCTCCAGCAACTCGGACTGACGGCGGGCGCGGACGAGACTCGCGTGGGCTTCGCCGAGCTCTGTGAAGTGGCGGAGCAGGCGATCGACCCTCTCCCCCCAATGCCTCGTTTCCAGCATGTGGTCCCGGATGAAATCCGTCAGCCGCTGCACGTCCTTGACCGCCACCGTCTGGTTGAACATGTCCATGGCTTTGGGCCGGACGCCGGTCGCCTTGCGGAACCACTCGTGATATTCCTGGTAGGTCGTCGTCGCACGAAAACCCCGATCCTCCATCTGGCGTTTGAGCTTGGCGGTACCCGTCAGTCCCGAGCAATCGGCGGCAATCGACTTCTCACTGTCCGCAAAACAGAAGACCTTCTTCGTCTGGCCGTCCCCGTCCAGAAACAGCACCTGGGCGAGCGTGAATGCGCGGCCGGATGTTTCGCTGCGGAAGCACGCCAGCAAGACCGAAGGCTGCGCCCCCTGTGGTCGCAGGAACCGCACGTCCGCCCGGGCATCGCCTTCTCGACTGAGGCGCCCATAGGCTCCTCGCACATAGGTTTGCTCATCGCGCTCGCGCTTCCCGGCACCGGCGGCCACGTTGTAGTTCCGCACTGCCCGCTGAACGAGCAGCGTCAGCAGCGCGTCGACAAGCGTTGACTTTCCCGATCCGTTCTCGCCGATCAGCAGCGCAGTCTGTCCGCCCGGCCGGACGGTATACACGCGGCCGCGGTCCGGGTCCTGCGAGCTGTCGAACGTGCCCCAGTTGTAAATCTCGAGCTTGTGCAGACGGAGACCCTTGGGTGGACCGCCTTTCGAGCCGTCTGGCGTCTCGCCACACGTTTGCTGGGCCATTTCAAAGAGGTCACGCATCGGCTTCGCCTGTTCGTTCAGAATGCCGCCCTGGCCTCACGACTGTCAGAAGTTGTTCCCGCAAGTTCTCCAGTTCCGCCGCCGGCACGCGTGCCTTCAGGATCCGTCGGACCTCCCATTCATCGGCGTCGGTCGAGAGTCGACGAATGAACTTCATGTCTTCCAGCGTCCGCAGCGCCGTTTCGAGCCGCCGTTTCAGTTTGACCTCGTCGGAGGCCGCCGGGAAGAACGTTTTCCACTGCTCGAAGATCTCACTCGCCGCCACGATGCAGCGCTCATCTCGCAGCTGGTCCTCCTCAAACCGTCGGAGTTCCTCGCGCAGCAGCACGCAGAGGAGCGTGGCGTCATAGCTGAGACGGGTTCTGTGAAACAGCTTCGGCAGCCGCTCGTAGCCGGGAGGAAGCTCGTCGGCGGCCGGCTGACGCAGATACGCGAATCCTTCCGCCTCATCGATCACCAGCCGCAGTCCCAGCCTGCCGACATACTCTTCAATTGCGGACCTTGAAGTAAGCACGTGCCCCCAGACATTCGTATCATCCGCATAGACGACTCCCTGGAGCAGACGCACCGCGGCGATACTCCACTCGCGAAATTCGGGCAGGTCCTCAGTCACGACGGACCTTTCGTGACAAACGTGACCAGTGGGATCGAAACACATCGCGGTCGCCCGCCCTGCGAGGCAGGGAGCATGAACGTCTCGACCGCCTCGTGACTGATAGCGTGCCCGTCATCGGCCGCGATTTGAAGGTAGCCCAGAATGTCGATGACTCCGGACTCGGGCGGGTAAGCGGCGAGCAGTGCCGCAAGAGTGACCTCACCGCGTTCCGCAACTAATTCGGCGACGCGGCTTCGCAGCCGCCGCCAGTCAATGCGGTGCAGACGGGCTAACTCGCGGAACAACTCGAGCCTCCGCGAGTCATCGGCAGCCTGTTCCAGCAGGTTCACGTCCTCGAACTGCGTCGGCTCGCTCCAGAACGACCGCGCCAACGGGCACTCGATGTTGATCGTGTTGTCGAACTCAAGTCCAATCGGCCCCCGCGGCGGGTTTTCAGCGGATTCCGCCATTAGGCTGCGGATCTCCTGTAGGAGTTCGGCGATTCGCCGGCGCTCCCGGAAGGACTGGACGTCGAGCAGTCGGCGGAGCGTCGTCGAGAGTCGTCGAGTCGTCTGTGTCACTTTCTCCGCCTCGACCAGCAGGGATGGCACCATGCGTCCCACCGCCTCGAGCCCGTCTGATTGCTCCGCGAGTCCTTCAATCTGCGCGAGTTGTCGAATGATGTCTCGCACCCGCTCCTGCTGTGCGGGGGAGTGGATGAACCTCAAGAACTCGAAAAAGCTCACGCCCTGGTCTTCTCGCTTCAGCGTGTCTTCGGCGTCCAAGGCATCACCCAAGATTTCGCCCCTCGATTCCTGCGAGCCCGATTGCCGCCGTTGTACCTCGTGCGCGATCTGACGGAACCGTTCCTCGACGGACCGGAAGTCGCCTTGTAATTGCCGCAGTAGTGACACGGCGGTCGCAAAACGTTCACGAATGCGGGTCGGGTGGTAAGGCGACACGACACCCGCTTCTTGAATGAGAGCGATCTGCTGTTCGATCCGCTCCTTCTCGTCGCGCAGACGCGCCAAGTGCACCGCTGGATCGGCAGAAGCTCCGACAACGAGGTCCTGGAGCGTGTCGATCACCAGTTGCAGACGCGACTCCGTCGCCACGAACCCGAGGCTCTGTTCCAGAGCTTCATCCAAGAAGGAAAGCGCCTGCTCCGCATAGGGCGAGAGCTCATACATCGGCTCGTCTTGATCCGCCGCGAAGCGACGCACGAGCCAGCGGCTGTCGCCCGCGCACCAGGCGGTGAGATAGTGGTCTGGCCTGTCCCGAGGAGCGTTCGCATGCGATTCCTGAAGGTCGTCCAGCCAGGCGGCGCAGGAGGCATGTAGCTCGGAATGAGGGACGACGACCGATCCGGAGCGTTTGAACTGCTCGTGCAGGAACGAAATCACATACGGAGCATGCTGCGCTCGCAGGAGCGCAATCGTGGGAGACGTTTGGAAGTAGGTGAGCAGAAGTCCCAGATTCATCGCCTCAAAGTATAGGACAAACCTGGCTTCGCCGCCGAACAGTCGTCGAGGGGCAACGCATTTCCCACGCATTGGATGCCCTAAGTATTCGCGAGTTCGTGCATTGTGTTGCTTCCAGTGAGCAAGCGGGTAGTTTGTAACAACCTTCTAAAGCAGGAGTATCGATTTGGCTGCCGCAGGCACTCGCGAAGAAAAACGACTGCCGAGGCTACGCTGTCCCCGTTGCGATCTCGCGATCCGCCGGTTAGACGACGGAGCCGTCAGGCACTGCCCGCGTTGTGGCGAGTCGATCGGCGGTGGCGCACAACCTGAGCATGACGCATTCACGCAGCTCCTGCTGATGGCCTGCGTCGTCGCTGACCTGTTCATTTGCGGGCTGTTCCTGGCCATGGCCGTGGGGCCGGTGTTGAGCACCTTGATCGTCGGCGTCGTCGCCGGCTGCATCTTGGCGGTCTGGCTGGGCCGGCTCGCAACGAACACGAGTCGTGCGTCTGCCGTAAACCGGAAGCCGATCGACCAGCGGGTTCAGCGATCGAACGCGCATGGACCGGTAATGCAATCTTCAGAAACCAAAGAGGCTTTGCCCCCTTTTCCGGATCAACAAGATCGACGGCCGGCGGAGAGCAGCACCCCCTTCGGCGGACCGCATCGAGCTGAAGCTGACGATGAACTATACCTCACGCGGCCATGAGTGAGACGTTGTCGAATCGCTGAAAATTGAGGGTCATGAGGGAGGCCAAATCGGCAGCGTGTCGGGTCGGGATGTCGGTCAGGGTCTGTTCGATGGCCGCTCGA
>JACCRE010000229.1 GCA_013813775.1 Planctomycetaceae bacterium
GCCGCACCGATGGCTTCAACCACGGCCTGCGCGCCGTCCTGTGGCGGGCCTTCGACCTCCGCAACTTCCGGCACTTCCGACTGCGAGTCCTCGACGCCTGCGGTCAGCCCCGAACACAAGACTCCACGGAGATCGCGTAGAGCCACAAGTTCTATCCATCCGCCTGCGGCGGTGGCTCGATCTCGAGTTCCGACCACTTCAAACCGCGCTCCAGCGGTTCGATGCGGAGCACGACGTAGCCGTCCTGGAAGATGCGGACCGTGCCCGTCGATTCGCTGACGGCGATGGCGATGGCTTTCGTCCGCTTCGAGATCGCCGCGGCGGCCCAGTGGCGAGCGCCGAGGCCCTTGCTGAGCGTCAGGCCCTCGGCCGGGGCGTCGAGATGCCGACCGGCGGCCATCATCACGCCGTCGGCCGACACGATGAACGCGCCGTCGATCTGGGCGAGCTCCTTGATGCTCTCCTGCACGCGAGGATTGCGAATCTGCCGCTCTTTCGAGCTGTAACCGCGAAACGGGTCGTGCACCTGCTCGTGGGAGAGCTTCATCACCTGCCGATGATTGCCGACGACGAACAGCGTGCCGACCGGCTTGCCTTCGCGGCCTTCGCGGCCGATTTCGACGGCGAGATCGACGACGATGCGCAGCGTTTCGAGCGGCACCGTCGTTTCGAGCCGCCGCAGATCGCGCGCGGTGAGCTTCGACAGGTGCTCGGCGAGGTTGACGGTCGACAGCGAATCGACCGTCTCCTTCTCGAAGAGCGAATAGAGGCACACGACGCGGCTGCCGGAGGACAGCAAGTCGTCGGCGATCGCTTCGAGCAGCGCCTGGCTGAGCTGAAGCTGACGCGTCTGCGGTTCGTGCAGCAACGGCACCAGCGCGATCTCGTCTTCGCGGACGGCCCGCTGGACGTCGGGCTTCTCGCTCGCGACGACGAGGCGGACCCCGTCGAGTTCCTTGTCGATCGCCTTGAAGTCGAACGGCACGTCGGCGAGGCACAGGATCGCTTCCGCCGAAACGTCCTTCGCCACCCGCTGCGCAGCGCGGAGCATGCTCCGCATGGCGTCGGAAGGTGGGATGCGTTTCATCGGGAAGCCCGAACAAGAGGTGTCCGCATGTCTTACGCATGAAGCCGCCCGGTTGCAACCGGACGGCTTCGAAAGTCAGCAAAAAACACAGAAACTCAGCGCGACGAGACCGTCGTCGGCTCCGTCAGCAATGTTTCGGTCCACGTGCTGACGGCCCGGTACGAGCTGTCGTCGCCCGCCCAGCCGATCTCCATGTTGTCGAACTCGACCTTGCGGGCGAGAGCGCGGCCGGCCTGCATGTCGAAGCGGATCGTGCCCGACGTCGTGCGTTGAATGACCTGCACGAGCAGCGACGGGTCGCCCAGCACCGTCAGCGGCGCCGTCTTCACGGCGATCGTGGCGACGCCATTTTGGACCGATTCGAGCCGGTATTGCCGCAGAATCTTGACCTCCTGCGTGAGCTTGCCGCTGATCACGACCCGCGTCGAGAAGGTGTCGCTCCACGTCTCGCCGGCCTTGATGCGTCGTTCCGGAAAGGCGACGAACAAGTTGCTCGGCCCCTCGCCTTCGAGGCCGAGTTTGCCGGGAATCGCGTCGAGTTCCTCGGAAGGCAACAGCGGTCGGACCGAATCGACGGTCCCGCCGGGATGCAATTTCAACTCGGCGAGCTCCCGGCCGATCGCCTTGCGGACGCCCGCGAACGCCGCGGCGGGAATGTCTTTCTGGCTGCTGTCGTACACGGTGGGAGGCGCGTCGTCGAAGCCGTACTCCATTCGCGCCGCCGCGATGATCATCCGCAGCGTCGCCGTGCCGTCGGCATCGACGGCGACGACCTTGAACTGCTGATCGGTTCGGCTGAGGGTGTCCTGCTTCTCGCGCGTCGGACCCTTGGAGGCGACGAAGGTCGCGTCCTGCTCGATGCGGTAACGCACCGTTTCGCCTTCGCGAAACTTGTACTGCAAGAGCACGCCCTGGTCGGGCTTCGGAGCCTCGACCGGCGCAGCGGCGAGCGCTGCGAAAGCCAGACAAACGATCTGCGTCGCGGCGAGCGGCATCCCTTCGGCTCCCCATCACGGCCGATGCGATGATCGGCCCGGAAAAATACGGTTCGCGCGCAGACTAGCAAAGCCCGTCGAACAGGGCGAGACGGAATTTCGGCCGGCAGATTGCGCGCACGTCGAGACGACTACGCAGCGTCCGGCGAACGATCGGCGGTTATTTTCGCTCTCAGCCTGCTTTCATTCTGTCTCCTATCTCTTGACTCCTGTCTCCCGTCTCCTCGTTTCTCCTTCCCGAAGGAAAGAGAGGAGCGCGCTCCTCCGCCTGTGCGACGCGGCGACACCGGCCCTTGCCGATCGACACCCCCCATGGGGGCGCCCGAGACGACGCCTCGAACTTCGCTCAGCGCAATCTCGTCGCGTGAGGTGGACGTCCGCCGCCGGGGGATACGGCTCTTGCCCGTAAAGGCCCCGGGTTTGGTCATCTGCTCTCGACGCCATGGACCGACGCAAGGCCGGCTACCACGCCGCACAGACTCATTCGGGCCAGCATGATCCGCGAGAGGCATGCATCGCGTCTCACAACCCGAACAGATTCCAACCTCGCCCAGGTCGAGAGGCGTGGGAAGAGCGATCGGGGCGTTTCTCGCTTCGATTGTTGTTTTGTATGTAAATGCGGGAGGGGGCGAGTGGGGGACGGGAGAGGGGGAGACAGACATTGAAGGTGCGCAGCCCCTCAACCCTCAACTCAAAAAACCGATCAACATCGGCAGCGCCATCAGCGAGAAGTAAAACCAGGGCGCGAGGCCGAACAGGCGGTTGCCCCACGACAACAACGGCCATTTCCACAAGGTGACCACGCCTGTCCCGACGCCGAACGCGAAGGCGGTCCAAAAGGCGACGGAGAACATCCACCACTCGGCACTCGGCCATAGCGCCACGATCCACGAGGCGACGTACGGAACGAGGGTGACTCCGTAGCAGGCGTAAACGAGCCGCTGGGCACGTCCCCGCTGCTCGTCGAGCCGCCGCTCGTACGCTTCGACGGGCAGTTCCTCGGAAACGGGTCTCATCCGCCTCTCGCGCGTCATTAACGAAGAACGCCCCGTCGTGTTGCGACGGGGCGTTCCACTGAGATTTGCCCGCCGGCCCGTTTCCACCAGAGAAGCCGGCGAACAAGCCTGCGACCTCGGTTGTCTCTACCACCGGGTCAAATCACGAGATGATTAGACCGCACGTGATGAGCGCGCCGCAATCGGTGTATCCCCGAAGTGCCTCCCCCGGCTTCCCGGAGCCTTTCGGAGGCCGCCAAGCCCACGTCCCGCAGGCTGACGGCGTCACTGGCTGAGACGGGAGGCAGTTCCGCGAGCCGCGTTGCGAAAGAGCGACGACTCGCTCGCTTCCTCGATCACGACCGACCCGTTGAGAAGGCTGACCTGCCCGTTGTGCAGCGGAACGACCGGGTGCCGCTCGAATCGCTCGCACACGAGGATCGTGGCGATGGCCGCCGTGACCGCCGTCAGGCCCATCGTCAGCAGCCGGTCGTTTCTCGTCGCCAACATCGCCGCACGCCTTTCGAGCGCCGTCGGCGAGCGACCGCCGATCGGCCCGAAGAAAGGCCCGCGAGATGAAGCCTATCACCGGTCCGATTTCCGCCCAATCGGGGAAACGCCGACCAACCGCCGAGAGGGAATCCTTCGCTGGTGGGTCAAGATCGTGGTGATGACACTGTCGCGTGCAGGAGCATGTAATATGCTAGACATCCGCTGCGGCGTATGATTCACTGCGGGACGTGAACAGCCTCTCCCGACGAGCGTCTACGCACTGGCGACGCGCCAGCGTCGTTGGTTGGCACCGATCCTTTCCAGTCTTGCAACCGTGAGGAATCACCCGTGGCCCGTGCCAAGGTGACTGCCGAGCAGCTTCTGCGGATCACCGATCCTCGCGAGATGCCCGCGTACGGCACTCGCGAGGCTGCACATTATTTGCAGTTGCCACATGCCACGCTCAAGTCCTGGGTGTTCGGCCGCCCTTACCCCACGCAGGCCGGCGTCAAGTTCTTCGAGCCGGTGATCAAGCGGCCGGATGAGACACTGCCGCTGCTCTCGTTCTATAACCTCGCGGAAGCCCACGTCCTGAGCGCGTTCCGGCGAGAGCATCGCATCGAGTTGCGACATGTTCGTTCGGCGCTCGATTTCGTGAGCCAGCAGTTCGAGTGGAAGCATCCGCTGATCGAACAGAGGTTCGAGACCGACGGGGTCAAGCTGTTCGTCGAGAAGCTCGGCGTGATCTACGACGCCTCGGCCCAGGGTCAGATCGTGATGGACTCGATCCGGGCGCATTTCAAACGACTGGACTGGGCCGACAATGCGGTCGTGCGCCTCTGGCCGTTCACGCGAAGCAGCATCGCCGACAGTCCGAAATCGGTCTTCATCGATCCTCGCATTTCCTTCGGCCGGCCGTCACTTGCTCGCTGCAACATTCCCACGGCGGTGATCGCCGAACGGTATAAGGCCGGCGAGGTCATCGACAGCCTTGCCGACGACTACGGATGCAGCCGGCTGGACATCGAAGAAGGACTGCGGTGCGAGCTTGATCTCAAAGTCGCCGCGTGACCCACCGACGGAGAAATGACCGGATTGGACTCAGTACCGGCGTTCTTGAGAGCGATGCCGTCGATCAACTCGATACGTCGCGGTGACGCACTGAACACTTGAATCCTTGCGCTGGCAGTCTAGACTGAGTTGGCTGGTTCAAATACCGTCCGCCGCTGCCGCAAGCTTATAGTTCCAGGATCCACCGTATCATTTCGTCGTATGGCACAGACTGATTCTCGGAGACCGCGCAGGCCACTCTCCGCCGACCCTCCGACTTTTCAATCTGAAAACGAACTTCGTAACTGCTTTGAGGCAACTGCTCCTTATTGCCTTTGGCAGCGGGCGATCAAGGACAGAGTCGCGGTGTTTATCCGAGAAACCCGATGCTCGCCCGGTCGCGCTGATTCGCTTTGGGCGAGTTACCAAGCAAGCACTTTTCCGAAATATTCATGCCTAAGCGCGGCGCTTCTGCAAAAGCCCACTTATAGCCGGATTCTCTCGTTGCTAAAACCGACTGCTGGTCGCTCAGAAGAATACCTTTACGAGCGAACCGGTGTAGCACGTGCGACGTTAAGGAGAATGCTTCGGCAGTTGCTCGACGAAGAACTAATCGTGCGTACCGACGCACCCGACAGCCGATTCCGGCTCGGTAATAAGTTCGCTCTGCCGCATCTACACCTATGTGCGTTTGAGTTCAAGATGCGCGACTGGCAACGTGCGCTTTACCAAGCTATTCGATATCGGTCGTTCTCGCACCGAGTCTATGTGGTAATGCCTCCCCAAGCGGCAGCTAACGCTTTCCGGCATGCATCTGCATTTGAGGCTACGGGCGTCGGGCTACTTTCGTTTCACCCGGAAAGGGGAGCAGAAAGATTAGTAGTCGCAGCGTGTTCGAATCCAACGTCGCGACGGCGATTCATTCGTGCCGTGGGCCTCGTCGCGTCGGTGGTGGGCCAGCCGGCAAATCACAGCAAATCTGCAAACCCGTCTAAGGCTCGGAGCCATACAGCTAGATGATCGCCCCTGTGGCGCCGCTCAAGGACGACACCAGCGTTTGAAAGAATGGTATAAAGGCCGCGCGCGGCTTCGATGCGCTCACGGACCGTTGCTACATCCGTGTCAACATCAACACCAACTGAACTATCTAGCTCTTTCATGCAGAGCCAATGCGCTCGCTCTGAGAGAAGCTGCGTCCAATCAGCATCTTCTGGACTAGCGGCACTCTCAATTACCTCGTCCTGCGGGACATTGGATAAGACCTCCTCGAGGAAATCCTGATCGAACGCCTGCTGAAGTTCGTTGAGGTAGATCGAATCAAGCAGCGGTAAGGACGGGTATCGTAGCAAAGGTCGCTGGCCACCGCCTGGACCTTCAACGAAACGGCCTCTGTGGAACTGTCGCAGTGAATGGAACCAACCGCCAGCGAAGGATTTCGCACCGACTGCGCGAAATAGTAATCCACAAAAATCGGTGTACCCGAAGATCACTTCGAAGTCGTTTCGGCTGCCAAGTACGTGCGAAAGGTACAGCAAGTTGCGGAGCCGTGTTTCGGACCATTGTTGCGAGTACGTTCCGTCACTGCGATCCACAATGATGTAGAATCCTGCCGCATTCCAAGTGGTGATCGTATCCAAGAACGCGTCAAGGTCGTCCCGTGAGTCGAGGGCGGATTCAGCTAAGACAAAGGACAACAAAAGCCTTGGAACCGATCCGATCTTCTCGGTGTATTCGAGTGTGCTCTCCGCAAGAGTCAGCGCAATGTGGCTCCAGACATCTGAAAACGAATCGAAGCAGACAGTGGGGGAAAGTATTGCATCGACTCCAAAGTCAAGTTGCGTTGAGACTGTCGCCTTCGCGTAAGCGCGAATCTTCTTAGGACTGATAAAGTCCTTCGCGGTTAGCCCCGACTCGTAGTACTCGTAACGATCTAAGTATCGTTCCTTCGCATTCGTTAGTGGTGAGATGTATAGCTGCGGATCGAACAGCACATCGACCGTTCCGACTTCGCGAATCTGTTCGATGCATTGTGCCATTTTTTCCGGCGTCTCGTTCCTTGCGGCAAAGATCACGCCGTCGGCCGCGCCGTCTTGGATCGCAAGAGTGAGCCGTGAAGATTTTGCGTGTCCATGTTGCAAATAGAAGCTCACGTCGAAACTCCTTGAAGTGCTTCAATCAGTTTTTCGCAGGTTCGATAGCGGAGCGCGGGGGTTTTCCCCATCATTCGCAGAATGAGCTTTTCGAGTTGTTGAGGCACATGAGGATCATGCGAGCTCGGTGGTTCAGGCTTTGCACCGATGATGCGACCGAACAAAGCATTCGAAGTGACGCCGGGTGACCAGAAGGGATGCACGCCGGTCAGGCACTCGTACATAGTGACTCCGAGCGAAAACAGGTCCGAGCGAAAATCGAGCGAACTACGACGCTTGGCGTAATCGAACTGTTCGGGTGAAAAATATCGCAGCGTGCCAACTAGATAACCGGCGCTCAGCGATTCAGCGGAGATGTCGAACGCTAGTCCAGCGTCGAGCAGGCAGAATGTTCCATCGGAACTTCGTCGCATAATGTTCCCCGGTTTGATGTCGCGGTGAACTTTCTTCAACGCCCAGAGACCGTTAATCGCATGCGAGATGTCCAGACCGAGGCGGACAACTTCGGCCGCCGTCAGCGGCCCCGAAACGGCTAACAGCTGTTGCAAGCTCTGTCCGTCGATCAACTCCTCTGTGAAGAAGAGTACTTGTTTCCCATCCACATCACCGATCGTTAGGCCTATCGGTCCGAGCTTCACCATATACGGCGACATACAAGATCGCATCGTATCTACCTCCCGCTTAGCGCGTGCAAAGGCATCCGTTGCGTCGGGATCGATCGATGGATCCTCGTCAAGGAAAATGACTTTGAACGCAAACTCGGTATTGCCAACGGTAATGCGGTAGACCGATTTCTGACCACCCTTCGCGAGAAATGATGCCGATGTCGCCCCAGGCACAAGCGATGCTATGTGAGTCAGACTTAGAGGCATCGGCGTCGGCATATTCTTTCCTTCAAGAGCTGAGCGACTGCCTGGCTAGCCCTACATTCTTCTGATCGAAAGGACATTTGTGTGAATCAGTCTACTGGAACATGATGGTCACCGATGATCAAGCCAGCTCGCAGCTCTTTTACGCCCCAAGATTCCGCTTGCCGCCCCGGCCTCAAAACACCTACATTCCCGGCCGCCTTTGGGCCGAAGGCGCGTTGGTGACGTGTCTTGTTGCGTCACAAGCGACGCGGAACGGCCCGGCGTGAGGCGGTGAGGTTCGGGGGTTGTCAGGGGCGGGGCGGGTGCCATGTGGTGTGACCGGTGTCGAACCGATGCGGCGGCCGAGGTCTCGGCGGAGACCGGGCGGGCGGTCTGTGCGAACTGTCGGTCGGACCTGGGCAACGTCCGGCGGCCAGCCACCGATCAGGCCCGCGAACTCCTGCAACGCTGGTCGGCGGGCATCGATCTCGAAGCCGCGTCGCCCGCGATGATCGCGGGAGAGTCACGTCCCGCGGCCGAGGCGTCTTTCCCGGCTCGACGGCCCGCCGCGATCGCCGCTCAACCGGAACCAGATCCCACGAAGAAAGTGCGCGTGCGGCGTCCTGCCACCGCGACGGCCACGGCTCAGGCGGCGTCGCACAGCTCGCCGCCGGCTCCGCCGCAGTTCCGGTACGACGCCCCGCATCCGCGGCCGTCTGAGTTTTCACGGCCGGCGTATGGCGGGGCGCGTTTCGATGCTCCGCACGCGAACGGGGCCGCGCCGCCGCATTTCGACGTGCACACGGCGATCGCCACGAAGACGGAAGCCCGCGGGGCCGGGGCACAGATCATCGGCCAGATTCTCGCGTACTCGGGCGTGCTCGCCCTGACGCTGGGAACGGCGCTCGTGATCTGGGGCTACTTCGGCGGACCGCCCGATTACGCTCCGACGGGCTGGCTCATCTCGACGGGCGGCCAGATGCTGCTGTTTCTGGGCGTGGTGACGCTCGTCGCCGGCGGTCTCGAACAGACGAGCCGCGACGTTCGCGTGCGCATCGAATCGCTGGGCGAGCGGCTGATCCGCATCGAAAACGTCGCCACCGGGCACGGCCTGAAAGGCCCTCACTCACCCGCGGCACATTACGCGGGGCACGACGCGCCACCGTCGCGAAGAACGCACGAGCGGGTGTGAGCGAGAACGGAAGAAGTGAGCAGACTTCCGCCCGGTCCGTTGCGATGCGATCTGACGCGGTCTAAAAGTGTGGCTGCCGCGACATGTCCACACCCCGTGCCGCTCTCGCCGGTGCTTTGTCAGAGCTTATTTTCGGGTGCCACTGGCTTTGCCGGTGCTTCTCGGGGATATAGAAATCGGCACTGGCGGAGCCAGGCACCCGATTCCTCGTTCTTGACGATCACGTTGCACTGGCGAGAGGGATGCCGAGTTCGTCCGACCTGAATCAGAGCCTTCGTGACTTTCGCCTCGATGTCCGATGAGACCAGCGCGTTTCCGGAGCCGGTTCAGCCGCGCGACGAGGTGTTTCAGGCGCGCGACGTCCGCACGCGGCGGCTGACGCGGGTCACGCTCTCGGGCATCGCCGTGCGGCTCGTGATCGTCGCGGCGGAGCTGGCGGGCGTCGCGGTTTATGGCTCGGCCACGTTGCTCGTCGATGCCCTGGCGAGCCTGGCCGATGTGGCGGCGTCGCTGTTGCTCGTGGCGGCGATTCGATTGGCGGCGCGTCCGCCCGACGACGACCATCCCTTCGGACACGGCCGCTACGAACCTCTCGCGGGGTTGCAGCTTGCGGTGTTCCTCACCGGGGTCGGCGTCTATCTCTTTTTCCGCCAGCTCTGGTCGGCGGCGACGGGACCGGCGGGGGGCGATCTGAATCTGATCGCCGCGTCGATCCCGCTGGTCGCGTCGGTCCTGCTCGAAGGCGTCAGCCGCGTGATTCGCGACATCGGTCGGCGGCACCGCAGCTCGGCTTTGCTCGCCGAGGCGGTTCATTTCCGCATCGACGCGGTCACGAGCTTGATTGCCGCCGCCGGCATCGCGGCCGCATCGGCGGCGCCCGATTACGGACATCTGGTCGATCATGTCAGCGCGATGCTGCTGGCCGCGGTGGTGGTCTGGCTCGGCGTTCGGTCGCTGTTCGAGAACCTGCATCAGCTCATGGATCGCGTGCCGGAAAGCGCGAGCTTCGAACGCGTTCGCGAAGCCGCGGCGGCCGTCGAGGGCGTGATGGAGGTCGAGAAGATCCGCATCCAGCATGCCGGGCCCGATGCGCACGTCGACATCGACATCGAAGTCGATCCGGCGATTCGCGTCGACGAGGCGCATCGCATCGCGCAGCACGTGCGGGCGACGATTCAGTCATCGTGGCCCAGCGTGCGCGAAGTCGTCGTGCATGTCGAGCCGTATTACGCGGGAGATCATTAGGCGAGGACGATTGGCCAAGCTGTTTTTAGAGGCTCTCGCCATACTCCCCCCTCCCTCGGGAGAGGGGCCGGGGGTGAGGGGAGCAGGTTGGCGTCGTCCGTCGCTTGCGTTTGCCCGTCCTGTCAGTGTGACGCCGTGAAAGACAGAGCGACGCGGCAGGGCAACCCCTCACCCCTGACCCCTCTCCCCAGGGAGAGGGGAATCGGATTCGTGAGCGGTGTCAGTGTCGTCATGGTTGTGTGAGAACCTCTTACGCGATTCCGTCATCGCCGCACGACGACGCCGCGTTCTTCCAGATACTGTTTGACCTCGGGCACCGGGTGCGTGCCGTAGTGGAAGATGCTGGCGGCGAGGGCGGCGTCGGCCTGGCCTGCGGTCAAAGCTTCGTAGATGTGCTGCGGTGAACCGGCTCCGCCGCTGGCGACGACGGGGATCGTGACGGCCTCGGCGACGGCCCGGATGATCTCGAGGTCGTAGCCGTCTTTGGTGCCGTCGGCGTCCATGCTCGTCAGCACGATTTCACCGGCCCCGAGCCGCTCCATCTCCTTCGCCCACTCGACGGCGTCGAGGCCGGTGGGCACGCGGCCGCCGTTGATGTGGACGTCCCACGAGGTGAGAGGCGAGAGGTGAGAGGTGAGAGAGGCGTCTGCGGCATGTCGCGTGAGCCACCAATCGGGAGCCGTTCGCGGGCGCACGCGGAGATGCTCCGGCCAGTTTTCCCCTTCGCTCGATCCCCCGCCCTCCTCTGGCCTCTGACCTCCGGCCTCTGACCTCTCAACCCTCCTCGGATCGATATTCACCACGATGCACTGGCTGCCGAATCGCTCGGCGGCCTCGCGAACGAATTCCGGCGTGCGGACGGCGGCGGAGTTGATCGAGACCTTGTCGGCGCCGGCGTTGAGCACCGCGCGCGCATCCACCACCGAGCGGATGCCGCCGGCGACGCAAAACGGGATGTCGATGATCCGCGACACGCGTTCGATCCAGTCGCGGTCGACAGTGCGGCCGGCGGGGCTGGCGGTGATGTCGTAGAACACCAGTTCGTCGGCGCCCTCATCGCGGTAGCGCAGCGCAAGTTCCTCGATCGCACCGACCACCACGTGGTCGCGAAAGCGCACGCCCTTGACGACGAGGCCGTCGCGCACGTCCAGGCACGGGATCAGGCGCCGGCTCAGCATGCCAGTGCCTGGGCGAGGTCGAGCTGGCCTTCGAGCAAAGCGCGGCCGGTGACCATGCCGGCGGCGCCGATGGCGCGCAATGCGATCAGGTCGGACAGGTCGCGCACGCCGCCGGATGCCTGCAGCGCGATCTGCGGATAGTCGTGGATCAGCATGCTGTAGAGCAGCGCGTTGGGGCCGACCAGCATGCCGTCGCGGGCGATGTCGGTGCACAGCAGGTGGCGCAAGCCGCTGTCGGCAAACGTCGCGAGGGTCGGTTGCAGGCGCTTGCCGGAGCCCTCGGTCCAGCCGTGCACCGGCA
>JACCRE010000230.1 GCA_013813775.1 Planctomycetaceae bacterium
ATCTCGGACAACTGCGTAGCAGAATTTGAACTCAATCTTCGAGCCGCAACTCCCGTCCCGCAAATGAGAAAGCCCTTCGACGTTCTCGCCGAAGGGCTTCTTTCTGCAAGTAGTCGGGGCGACAAGATTCGAACTTCGACGATCGCCCCCTACCGCTGATAGATCGGCAGAAAGCCGTTGTCGAGTTGCAGGATCGTGGCGTTCATGGCCGTGGTGTAAACCGGGCCGACGTGGCCTTCGGTCCAGCCGCCGTCGACCGGGCCGCCGCGCACCTGCTTCGCGAGGATCTCTTCGCTGAGTTCGGCGAAGTACTTCGGCCAGTTCTCTTCGTCGCGGTACATGACCTGCGCGTAGTAGTAGTGCGTGTAATGCCAGTGGCCGAGGTAGTTGCTGCCGCCTTGATTGCCGGGCCAGATGTTCTTTTTGCAGTAGTCGAGCAACTTGTCGGCCATGGGGTTGCCCTGCTCGCCGGCGTTGAACAGACAGGCGATCGCGGCTCCGCTGATCGCGGGCCGCGCCCCTCCCCCGCGGATGCTGTATTGCACTCCGCCTTCAGGAGTCATGCAGTCGTTGATGTACTTCACGGCACGATCGACGACCTCTTTCGGCACCGGAATCCCGGCGTTGCGACAGGCCCGCAAGCCCTGCACCTGCGTGACGCACGTGCTGCCCTCGTCGAAGTCGTTACCGTCTTTCGCGGAGACGTATCCCCAACCGCCGCGGGTCGTCTGGGCGTCTTTCGTGAACTCGACGGCCTTCGTCAGCACGCGCTTCAGATCCTCGCGTCGTTCGACGTCTTCCTCTTCGCCGTAGACCTGCGAGAGGAACAGCATGCTGAAGCCGTGGCCGTAGGTGTAATGAAAGTCGCTCTTGAACCCGATCAGCCCGTTCGCCTGGCTGCAACTGATGAGGTAATCGACGGCGGCGCGGATGTTTTCGGCGTACCGTCCGCGCGTCGTCGTGCTTCCCTCGGCCAGCATGGCGTTGCCGGCGAGCGCCGTCATCGCGACCCGATACTGATCGCCGTTCGCGACCCAGTAGCCCTGCTTCGTCTGGCTGCGTGAAAGGTAATCAAGGGCGCGATGCACGGCTTCGTCGACGCGCGGATCTTTCGCGGTTGCGGGAGCCGACAACAACATCAGCAAGCCAAGCAGAACAAGGCTTCGAACAATGGTCGTTCGCATTACGTCCTCCATATCCGACATCGGTCCGCATGTCAGGCGGACGAAAGCGCCTTCAATCTCAGCTCTACGCTAGCTGTCCGCGGTCAGCGGGACAATGGCGTTGACGCTGTGCTACGCGGTGCGGGTTTGCAACACCCGCATCACGTAATCCAGCACCCCCTGCCCTTCGACGGTTCGCAGCACGTCGATGTTGGCCTGCCATTGTCGCTGCCCACGACGATCGAACACGGTCATGCCGCGTGTGAGTTCTCCGCTCGTTTCGACATCGATGGCCATCGACGTGCGGCCGAAGAGCGCCGGCCGAGTTGCCGCGGCGAGCGCGACGACCTCGTGCAGAATGAGGCCTTCGACGCCGAATACCTCGTGACTTGCGCGAAACAGGTACGGCAGCAACTTCTCGAAGAGATCGCGAACCGGCCCCGACAATCCGTGCATGACGCGTTCGTACTGGCTCACCGTCACCGTGACCTTGCGGCAGACGTCGAGCGGCACGAGGGTCTTCGTGACCCGCGACCTCAGAATCGTGCGAGCCGCCAGCGGGTTCATGTAGACGTTGAACTCGGCTGCGGCCGTCACGTCGCCGCCGCCTTCGACGTTGCCGCCAAGGCAGATGATCTCGCTAAGACCGTCGAGGAAGTCACGGCTCTTCTCCGCAGCGAGTTCCACGTTCGTCAGCGGGCCGAGCGTGAGCAGCGTGATTTCGTTCGGATACTCCTTGACGAGTTCGACGAGCAGCTTCGCCGAGTCACGGGCGTTGTGCAGCTCGGCGACCTGCGGTTCCCAATCGCCGAGCCCCTTCTGCCCATTGATGCGTTCCCAGCGAATATCGGCGCCGCCGATAGTGAGTTCCGCCGTCGCGAGTTGATCGTCGCAGACTCCGATTCGTGGACGCTTCGAGGGGTCGAGATGATCGATCAAGGCGAGCACGTTCCGGCTCGCCTGTCGTCCAGAGACGCAGCCCGCTGTCGCCGTCACGGCGAGCAGTTCGATTTCCGGATCGAGAATCGCCAACGCGATCGCGACGGCATCGCCGATGCCCGGATCGGCGTCGATGATCAGTTTCTGCGGCATGGGGCGGCCTCCCGGAGGACGTCGGACGTAGCGGAATCTTAGGGCGAACCATCCCAAACCCGAAGCACGAAACCCGAAATCCGCCACAAATTCGACGCTCGAATGTCCGAAACAGCCGCGATCGTTTGGCTTTCGGTGATTCGCATTTAGGATTTGTTTCGTATTCAGATCACATACTTCGGATTTCGGATTTGATTCTCATGCTCGATCCCGTTCGTCACGCTTTGCTGGCCGCTCTCGACGGTCGCGACCTTTCGGAAGACGAGGCCGCCGCTGCCATCGGGGAGATGATGGACGGACAGACCGATGCCGTGCTCGTCGCTTCGTTCCTGACGGCGTTGCGTGCGAAAGGTGAGACGGCGGCCGAGCTTTATGGCGCGGCTCGCGCGATGCGGGAAAGAGCCGCGAAGATTCCCGCGCGCGTTTCCGGTTTGCTCGACACCTGCGGAACCGGCGGCGACGGCCTCGCCACCTTCAACATCAGCACCGCGACAGCGATCGTCGCCGCGGCGGCGGGCGTGCCCGTCGCCAAGCACGGCAACCGCGCCGCGTCGAGCACGAGCGGCAGCGCCGACGTGCTCGAGGCGCTCGGCGTAAACATCAACCTCACGCCCGAGGACGTCGCCACCTGCATCGACGAAGCCGGCATCGGCTTCTGTTTCGCACCCCTGTGCCACGGTGCGATGAAGAACGTGGCTCCCATCCGCAAGACGCTCGGTTTCCGCACGATCTTTAATCTTTTGGGACCGCTGACGAATCCCGCAGGCGCCGATTTCCAACTCGTCGGCGCGAGTCGGATCGCGACGGCAGAGAAGCTGGCGCAAGCGTTGGCCTTATTCGGCGTGAAGCGGGCCGTCGTCGTGTGCGGAAATGACGAACTCGACGAAGTCAGCCTGTGGGGCACGACGACGGCGTTCATCGTCGAAAACGGTCGCATGGAACGCACTGCATGGGACGCCGGTGAACTCGCGGGCGGGAAAATGGTCTCTCTTGAAGAGCTTCGAGTTTCGTCCCCCGGCGAAAGCGCGGCTCGAATTCAAGCCATCCTCGCGGGCGAATCTTCCTCCGGCAGCGACATCGTCGCTGCGAACGCGGCGGCGGCTCTTCTCGCGGCAGGTCGAGTGACAAACATCCACGACGGACTCGCCCTCGCGCGGGACACGATCGCTTCCGGCGCCGCACAGCGCACGCTGGCGAAACTCGCCGAGGTCGCGGGGCAACTTGCCAGGAAATGATCGAGTGATCCGAGACTCAGCTCTCACCCCGCCTTGTGGCGATTCGCAGTCCTCCTATAATCCCCCGTCCGAACCCGCGACGGGGAGCGTCTGTCCTTCGAGCGGGTATCGATGCCGTTCTGACGCGAGGGCTGATGCCCCCGGCCCGTCTTGAAAATGCGTGATTGGTTCCGAAACGTCTGGCTGGCGATTCACACCGTGGCGGCCGGCATGGCCGTGACGATGCGGATGTGGCTGCGCACCTACCGTCGCCGCACTTACACCGAAGTCTACGAATATCCCGAGATCGCCGTTCCCGTGAAGGCCCGCTATCGCGGCTTTCACCGGTTCGATCTCACCTCATGCATCGCCTGCGATCGCTGCGTCGTCGCTTGCCCCGTCGATTGCATCTACATCGAGAAGGCCAAAAGCCCGACGGGTAAGGGCTTCCGCGTCGATAGTTTCACGATCGACTATACGAAGTGCATGTTTTGCGCGCTGTGCGTCGATCCGTGTCCCGTCGATTGCATCTTCATGGGCTCGACCTACGACCTGAGTTGCTACACGCGCGACGGCTGCCTCGTCGATTTCGCGAAGCTGCCGCTCGACATCGCCTGGGGCCGCGCGACGCTGAATCCGACGGCCGTCGCCGCCAGCAAAGTCGTTACGGAACCAGTCTGGATCAAGGGAGAACCGGTCCCGGCGGAGAATCTCGGCAACAATGCCGACAAATCGCCGAAGACCGGTGCAGGCAGCGAACCGGCGAGGGCTTCAGCATAGTTCGGTGGACGGCGAGCGGCCGGTCGCGTAGGCTCGGTGGTGACGACTTCAATTTGCCAGCCCGCCGCGACGGCTCTCGTGACGGGCGGTGGGAAATGAGATAGATATGAGCGCTGCCGCCAGACGCCCGACTCGATCGCCGCAGCCGTTGTCCGCCGAAGACGTGCAGCGGCGGTTGCCGCTGCTGCGGGCGATCGTTTCCGACATCACTCGTTTGCATCGCGATCTCGCCGACCGACGCGACCGGGTCGCCGTCATCCGCAAGCTGCCCGGCGGCAAACGGCAGGAAGGTTCGGTCTACGCCGAAGAACTCGAGCAGATCGAGCAAGAGATCCGTCGCGACGACGAAACGCTTCGCGGCTACGTCGGCGAGTTGGAGAACCTCGGCGGCATCCTCCGCGACGCCGACGAAGGCCGCATCGAGTTCGCCGGTCGCAGCGACGGCAGGAAGGTCTTCTTCGGGTGGCGGTTGGGCAGCGACGATCTCGCTTACTGGCGTCCGTTCGATTCCGACGAGTCCGACCGGCATCCGTTGCTCGAAGGCTCCGTCTCGCAAGACGACGACGTGACCTGACACGATGACCGATCTCGTCGGCCACTTTCTGATCTTCACGCTCGTGATCGTGGCGGCTCTCGCGGGTCCGCTGGTCCTGGGGCGGCTCGTCCGACCGCACAATCCGACGCGGGAAAAGCTCTCGGTCTACGAGTGCGGCGAGCCGACGATCGGTTCGAGCCATGTGCAGTTCGACCTGCGGTTTTACGTCGTCGCGCTGCTGTTCATCGTGTTCGACATCGAGGTCGCGTTCTTCTTTCCGTGGTCGGTGATCTACGGCAACGCGATTCATCTTTCGGACGAGCGCCTGCCGGCCGTCACCGCCCAAAACCTGCACGAGCCGGCCGCCGCGGCGCGGATGACGCTCAGCGAGACGCTGCTGTCCGTTCCGCCGGGATCGTTGCCGGTCAACGAAACCATCACGGCCGACGCCGCCCGCACCTTCGCCTGGACTGGCCTTGTGGACGTGCTCGTCTTCTTCGCCGTGCTGCTTGTGGGCTTCGCCTACGTCTGGAAGCGCGGCGATCTCGACTGGGTGCGCGCCGTGTCGGCGCAAGTGAAGCGGAAGGCGACGCGTCCCGAGCCGGAACGTGTTTCCGTAAGCGAAGCGCGAGTGCCCGTTCACAACTGATCCCGCCGTGATCTCGATCTACGATATCCTGCTCGACCGCTTCGGCGACGAGGTCATCGTCGGGCAGAACGCCGAGGCGACCGATCCGTGGATCGAAGTCGCGCCCGCGTCAGTCACTGAAGTCTGCGAGTTCCTCCGCGACGACGAACGCCTGAGGTTCGACCACCTCAACGACCTCACCGCCATCGATCATTTCGAGCCGGACCCCGCGAAGCGGGCCCGCTTCGCCTTCGAGCCGCATCTCGAAATCGTCTACCACCTGTCGAGCTACGAGACCCGATTGCGGGCCGTCCTCAAGGCGAGGCTGCCTCGCTGGCGGAACGACAAGCACGGCGAACCGCCTGCGCTTCCCACGGTGTCGCACCTCTGGCCGATCGCCGACTGGCACGAGCGGGAGTGCTACGACCTCCTGGGCGTGTATTTCGAGGGCCATCCGAACCTCGTCCGCATGATGATGCCCGAAGACTGGCAAGGCCACCCGCTGCGTAAAGACTACGAATGGCCGGAAGACTACCACGGGATTAGAACGCAATAACTCAAGAGCCGAACCGCCAAGACGCCAAGATCGCCAAGCGACGACCGTGAAGCGTGGCTTAGATCGATTGGTTACGATGGCTCGTCGGCTCAGCCTCGTTTCATCGGTCGCTCACTGAGAGCCTCCTTGGCGTCCTTGGCGTCCTGGCGGTTCAATCACTCCGCCATGCACCTCGAAGACCCCCGCATCATCGAGTTCGACGTCCGCACGGACGAGATGCTCATCAACATGGGGCCGCAGCATCCCAGCACGCACGGGGTGCTGCGGTTGCTGTTGCGCACCGACGGCGAGGTGATCCACGAGGTCACGCCGCACATCGGGTATCTGCACCGCTGCGCCGAGAAGGTCGGCGAGAACCTCACCCCGGTCCAATGGATTCCGTACTCCGACCGGATGGACTATCTCGCGGCGATGAACATGAACCTGGGCGTCGCCCTGTGCGCCGAGAAGCTGCTGAAGATCGACGTGCCCGAGAAGTCGATGGCGATTCGCGTGATCGTCGCCGAGTTGAATCGCGTCGCGGCGCATCTGCTGGGCATGGGGGCCTACGGACTCGATCTCGGCACGTTCAGCCCCTTCATGTACGCCTTCCGCGAACGGGAACTCATTCTCGACCTCTTCGAGGAGGTCTGCGGAGCACGTCTCACGTACAGCTACGTGACCGTCGGCGGCGTCACGCACGACCTGCCGGGGGAAGTGCCCTTTCCGCCGGGTCTCGCGAACTTCACGGGGCACAAGGCCAGCGAACGCATCCGCTGGATCGACGCCGTGCGGGTCTTCTGCGACTGGATGACTCCGCGGATTCGCGACTATCACACGCTGCTGACGAAGAATGCGATTTTTCTGCAACGGACGGCGGGCATCGGCGTGCTGTCGCGTGAGATGGCGATCGGGCACGGCTGCACGGGGCCCGTGCTGCGCGGCAGCGGCGTCGATCACGACCTCCGCCGCGACGGCGAGCCGATCTACACGCGGATGTACGAGGGCTACGACTTCCGCATCCCCGTGCCGCCGTTCGCGGAGGCCTCACCGACGATCGAGCTCGGCGATTGCTGGAGCCGGTTCTACGTGCGGATGCTCGAAGTCGCCGAGTCCATCAAGCTCATTCGCCAGGCCATCGACCGCTACGAAGCCGCCACCGACGGCTATCGCCTGCCGCACCGTCTCAACGCGAAGCTGCCGAAAGACGAAGCCTACCTCGAAACCGAATGCCCCCGCGGCCAGATGGGTTTTTATCTGGTCGGCGACGGCTCCCCGATCCCGATTCGAGCCAGAGCCAAAAGCTCCTGCTTCTGCAACCTGAGCGTCGTGCCGCCACTGTCGGTCGGCTGCCTCATCGCCGATATCCCGGCGATCGTGGGGAGTATTGATATCGTCATGGGGGAGGTGGATCGGTGAGTCGGCAATCGACACGTCTGCATACCGCGCAAGAAATTCTGGCTCTACGCCACTCTGTGGAGTCTTGTGTTCGGGGCTGACCGCAGGCGTCGAGGACTCGCAGTCGGAAGTGCCGGAAGTTGCGGAGGTCGAAGGCCCGCCACAGGACGGCGCGCAGGCCGTGGTTGAAGCCATCGGTGCGGC
>JACCRE010000264.1 GCA_013813775.1 Planctomycetaceae bacterium
ACTTGGAAACGCTCCCTGACGGTCGCGGCTCGGAAACGCTGTCCAAGTCAATTCTCCGTTCTTCCGTGCTCCTGTCCTTCGGTTCTCTCCGAACATTCTTCCAGCCGACTTATGAAGGTTTCATCCATGCCCGCCGCGCGTCGTGAGTCGCGATCGAATCGCTCGCCCACGGCCTTTTCCGGACGAAGCGGCCAATGGAGATGGCCCGACCAGGCGTCGAAATCGCTCTGTTCCGCGGGCTTGAGTCTTCGGAGCCAGTCCAGACCGAACGCGACATGCCGTATCTCGTCGTCGTGGATCTTGCGGACGATCGCAGCCCCTTTGGTGTCATCGACCGCGAGAAACCAGCTCTCGAACTCCAGCGAGTGATCGAGATTTCGTTGTTCCAGCGTGAGGGGGATGCCGGCGAGGTAATCGAGCACGCTTTGAAACGCCCGCGACTTCGCCCAGATGTAACCGCTCACCGGCAGCGTTCCAAACGGCGCGCCAAGCTCAGCGGCCCGCCGGGCGTGCATGCGGGTATGCCGCTGTTCGTCACGCAACACCTCGGCAACGCCGAAGCGAAACGCCGTCGGCGCGTCGGGGAAGGCGAGCAGCATCATCGCCATGACTTCCGCCGCCTGAAGCTCGTGGTTCGCCATCAGGTGATGAGCGACGCCGCGGCGAGCCGGATCGCAGAACGACGCCGCCTTCGGCATCGCCGGCGAAGCACGCCGGGCGGCGAACTGCAAGTTCGCAGGACGCCCCGGCAGGTCGGGACGCGACGGCGGGCCCGGTTCATCGTCCGTCAGCGGCGATTCCGCTCCGGCGAGTTTCTCGTCGAGATCGCACGAGAGCAGCACGCGGGTTGCGTAGTCGCGGAGTTCCATTCACGCCGTTCCTAACTCCCGTTTCAACGCGGCGAGTTCATCTTCGATCGCGCGGTTGCGTCCACCGAGGGGTTCCGGCGCGGCATAAGGCGAGGCGAGTTCGGGGGGAGCGGGTTCGCCGGTGAGCTCGGCGCGTTTCCGGCGGGCGTCGGTCAGCCGGGCCTGCAAGGCTCGTAGCGTCGTTTCGAGATGGTCTCGCGTGGCCACCGCGGCGCCGTATTCCTGTTCCAACCCCGCGGCGACGTCTTCAAGTTCCTGCTTGCGAGACAGGGCGATGCGGGCCTCGTCTTCACGGCCGCCGACCACCGCCTGCCGGGCCGATTCCTTCCAGATGGCGACCTGGTTGCGGTGAGTGTCGATCTCACCGCGAAGCCGCTCGGCATTGTTCGCGGCGGTGTTGACGCTCCGCCGAGCGCCGGCGAGGCCCTCTTCCATTTCGAGCACGATCTCATCGAGCGTGGCAATGGGATCGTCCGCCTGCTTCAGCAGATCGGTGAGGTTGCAGGTAACGATGTCGGTCAGCCGGCTGAAGTAAGTCATGACAGCAAGAATCGAGGAGTGAGAAGCCAGAAGTCAGAATGCACCGTCTACACGCGCCGACATCACAGACCGTTTCTCAGGGGCAATCGCCCATGAGTTCGCGAGCCGGTCAAAGTCACCCGGCTCCACATAGCTTTCGACGAATCCGCAGGTCACACACGCGTAGTTATCGAGTCGGATCGCCTTTCCCCAGAACGTGGAGGGGAGAAAGTTCCGATGTCCCCAGCCGCGATGCTGCAGGCGGATGTCGTTTCCCCCGCATTTCGGGCAGGATCCCGACTTCATCTCGGTATTCGCGGCGATCACGGTTCGTACCTTTGATGGCGCTGGCAGGTGATCCTTCGGAAACGTCGCGAACGCGATTGTGGATCACCCTTCCTCCAGACTAGAGATGCCGATCTTCGCAAGTCGCGCCTGAAGTTTCTCGCGGGCCAGCCGCAGCCGGCTCTTTGTCGTCGGGACGCTGGATTCCAGCACTTCGGCGACTTCCGGCAGCGAAAGGCCCTGGAAGTGATGGAGCGTAAAGGTCATACGCTGTTCGGCGGGAAGCTCCGCGAGCAGTCCGTCCACGATTTCGGCCAGTTCTCGATGGCCGGCCTGGGTTTCCGGCGGAAGCAGGTCGCACGCGAGGCGCGCGACGGCTTCGGTCTGGCCTTCGTCGTCATTCGTACGGCCCTTTGATTTGAGAGCGTGCACCAAGGCGTCGTGACCCCGCCGGCGGACGGTATCGATCAGCAGATTCCGTGCGATGCGAAAGACCCAGCCCCGAAACTTGCCCAGCGGCAGATAGTCCCACGAGAGATTGTAGACCTTGAGCAACGTTTCCTGCGTCAAATCCTCGGCCAAGGCCGGATCGCGCGTGTTCTTCACGAAAAAGCCGAAGAGATCGCACTGATGGCGATCGACGAGCGCGTCGAACGCCGATCGATCCCCCTCCTGCAGCCGGATCATCAACCGGTCGTCGTCGGTGCGACGCGACTCGATGTCGAGCATCATCGACGTATCGACGGCGGTTGTCCGACCGTTGCTCATCGTGATGTCGATCCCTCGCTGTGGTTTTCAAGGCGTTCGCAGGGGTCTACTATAGTCTCGAACATCGCATAAGCCGAGGGATTGCAGTCCCTCGGCCTCTTTTCACGGGCGTAATTGAAGCGAGATCGTGGTGGCGGGACGGACAACACAAATCATTCATCTGCGGTACGGCCGCGCCGTCTCGGTCGATCTCGAAGTCGAGGAGTCTCGCATTCGGGGCGTCTTCACAGGTCCCTCGCCTTGCGACGACCCGCTGCATGCCTTGCGGTTGGCGCTCGACGCGCCGCTCGATTTTCCTCCGCTCGAACAGGCGGTCATCCCGGACGATCGCATTGCGCTTGTGCTCGACCGCGACGTGCCCGGCGCCTCGATGATCATCGCCGAGGTTTGGAAACGGCTTCACGAACGAGGCGTCCGAGCGGCGAACGTGACCGTCCTGCAACCCGCCGACCAGTCAGCGGCGAGTCCTTCCGATCCGCGTGTCGATCTGCCGGAAGAGGTACGCGAAATCGTCAAATGGCAGGTCCACGAGACCGTGCCGGAAGACGAGGGTGGGCTGCATTATCTGGCAACATCGGCGGCGGGTGAGCGGATTTATCTGGCCGGCGCCGTCCAGGACGCCGACGTGATTCTCTCGATCGGACGAATCGGATTCGATCCGCTGCTCGGGTATCGGGGCACCAACAGCGCGTTCTACCCGGGCTTGTCGACGCTCGAAGCCGTCAAAAAGGCACATGGCCAGGGTCACAGCGAACTCGGTTCGGACGACGAACGCCCGCTGCGTCAGATGGTCGACGAGGTCGGTTGGTTACTGGGAACGCAATTCACGATTCAGGTGATTCCCGCCGCCCAAGGCGGAGTCGCCGAGATCCTCGCGGGCTCGATCGAGAGCGTGTTTCGCAAGGGTCGCGAAACGCTGAGCGATCGCTGGACAGTGAGCCTGCCCGACCGCGTCGAAACGGTGGTCGTCGCCGTTGATGAAGACGCAGGCGGACACGGCTGGAACCAAATCGCGGCGGCACTGGCCGTCGCAAAGCGGCTCGTGGTCCGGGATGGACGGATGATCGTCCTCTCGCAGCTCGCGCAATCGCCCGGCGAGGGCCTCGAAATCCTGCGTCGCGCCGAAGAACCTCGCAACGCCTTTCGGCCGTTGCGGCAGATCGGGCCAGCCGATCTCGTGGCGGCGACGCAGTTCGCACAGGCCGTCGATTGGGGCCGCGTCTATTTGCTCAGCAGGCTCGACAGCGATCTCGTGGAAGACCTGTTCTGCGTGCCGATCGAAAACGCCGCGGAGGTCTCGCGGTTGCTCGCGGCCGATGAAGAATCCTGCGTGTTCGTCGGCTCGGCGCAACACGCCGACGCGAAGATCGGCTGACGACTTTCGAGTCGCGATTGCATGAGCCTGTTCAGCCAGCCGGGAGCGTGAGCGACAGAGGATCATCGGCTTTGCTCCAGTCGCCGACGCTCCTGGCTCGCCGTCATTTCGGCGTTCGTTGATTTATCGAAAACGGCCCGGCAAACTGACTGTCTGAACCATTCGCCGGGGCGACGCCCCGATCTTCGCCTGCTGAGTCCTTCGAGGAGAACGCGTGATGTCGAAGCAGACCCGCCGGAAATTTCTGGGCACGTCGATCGCCGTCGCCGGTGCCGCGACGATGCCCTACGCATCCTGGCGACCCGCCAAGGCTGCTCAAGGCCCGAATGAGCGTCTCCGCGTCGCCGTGCTGGGTCTCAACGGACGCGGCAGCGCCCACGTCGAGGGATTTTCAGGCCGAAACAACTGCGAAGTGTCGGCGATTATCGATCCCGATGAAGCTGTCGGGCAGAAAGCCGCCGAGGCCATCTACAAGAAAACGAAAACTCGCCCCGAAGTCTACAAAGACATGCGGCAGGCGTTCGATTCCAAAGATCTGAACATCGCCAGCATCGCGACGCCGAATCACTGGCATTCGCTCGCGGCGATCTGGGCCATGCAGGCCGGCAAAGACGTGTATGTCGAGAAGCCCGTCAGCCACAACGTCTTCGAAGGACGACAGGCGACCGCCGCGGCCCGAAAGCACGACCGCATCTGCCAATACGGCGCCCAGTGCCGCACGATGAAGGGCACACGCGACATGATCGCCTGGCTGCTCGAAGGCAACCTCGGCAAAGTGAGCCTCGCTCGCGGACTCTGTTACAAGCGCCGTCCGAGCATCGGCGACGCCGGCAAATATCCCGTTCCGGCGAACGTCGATTATAATATCTGGCTGGGTCCGGCTCCCGAGCTCAGCTACGTCCCCCGGCCGAAGTTCCACTACGACTGGCACTGGCAGTGGCCCTACGGCAACGGCGACCTCGGCAACCAGGGCATCCATCAAATGGACATCGCCCGTTGGGGACTCGGCTGGCCCGACCTCGGTGAAGCGATCGTCGCCTACGGCGGACGGCTCGGCTATGAAGACGCCGGCGAAACGGCGAACACACACGTTTGCATCCACACACGCGGCGACCAAACGCTGGTGTTTGAGACCCGCGGCCTCGAGACCGAAAAGTTCAGTCCGATGCCTGACAAGATTCCGGGCACGGGTGTCGGCGTCGTGTTCTACGGCGAGAAAGGCTATGCCGTCCAATACGGCTACAACCATTCGATAGCCTACGATCTCGACGGGAACGTCATCAAAGAGTTCCGCGGCGGTGAGACGAACGACCACTTCGACAACTTCGTGAAGGGCGTCCGCGAGCACGACCACACGCTGCTCAACGGCGACATCGAAGACGGCCACCTGTCGAGCGCCCTGTGCCACCTCGGCAACATCTCCTACCGACTCGGCGAGAAGGCCAGCCTGAAGGAGATCGAAGACGCCGTCGGCAACGACGAGGCCAAAGAGACCCTCGCCCGCACCGTCGAGCATCTCAAGAAGAACAACGTCGACCTCGACAAGACCCCGATGGCCCTCGGCCCCAAGCTCAGCATCAAGGACGAAAAGTTCACCGGCGAACGCGCCGACGAAGCGAACAAACACATCAGCCGCGAGTACCGGGCACCGTTCATCGTGCCGGAGACGAAGGATCTGTGATCGTCTACCGTTCCTCTAAGTCCCCACCCTGGCCGCGACGAGCGGCCGGGGTGATTTCATAGCTGTGGTTTGAGTGAGACGGTGCAATGATTCTTCGTTTTCAGATGATCCTTTGCGGGAGGTTTCTGTGAACGCAAGAGCGGAAGACGCCGTCAGCTTCGTCGCTTAGGAGTTGGCGATGTTTGCTTATTCATACCGGCAGCTTCTGTCGTACCATAAGCTAGTGTAGTGCTTCAATCAGTTGGGAGCTTATCGAGGCTGGCACGAGCGCGGGCGACTTTCCGCAGGATGTCTTCGGCTTTCTTGGTCCAGACGAACGTTTTCGGATTCGCGTTATGGTGTGCGACGAAAGGCCGGCAAGAAACGCCGTCCGACCGCGGCGATCATCGATTCGCAAAGCGTCAGGACGACGCCTGTCGGCGGCGAGGAACGCGGCGACGATGCAGGGAAGATGATCTCCGGCCGCAAGCGGCACATCATCGTCGACACGCTGGGTCTGATTCTGGCGGTGGTCGTGCATGCCGCCGACCGGCAGGACCAGGACGGCGCCTGCCTGGTGTTGTATTCCCTGTGGACGAGGTTCCGAAGAATCCGAACGATCTTCGCCGACTCGGCCTACGGGCGAAGCGGCTTGCCCGAGTTCGTGAAAGCGACGCTCGGGTTCGGCATCGAACTCGTGAAACGTGATCGCGGTCAGAAAGGATTTCAAGTTCTGCCGAAACGCTGGATCGTGGAGCGGACCTTCGCGTGGTTGGGATTCTGCCGCCGGCATTCGAAGGACTACGAATACAACCCGGCAACCAGCGAAGCGATGATCCGCATCAGCATGATTCACCTGATGCTGAAACGACTCGCAATCGCAAGTTCATGAAATAGAAGACTGGCTCTAAGGCCGGGGCCACGCGGTCGCCTATTGGGGCCCAGATCGACTGTGGCTGGCGTAACTAGCCTGCCTTGGCATTCTCCCTCGAGTCAGATTACACACTGACTGGCGCGAGGCTATCCGGTTAATTCATGAGGACCAAGAACGGTACGCTGAGGCGGGGGCGATGTTCCGACGACGTGACAATATCGATCGTCCCCTCTGTGCTGGTTCGTAGGTTGGACCGATCCGGGAGGACCGAAATCTTGATGATGCGGCCGCCCTGCGTCGGCTCGGATGAGACGACTCGCGCGGCCCCGCCGGGGAACCTGACCTCCTCAACACGTACTTCCGGTTCGCCGAGATACGTCGCTGTGATCACCCGCTCGCCCTCCTCGGGCCGGAAAATGATTTGCTTTGGATCGGCGAAAGGCGGGGGTTGGTAATCATACTTGAGCCGCGCGTTTTCCACGGTTCCGTCGTCGAAACCGATCGTGATCAGTTGGGACCCCTTGCCAGGCTTCTTCCCGCTCATGTTGATGAAGACCTGGAAGGGCTTGCTGAAGTCAAGCATGTCGCTCTCTTCGAGATCCGGCGTCGTACACCCGCAGGACGTGCCGACGGAGGCGACCCGTTTGCGCCGCTCGCCCCCGAGGAGGCATGGGTGGGAGACGCTCTCTGTGACGACGCCCAAGTCGTACGATCTCTCTGCGGGTGCGGGCGCGGCCTCGGTCGGCTCCGCGACCGCTTGCGACTGAGACAGGTCGCCGCCGCAACCGGCGGCAGCGGCGGCGGCGAGGATCGCCGCCGCGAGAGCCACCTTCGCTTCGAGCCGGATGCCGCAAGCCACCGGCGCGGGCCACGAGAGCGGGGACGGTCGCACAGCCGCTCGGACATGGCGGCACATTTTCATCGTACGGCTCCACGGGAGCCGGCGCCACAACACAATCGCACAGAACGTCGCCACGAGCGCCGCGTTGACACCGATTACGGCCCACGTACTCCAGCGTCCGGCGGCGCTCCGGCTGGTGAGACTCGGCGCCTCCGCGTCGGCGGCCCTCACGTCGTGACGTTTGGCACCGCTGACGAGACTTATCTCATCCAGCCGGGCTTTCGCGATGTCGGCTATGGCCCTTCGCTGAGGGTCCACGGTGGCGCCTTCGGCGATGTCTCGATATGCTTTCGCGGCGTCGTCCATATCGCCGAGTTCGTAGCTCGCGTTGGCGCGAACTAGGAGCATCATCCCGCGGTGCGCTTTCGCGTAGTCGGGGTGGCGGGTCTCTAGATCGTCGAGGATCCGCAGGGCGTCGAGCGGTTGACCCGTGTCAATCAACACGGCGGCCCGCTGGAAGTCGATCTGCGGCTTCAGCTTCGACTCGGGGCTGGCATCCGTCAGCAATTTCAAGTGCCGCAGCGCGTCGTCCGGGCGGTCGTTCTCGTACAAGTGCGTGGAAAGCTTGAACAACACGTCCGCGAGCAACGGCCCCGAATATCCGCTCTCGATCACTTGCGAGACGAGCGCCTCGGCCTCGTTTGGCTTACGCATGTCGAGCTGCGAGCTCGCGAGCTGCAATTTCAAGAGGGCCACGGCCGGCAGAGCCGACCCGTCGGCCGCTTCCAGGTACCTGCGGGTTAGCCGGGCCGCCTCTTCGGCCGACACTTCGCCCACGAACGCGGCTATCCGTTGCTGGCCAGCGATGCGCTCGTCGCCGTCCGGGGGGAGGGTGTTCTCGAGCAGCGCTACGGCGTCTTCGGTCTTCCCTTGGCGCAGCCGCAGCCACGCGATCGCCAAAGGGTCCGGGTTCCCGGCCGCCGTCAGCGCGGCTTCGGCCTCAGCGAATTTGCCGCTCTTCGCGAGCGGCCCGGCTTGGGGGCCGAACTCAATACGGAAATCCTGGGCCTCGGTGGCGACGGCCGCCAGTAACAAGCAAGACGACAAGCAGGACAAGAGGAGCCACCCCCGGCGTGCCGGGGGCGGGCTCCGATCCGTTCTTGGACGGAAGCTCATAGCTTTCCTTCACGGGGGGACGAGATTCAGTCTCGTGATCCCGGGCTCAACCTTCGGGACACGCCGGGTCGCAGTCAGCCGGCACGGTGCACGGCAGTTCGTCGCAGACGACGTTCATATACTCCTTGTTCGTCCCCGTCTTGACATCGGAACAGCCCGTGCACGAGCAGTCTCTGGACTTTGTCGTGTTCTTGAACTTCAGTCCCGACCTGGCGTCGGGGAATTGCCCCTTCTGCTGATCGGGGATAATAACTGCCGAGAAACGGCTTGCCAAGAAAGATCAGTAACAGCCCTAAGCTCGGGAGCACGTAGCGGAAATGATGGCTGAACTCCGTCTGCGAGCTGACGAGCGCGAACAGGGCGACAGGCGGGGCAAGCAGGATGATCTCATCCCGCCAGGACGTGTTGCCGGGGCGGAGCAGGGTCAGGCCGGCGGCGAGCAACAACAGCGCCTGTGTCCCGTGCGGCACCTTCACGAGGCAGCCATAAAGGTAGTAATACCACCAGCCGCCGTCCTTCCACTTCCCACGCAGGTAGCTCAGCTGAGCGAAGTCCTCGAAGTCTCGCTTTTGCGCATCGAAGCCCAGCAGGTATTGTCGCGGCAGCGGCGCCGGCACCTCCCCGAGCCAGGTCCCCGCGAACCGGTTCCCGCCGTGGCCGTCTCGGTCCTCGCCGGCCAGCGCCTTGCTGACGAAGGCGAAGTCCTTCAGCGGCGTGAAGGTGCCGTCGAATAGGTAACCGAGGTTAAGGACGTAGAGGCCAAGCAGCAGGATCGCCGCGAGCTGTCCGATCTGCCGTCGCGTGTTTCGGGAGGGGTGGGGGCGCTCGGTCGCCCGCCAGATGAGCCAGAGCAGCGGCCAGAGGCCGAACAGGAGCAGCCAGCTCATCTTGGAGAGCTGGGCCAAGCCGAGCAGCAACCCGGCGACCGCGGCCCGGCCCCAGATCGGGGCTTTCAGCCAGCGCCAGAACGCGTAGCTGGCCCCAATGCCGAAGGCCGTCACCGCGGCGTCCGGGGTGATCAGTTCCGCGTGCGCGAGGACGTTCGGGTCGAGGCACCACAGCGCCAGTGAGGCCAGCCCCGCCGCGGCCCCGTAGAGTTCGCGCCCCCAGAGGAAGCAGAACACCCCCCCGACTAAGCTGAACGGGATGCAGGCCCAGCGAGCGATTGTGAACAGCCTGAGTGAGCGGACGCCGTTAGCCTTGATGAAATCGGCGCCGAGCAGGAACTCCGGCCGCGCTCCAGGGCCGGCGTAGAACCGGGACCAGTCCATCTCGTAACCGGCCGCCAGCACTGGCAGCGCGGCGACGAGCCGGGTCAGCGGCGGGTTGACGCGATAGACCTCGAACCGGCTGAACTCCCACATCGCCAACCCCGCGACGAGATGCCCCGGCTCGTTGAGCGTTGGGCTGTGCCGAGTCGCCGCGTATGCCAGCAGTCCGGCGTGGACGGAGAGCAGCGTTACGACCGCTGTCTGCACGGCGAGCTGCCGGACGCGCGGCGAGGAGAAGATCGCGACAACACGGCAGCCGACTGGCAAGGAAGCACTCTCCAGATCAACCGCATCGCGGCAGATGACCGCGTCCGGGATCTGATCCTCGGCAAGGAGACTTCCCATCATCCGCCCTCCGGTGACGGGAGCGAGAGGCGGCAACTCGAACGAGCGAAAACGGAGTCCGATCTTGATCGGCCGAACAGGCGGCGTCAACCGTCTGCTGCCAGATTCGAAAGATCTTGTGATTCGTTCCTCGGAACCGTTTATGTGCTCCGAAATCGCCCTGCTACTGAATACGGTCAAACGCTGCTTTGAGGCATCGCACCAGTTTACCTCCGCAGGTATACCCGGAGCACAATGAGGGTGACGTAGACGGCGAATACCTGGACCGTCACGTCGGGGTAGCCAACGGCGAGGGCTCCAATGATCAGAAAGAGCGGGTTCAATCGCGTTACTCGGACGTGAAATGACTTACGCGGTGCCGCTCCCGGCTTGCCGCCGCTTGCCTCGTCATGGCGTGGCGAGCAGCCGCAAAGGGGAGCGGGCCGGTGGTGCCTGCTCCTGATAAAAAACCCGCCCCGGCCGCACCATGCGGTCGCACTCAGGCGACTTCGACTTACTCCCGCCCGGTCTCCGCGTAGATCCACGTGTGGGCAAGATCGGCGACTTTGGCGACGAGCGGCAGGTCGTCGCGGCCGAAGCTGGTCGTGT
>JACCRE010000267.1 GCA_013813775.1 Planctomycetaceae bacterium
TCCTTTGGCGTGCGCGGCTCATGGAGTCTTCAACACCCATGCAACACCGCGAAACGCCAAAGGATTTCGACTTTTCTCCAGACCTCCGCACGACAGTCAGCCAACAAATGCTTGGTTGAGGACTAGTTCAAGAGGGGCCATCCGCTCGCTGGGACCTTCAGTCTCGACGGTGTGCTTGCCGGCTGCGGCGTCGCGCAGCACGACTCCGCTGATTGAGACCTCCGCCGAATCCACGATGCGGATGCCCGTTCGCAACTGCTTAGCGGCGTAGTCCTGGTTGTGGCCGAAGCTGTTGCCGGCGATCGCGATGTTCGCGCTACGCTCGATGAGCACGTTACGTCGATGTCCGCTGTAGAGAAAGTTGCCGGTGAGCGACACGCCGGCGACGCCGTCGAGATGCACGTTGTCGCGCTGGCTGCCGATGAGGTTGCCCGTGATCGCCCACATGCCCGCGGTGCCCGGCTCGCCGTCGGTCGATCCGAGCATCCGCACGTTCGCCCGTTTTCGCTGTCGGTCGCCTGCAACGTGCAGCCGGTGATCGTGCCTTCGCGAATCGTGCCCTTGCGGGCGTCGAGAAAGACCTCGGCGGTCGGCTCGTCGGCCGCACCCACATCGGGATGACTGCGGAAGTTGTTGTATTCGATGTCGCAGCCGGTGATCTGGAAGTTTCGCACTTCACATGCCCCATCGATCCGGATCCCGCCCAGCCGGCAATAGCTGATGTGCGAAGCGCTCACGATGATCTGATGCAGATTCACCGCGTCGAAGTGAATGCCGATCCCACGATTGTGGAACAGGTGGCAATGGTCGATCAGCACGTTGCGCGATCGCCCGACGAAACGAATCGGCGTGCGCGACTCGCGGATCAGCACGCCGGTGATCGTCGGTTGCATGACGCCTTCAAAGAGCAGCCCGTCGGCGTCGGCATGAGCGCCTTCGATCTCAAGGCCCGACACAGTCGGCATCCGTTCCCGCTGCCAGACCTGGGGCCGGAAGCCGTCGGGAGCCGCCGATTTGTCGTGCGTGCCTTTGAAGTGAAATGCCGGCCCCGGCCCTGCCATGACGATCTTCGCGACCCCCTGTTCGCCGGCGAGAGCGATGCGGCCGGCGCTCGCGAGATCGATGAGGACGGTCGCCGTCAGTCGATAGGTGCCTTTCGGGAAGCGAACCGTGCCGTCGCCTTGGGCGATGGCATGGCGGACGGCCTCGGTGTCGTCGGCACGACCGTCACCGACGGCCCCGAACTCGCGAACGGTACTCATCGCGGTGCTCCTCCTCACAAAGATCGGGGACGAAGGACATTCTCGCCGAACCTCTCGCGGCTTGCGACCGTCAATGGGTTGTCCCTCTGGCCGGAGCGAACGGTCTCATGCTACCGCCGTGCTTCAAGAGTCTCTGCGGACGGCCCTCTGTCTTGGCCGGCACGCTTCCGCTGCGTCTCGCTTGCATCGAGGCGGCAACTGAGTTCAGATGGCGGCTTGATCGGCCCGGGTGGCGGAATGGCAGACGCGACGGATTCAAAATCCGTTGGGGGGTGACCCCCGTGGGAGTTCGACTCTCCCCCTGGGCAGTTTGGCGGCCGGCGCGCCGTCTTCTGGCGGGCTGCGCTGTCGTTTCGTCTGCGAACGATTCGCGATCGGCCTCGTGCTCGTGCCGCTAAAGTTTGCGTAGCCGGGCTCTTGCGCCTGGCTCGCAGCCCGAATGTCGCGCGAGCGCTGAACAGGCTTCGTCGGGAGCCTGTCGTTCTCCGATAAGGCTGGCGGGAGGGAGCCCGTTGCGCCGAATCGGTCGAGCGCAGAGATCCGGCACTCTCCACAGGAGAGAGCCGATGACCTTGCTCAGTCACGGACGCAAAGCCGGCGGGATGCTGGCGATTCTGTCGCTCGCGGCGTCGGTCGACGCCGGATCGGCCTGTGCCGTTCCGAACGGCTGCACGCCCTATCCCAATCAATGCCAACCGTATTCGGCGGAACTCTGTCCGCCAGGCGCCCCGGCGCCGATTCCGCCTGATCCCGGTTCGACGATGCCGCCGGTCGTGCAAACGCCGACGGCACCGGCACCGATGACTCCCGCACCTTCGGCCCAGATGTTCCAGGCGCAAGCCGCGTCGGAAGCGGGTCTGGGCGAACTCGCCTTCGCGAACGCCGGTGCCGGATACATCGACATCGCCGTGCCGCAAACGATGTTTCGCCTGCGGTACGATGCCGCCTTCAACGGCGACTTCTCGATGGACCGCGCCGAGTACATGTACCCGGCCTATCGCACGTTCGCTCAAAACGGCGGTGCTGGTGGGGTTGGTGGCATCGGAGGAGTCGGCGGTGTTGGCGGCGGTGTCGGTGTTGGCGGCGGCGCGATCGGTGGCAACGAGGCGACGGCCGACGTCGATTTGCAAGAAGTCCACGCGTACTTCGAGTACGCGTTCAACAATCGCTTCTCGACCTTCGTCAACGTGCCGTTCCGCTCGGTCGATACGACGCTCACGAACGTGACCGGCATCGACGCCCCGAGCGGCGGCGGACTGGGCGACGTCTGGTTCGGCTTCAAGTACGCCTTGATCGCGACGCCCGACGATTACCTCACCTTCCAGACGAAGGTCTACACCCCCACCGGCGATGAAGACGACGCACTGGGCACGGGCCACACGAGCATCGAGCCGGGCCTGCTGTTCCAAAGCTCGCTGAACCCGGACATCACTTTCTTCGGCGAAGCCAAGTACTGGATTCCGATCGACGAGACTGAAGTGCCGGCCGACGCCACCGGAGACTCGGGCTCGTATTCGTCCGGGGTGTTCCAGTATGGCCTGGGTGCGGCGATCGACCTCGTCGAACAACAGACCTGGAAAGTGCAGTCGGTGAACGAGTTCGTCGGCTGGACGGCGATCGACTCTCTGAAAGGTGATCCGACGGTCGCCACGCTAGCCCAAGACGCGAGCGGCGACACGGTCGTGAACGTGAAGATCGGTGCGCGTTTCTATCGCATGTGCCGCGGTCGCGAGCAATCGTCGCTCTACGCCGGCTGGGGCCATGCCCTCACCGACGAAATGTGGTACGAGGATCTGTTCCGGCTGGAGTATCGCGTGCTGTTTTAGGCGAAGAGCGGAAGACGTGGAGGAGTGTGAACGGAAGAAGCCAGGAATGTGCGAGTGGCATTCAGCGGCATGGCGGCTCTTCACAGGAGCTGCCATGCCGCTTTCTCATTCGCCGGCCTTGAGAGTGCCGTCGGCTTCCAGGATGGAACGCAGGCGTCGCAATGCACGCAGGTGACGCATGCCGGCGGCGGCGGGCGAGAGATCGAGAGCCGCGGCGGCCTCGCCGTTGCCCAGACCTTCGAAGTGGCGCATCAGCAGGATATCGCGATCGTCTTCGCCGAGTTCGTCGAGAGCGTCAAGAAAGCGTGCCTCGAGTTCGCTCTTGAGCGCCGCGGCAGCCGGAGTGAGTTCCGGATCCTTCAGCGCTACCGCTAACTCGATGCTGCTTCTGTCGCCGAACGCGGCGTGCAGAGGTCGCTCTTTCTCGACGCTGCGTTTATCGGCGGCCCGATGCCGGCGGTGCATGTCGATGATGCGATCACGGGCCATGCTCCGCAGCCAGAGATGAAACGGCATCGCCGGATTCCGCAAATAATCGGCGAGCCGCTGATTCGCTTCGAGCAGCACGTCTTGCACGACGTCGCTCGCATCGACGCGAGCGGCGATGCGCCTATCCAAGCGCAGCCGAACCAGCCGACGCAACGATTCGCGATGCCGGTCGAGCAGCGCGTTCACCGCGTCGCCGTCGCCGGCTCGGGCGTTCGCGAGCAGCGTTTGCGTTTGATCCGCGGCAGGCCACATGGGGTGAGAAGACAGAAGTGAGAATCGCTGGAGCAAAGATTCTATCTGCTCACTTCTCGCTCCTCACTTCTTCCAATGGATATTCGCTGATCGGCAGACCCAGCTTGCGGACTTCGCGAAGCCGTCGCCAGCCGCGGGTGACGAGATCCTCTTTCGCGACGACCTCGGTCGGTTCCATGAACTCTTTCGAGAACGGTCCGTCGACGCTGATCGGCGCGAAGCCCGAGTCGACGATGAACTGGGCGAGAAACGGATTGCAACGCAAGTGCCGCTCGGGCGACGCGAGCAACGCCTGGCCGTCGATCTCGCCCGTCACGTACCGCAGGTAAAGGTCGCTTTCGGTGATGCCCTTCACCTCGCGCCCGCAGACCTCGCAGAGATACCCTTCATCGCACTTGGCCATTGGTCACGCGGCGGCATAGCGGGCAAGCCGCCGGCGAGCAGCCTCGAACGCGGCATCGCGAGCCTGCTCGACGGTCTCGAACCAGCGGGTCTGGTGCTGCTCGTTTCTCAACGTTTCACCAATATCGACGCTCAGTTGATCGTCGTCGGTTGCGATGATCCCTGGGCGATAGTCGAATTTGATGGAGGCACAGTAGTCCTGTGCTTGTTGAAGAGTATTCAGGAACGGTCGGCTTACCGTCACGTAAATCTGGTGGCTGTCGTTCTCTTCGCGAAACACGAGTTCGCCGTCGCGGAACGAAACAGGGCCCGATGAGGATTCGTCCAAATCGACGGAGCTCACATGAATCTCTTCCGCTTCTTCCGGGGTCATCACGACGAGTATGGAGATACGATCGACCAGTTCTCTCGGTCCGGAATCAAGTATCCTCCGAATGCTTTCGGTCCTTTCGTTCCACGATATGCCGCAAAAATCCGGATCCATGATGCGGACGCCGATCGCGTCGCCGAACGGACGAGCGAAGACACCGATTTCCGCCTTCGGATGCGCGCTGACGTACGATTCAAGAACGCCGTAGAGGCTTTCGACGGCTGCATTTTCACCGGCGAGCCCAGACTCGTTTTTTGACGGCATCACAGTCTTCCTTCCGCCCAAGTCAAGATCCTCGTTGCCGAGTCCAGAAAATCTCCTGCTTCCTTGGCCGCGACCTTCTTTGGATTATACCGGCGCGCGACCTGCCAGCCGGCGACATTCACCAGATCGTCCCGAACGTTTTGCGGGATCGGTGCGCCTCCCGCCGTCAGAAGTTGATGTTGGAGATAATCGTATTTGTGCCCGCCGGGGCCTCGAAACGTTCCCATGACCTCTTCTTCGCGATCACGGGGAACGGCCGCCAGGATCAGGGCTTTCAGAGCGCATTCGATGACATAGCCGCCAAGATAGACGGCGGCAGAACCCCGCCCATGTTTTTGAAGGAAACCAGCGTCATCAAGTCGCTCACGGGCAATGCGCTTGAAAAGATCGACGTTGTGCGACGGGTACGCCATGACTGCACATCACAACGTCCCGCTCACTCCCCCACAACCGGCTGCGTATCCAGCTTCACCTCGCGAACATCGGCTTTCGCCCGCTCGTGAATCAGCAACGACGCTTCGCGGTTGTCGTTCGTCGAACCGCCTTGCAGGATGATCGAGCTGCTGCCGCCGACGAACACGCCGCTGCGGCCGTTCTTTTCGCTCACAACGTTCTGAAGAAGAACTCGGCGCGTCTGATCGTGGGCGTTCACGCCGTCGAGGCGGAAGTGCCGGACCGTCAGGTTCTCGACGATCACGTCATGCACCCCGTAGAAGAAGATCCCGGCTTCGCGCGTGGCGAGGCGATAGGGCTCCAGGGGCGGAAGCTCCTCGGCGAGAGCGCGGTAATAAATCGAGCCGCGCCACGCCGCCCATGAGCCTGCTGCGGGATTTGGAAGGCCGGCCGAGTCGGCATGCGCGGCTTCCGTCACGACTTCGGAGCTGCGCACCAGCCGGAACCAGCCCTTCCGCTTCGGATCGAGACGCCACAAGCCATTTCCCAGGGCGACCCAGTCGTTCGGGTCGATCGTTTCGCTCCCATCGAGGATCGCGCCGTTACCGCGAACGACCGTCGGATGACTCGCAACCCCGCTTGCGCGACCGCCGATGAGCCGCAGCGAATCGAAATAAGGATCGCCCGTGTTCGCGATCTCGACTTCGTCGCCCGGCCCGATGAGGACACGGGCCCGCGTGAGCGATCTCACAGGCCCGGCCCGCGCCGCGCCGACTTCGGGAGAGGTGCCGTCGTGGACGTCGTCACCGGTGCGGTTGTTGACGTAGATGACTTTCGCCGACGCGGGCAGAGCAAACGACGGGATCAGCAGGATCGATAAGGTCCAGACGATTCGAGTCATCGCACGTCCTCGCTCGGAAGGGGCTCGCCTATCAGTCTACCCGATGCTTCGCGATGCGGCGGTGCAGCGATGCGACGAGTTCATATTTCGCGACAGGTTGCGTCCGCGTGCGGGAAACACGGCAACGCCGACGGCACTCGGGAAAAAGCTAAAGCCCACCGAGCGCGGCCGGTGGGCTTCGATACCGTTCAAACGAACTTTTGAGAGGTCACTTCCGCTTTTCGACGGGCACGTAGTTGCGATGCTCCGGCCCCACGTAATGGGCGCTCGGGCGGATGATCTTGTTGTCGGCGAGCTGTTCGAGGATGTGAGCGCACCAGCCAGAAACGCGGCTGGCGGCGAAGATGCAGGTGAAGAGGTCCTTCGGAATGCCCAGATAGTGCTGCACGCTCGCCGAGTAGAAATCGACGTTGCAGTTCTTGCCGATCGCCGGAACGACGAGCCGCTCCATCTCGACCGACATGTCGTACCACTTCGTCTCGTCCTGCTCTTTGCCAAGGCGGCCCGAGAGATGCTTGAGGTGCTTCGCCCGGGGGTCTTCGGTCTGGTAAACGGCGTGCCCGAAGCCCATGAACTTGCCCTTTTTCGCTCGCGTCTCGTCGATATACGCGGCGACTTTGTCCACCGAACCAATCTGCTGAAGCGTCTCCAGCACAGCCGTGTTGGCCCCGCCGTGCAAGGCTCCCTTCAACGCGCCGATCGCACCGGTCACTGCCGAGTAAACATCGGTGAGCGTGGCGACGATCACGCGAGCGGCGAAGGTCGAAGCGTTGAAGCCATGCTCGGCATGCAGAATGAGGATCAGGTCCATCGCCTTCACCTCGTCGGGCGTCGGCTCAGAGCCTTTCAGCATGTGCATGAAGTTCCAGGCGAACGGCTTGTCGGGAACTGGCTCGATCAGCGAACGGCCCTGACGCAAGCGATGGATCGCCGCCACCATCGTGGCGACTTTCGCCGTTAATCGGATTGCGAGCCGGTATGCACCGTCGGGGCTGTTGTCCTCGGCATGCGGGTCGTAACAACCCGCGACCGACACGGCGCTCCGCAACGCCGTCATCGGTGGGACGGAAGTCGGCAGGCTCTTCAGAAAGTCGCGAACCTGCGGGGTCAAGGTCGCGTCGCGGCTCAGCGGGTTGTCAAACTCGTCGAGCTCCTGCGCGGTCGGCAGGTCGCCTTTGAAGAGCAGGTACGCGACTTCCTCGAAGCTGCTGTGTTCGGCGAGGTCATCGATCGAATAGCCGCGGTAAAGCAGCACGCCGGCCGAGCCGTCGACCAGACAGATTGAACTGTCGGCGGCGAGCACGCCTTTGAGACCCTTGACGACCCCGGGGCCTTTCTCGGCCGCCGGATCTTTGCCGTTCGACACGTCCGCGGTCATCGCCGGTTCCGTTGTTATCGGGCCGCCGGCAATCGCCGCAGCCAGGGATCGTCGAGTGCGCCGGACGCTCCGGCGGCCCGCCGAAATCGGCCGGGCAACAACATGCTGCGGGGCAACGGGCGATGGCACCCAAGACCTCGCGACACCACTAGCGCAGTATATCAGTGTAGGGGTCGACTTCAACGATCGCCGCGCGCCGCGACCGTCGAGGTCGAGTTGAAAAATTTTCTCTCGGCACAGGTTTTCTTCGCGCGCGATCGGTCGCCTTGTGGTAGCATTCGCCCGCCTTGGTCGCATTCGACCGAGGACGGGTGAAGGATTCGCTCGAACTTGTCGGTCGCTCGTCCTTCTAGGGGTTGAGCAGCCGACATTCCCGCAGGGACGCGGGTTTTATGACCGCACTTGTCGCATCTTCTTTCGACCCCGCTGCTGGCCGGACTTGTCCGCGCCCCGGCGGGGTTTCGCTTTGCCGCCGGTCGTTCCGAGCGGACGGCCGCAAGCGTTCCATGTGCCGCGAAGGCCACATGACCCGTTCTGAAAACCGCTGACTGCGAGCGACGGGCAAGACGCCCGTCGCGAAACACTGACCCAGGGAGGGGATCGCCGTGTACGAGTTCGACCACGAACTGCTGACAGTGCTCGAAGCCGCCAAGACGAACGGCTACGTCACGTTCCAACAGCTCGACGAATACCTGCCCGACGAAGGCGGCGACCCGGCGATGGTCGATCGACTCATCTACGCGATGGACGAGCTTGCGCTCGATGCGAAGAACGATCCCGCCGTTCCCGACGACGATCTCCTTCCGGCCGAAGACGCCGCTCCCGTCGTGCTGTCTCCAGAGACGCAGGCGCTGTCGGCACGCGATCCCATTCGCATGTATCTCTCGCAGATGGGCAACATCCCGCTGCTCACCCGCGAGCGCGAGATCTTCCTCGCCAAGCGCATCGAGCTGACCCGCAAGTGGTTCCGCCGGCACGCTCTCGAAAGCGATTTCGCGATTCGCCTCGCGGTCGAGAGCTTCGACAAGGTTCAGGCCGGCGAGCTGCCCTTCGAGCGGACGCTTCGCACGAGCGAAACCGAGAACACCCGCAAAGAGCAGATCATCGGCCGCATGCCGGTGAACCTGCCGACCCTGAAGGCCTTGCTCGCGAAGAACGCCGAAGACTGGCAGAAGCTTCGTGAATCGACCGACGCCAAGGAGAAAGCCTCGCTCGCCGGCCGCATGCTCCTCCGCCGACGCAAGATGTGCACGCTCGCCGAGGAGCTTTCGCTTCGCACGCACCGCTTGCAGCCGATCATCAAGCGGATGCAGCAGGTTTCGCAGCGGATGTTCGACATCGATCGCGACATCGCCCGCGCCGCCGCCGACTCCCGCCGCTTCGCCGAGACGGCCGCTTTGCGTCGCGAGAAGGACGACCTGCTCGCGATGACGCTCGAAACCCGCGAAGACTTTGCCGCCCGTTGTCGCGAGATCGAACGGCGGATGGACCTCTGGACCACCGCCAAGCAAAAGCTCTCCGGCGGAAACCTGCGACTCGTCGTCAGTATCGCCAAGAAGTACCGCAATCGTGGACTCTCGTTCCTCGATCTCATTCAGGAAGGCAATGCCGGCCTGATGCGCGGCGTCGAGAAGTACGAATACCGCCGAGGCTATAAGTTCAGCACCTACGCGACTTGGTGGATCCGTCAGGCGATCACGCGGGCCGTCGCCGACCATGCCCGCACGATTCGCATTCCGGTTCACATGTTCCAGAACATCTCGAGCCTGAAGGCCAAGGCCGAAGCGATCCGTCAGCGCACCGGACGCGAAGCGAGCAACGAAGAACTCGCCGAAGCCGCGGGCATGAGCGCCGAGGACGTCGAGCGCGTCATGAAGACGTGGCGGCACCCGATCAGCCTCGACACCCCGGTCGGCGAAAGCGAAGACAGCAGCTACGGCGACTTCCTCGAAGACGGCCACGAGGTCAGCCCGGCGACCGGAGCCTCGCGCGAGATGCTTCGCGACAAGATCAACCACATCCTCAAGAGCCTGACCTTCCGCGAACGTGAAATCATCAAGCTGCGCTACGGCCTCAACGACGGCTACAGCTACACGCTCGAAGAGACGGGCCGCATCTTCAAGGTGACTCGCGAACGCATCCGACAGATCGAGTCGAAGGCCCTGAAAAAGCTGCAACACTCGACCCGCAGCGAGCAGCTCAAGGGCTTCATCGACCCGGCGGCACTTGCGGCCCTCGCCGAAGGCGCCGCGGCCAACGCCGACGCCCTCCCCGACGCCGTCGCCGCCTGACCGGCTTCACATGCGTTGCTTTCACGACCGAAGCCCGCCGGCTGCGCCCGGCGGGCTTTTTATGCGCCTCCAGTCTCTTTCCGCGCCATCCGCATCCTGTCGCCCGTAATCGTTCGTCCGCCACGATCAAGTGCGTGCGTCGCAAGCGTCAGCAGGCGGCGTATCCCGGGTTGACGATGAACGGCTACAACGCGCTGGAAAGCTGCGCGAGATCGATGCCGAGTGGCTCACTCATTGAGCGGCTGCGAGCTGCGGAGGTACGCGAACAGGTCGCGGAGTTCGTCGTCGGGCAGGCGGTCGAGCAGGCCGTCGGGCATGAGCGACTTCCGCTGCTTGACGAGTTCCTCGAGATCGTTACGTCGCAGCAGAACCGTCCGGCCGTCGGCCTCGCGGAGCACGACGACGTGCTCGTCCTGATCGACGAGCAGGCCGCTGATCACGCGGCCGTCAGAAGTGATGGCGACGAAGTTTTCGAAGCCTTCACGAATCTCGGCGCTCGGTGCCGCGACCGCCCCGAGGAGTCGCGACAGATCGTTGCGAGGATCCGACGTCAAATCAGGCCCGAGATCACCTCCCTCGCCAAACAGACGGTGACATCGGCCGCACGCCGTGCTGAAGAGCCGCTTGCCGCGATACGGATCGCCGGCGGAGGCAAGAATGGTGTCGTGCAGGGCTTGCAGATCTCCGGAAGAACGCTGTCGCAGCGTCGTCGCTTCCGGCCAGAGTTCGGAAACCGACTTCGTAAGGTGTTCGTCGCCGTGCAAGTCAAACCGTCGGGCCAAATCCGCAGGTACGATGCCCGTGTCGATCTCGGCGTTTCGCACGGCATCGACCAATCGCTTCGACCAGTCCGCCCGACTCACCAGCACCGACAGGATCGCAATCTGCTCGCCCGACGGTCGCTGCGGCAACGCCGCGAGCAAATGCTCGACAACCACAGGTTCATCGTAGCTGGCGAGGGCCGAAAGAGCCGCTGATCGTAGCGTCGCATCGCTCGGCGCATCGAAGAGCGCCAGAAACACCGACAATGCTTCGGGCGGATGGCTCTCGCCGAGCAAAGCGGCAAGTTCCGCTCGTTCAGTGGCGTCCTGTGAAGAGTCTTTGAGCCTTTTTAGGGCTTCCACAATCGCCTCCGGCTCGCCCCGTCGCAACCGCAAGGACAACGGAACCGGTCCCGACTCGGTGAGAGCCGCCAACAACTTTTCTGGAAGCGCAGCCGCCGATCTTCCGCGGAATGCTGCTTCAAAGCCGGCGAGAAACTGCTTGCGCGTCGCGTCGTCGGGAGCCGACTTCAGCAACGCGGCACAACGCACGAGATCGGCCCGATTGCCGGTTGCGAACCGTCGCATCAGCCGTTCGGCGAGAACGTCGCGGGCAAGCGGATGCGACCAGAGATCAGCCTTCGTGGCGAACCTGAGCACCGCGTCGGCATCGCTGCCGCACTTCGCTTCGACCGCCCACCAGAGCGAGAGCGGCAGGAAGGCGTCGGACTCGTCTTCGTGACGCTTCAAGAGTTCGCCGACGATGGCGAGGCTCGCTTCCGCAGGCAGTCGTCTCGCAGAGCAGGCGAGTTGTACGCGCACACGCACATCGGGTTCTTGCTCCGCGAGTGCCACGAGCCGGTTCGCGAGCTCGGGCGACGCCGACCTGTCGTCGCAGGCGAGCCGGACTGCCCAACTGCGCACAAGCGCGTCGGGGTGATCGAGAGCTTTCAACTGCGCCGCTTCGTCAAGTCCGCCTAGTTGATGCAACGCCCAGAGGCGTTCGAGCGGCCGTTTCGTGGAATCACTGAACAATTCGTTCCGAAGCTGCGGCACGATCGTCTCGTCGTTCCGATCGGCGAGCAAGCGCAAGGCCGTCTGCCGATGCCAGCGGTTGGGATGGTCGAGCAGGGCCACGAGCTTCGTGGGCGAGTGTTGCGACAGATCGCGGATTTCCTGCGGCCCCGGCTCTCGCTCTGCATACGTCCCCCTCTCCCTCGGGAGAGGGGTCAGGGGTGAGGGGCTACCTTGCGGCTGCGATTGTTTCTCTTCAGTTTTCTCACGCGAGGCCAATGTGTTTGAAGAAGCATCAAACGCGTCAGCACTCCCCTCACCCCCGGCCCCTTCCCGCTGGGAGAGGGGAGAACGGGCGTCCTTCGCCTTCAGGCGATAGATCCGCCCGGTGTCTTTCGCGATGCGGCCGTCGAAGTGATCGCGATGGCCGATGTACTCTTCGTGGAAGTCGGCGACGTAGATGGCACCGTCCGGGCCGGTGGTGATGTGGACGGGGCGGAAGCGGCTGCCCTCGTCCGAACGCACGATGCGATCGAGATCGTTCGTCTCGAACGTTGAACCGAGCGGCGTGATGTCGGTGAGCGTGACCTGCCCCTGCAACGGTTCCACGCCGAAGAGCTTGCCGCGATAGCCCTCGGGCAGCGCATCGCCTTCGTAGATCACGAAGTTGTGCGTGAAGCGTGGCACGGCGGGGTGCTTCATCGCCTCGTAGTAGCCGTAGGCGTGAGGGTTCGACAGCGGCCCGTGCTTCTCAAAGCCCTTGCGGTAATAGCCGCCTTGCACATAGTGAAAGCCACGCGTGTCGCCGCCGTTATGGCCCGAATAGATGTTGCCGGCAGAATCGATCTCAAGACCGAAAGCATTGCCGCCCCCTTCGGCGAAGACTTCGTATTCACGCGTCGTCGGATGATATCTCCAGATGAGCTGACCCATCGTCGCGACGGGCTTCTCATCGCTGCCGGGTCGTGTGACGTGCCCGCTGACGGTGCTGCCCTGGCAGGCGTAGAGCCAGCCGTCGGGGCCGAAGCGCAGGCTGTTCGCCACCGAGTGCGTGTCTTCGAGGCCGAAGCCGGCGAGACGGACTTCCGGGTCGGAATCGGGCGCGTCGTCGCCGTTCCGATCGGGATAAAACAACAGGTACGGCGGATTCAGCACCCACACCCCGCCCAGACCGCGGGCGATGCTCGTCACGATGCTCAGGCCGTCGACGAAGGTCTTCTGCGAGTCAAAACGACCGTCGCCATTCGTGTCTTCGTGGATCGTGATCTTGTCGGCACCGCGCACATGCTGCGGCGGAGCGGCAGGCACCTTGTCGTACACCGCCCGCCAAAACTTGTCTTTGCTGAGCATCGTCAGCCCAGCGGGATTCGGATACTGCAAGTATTGCACGACCCACAATCGCCCGCGCTCGTCGAAATCCATGAAGACCGGCTGGCCGATGTCAGGCTCTGAGAGGACGATCTCGAGCGTGAGATCGTCGGCGTTCGTGGAGGGAGCTTTGGGATCTGGCGAGACGGGGGAAGGGGAGAGGCGGGAGACAAACGAGATGTCGTTCGCGAGACGCAGTTCTTCACCGATCCCCCTCTCCCTGGAGAGGGGGGCAAGAGGTGAGGGGCTGTCTTGCCGCTGCGATTGCTTCCCGTCGTCTGTCGGGCGATGCAATGCAAAAGCGGCGTGTGGAGCGATCGACGCGTCATCACCCCCCCCACCCCCGGCCCCTCTCCCCAGGGAGAAGGGAGGTTGAACGAGTGAGGTCTTCTTTTCATCGTTCTCCTGTTTCTTCGCCGCCTTTGCTTCGGCATCGGCATCAGGCATCGCATTCGGAATCCCGCGTCCCGCCGCCCAGAGCAACGCATTGAACAGCAACCGGCGAAACGGCTGTCGCTCGAAGTCGCTCGTGTGGCCGAGCGACGTATAGAAGGCTTTGCCGTCGAAGATCGACGTGTTTGTGTACGCCACCGGTTCGGGCGAATGGCCGGGGATTGCGCCAACGAGCAACGGCGTCGCCGAATCCTTGAGCGGGCTGACTTGGTAGAGCGAGCCTTCGCTATCGAAAGGCGTCTCCACGCCTCGCATCGACGGACTGTCTTTCGCGCCCGCTGCAATCGAGATTTCCGCGACGGGTCCGTTGCCGTAATGGTTCGCGTAGTTCCCGCCGAAAACGTCTGCGTCGAACGATTCCCACGCCTCATGTCTCGCAGGCGGTTCCTTGCCACGGAGCGACAACGCGTGACTCGCGGTGCGAATGCCGACGACGGGCTTGCCCGATTCGATGAAGTCGCGAATGAGCTTCATTTGCTCGGAACGCAATGCCCGTCGCCGCATCGAGAGCAACAGCACGTCGGCGTCTTTGAGCACCTCCAGCCCTGGCAGGGCATTTCCGTCGGCCTCGTCGCCGAACACGAGGGACACCTTGAAATCCCGCCCAAGATGCCGCTTTGCGAAGGCGGGGAGTGTCTTTTCAGTGCCGTACTCCGGCTCCGACATGACGACCACGATGTGCGGGCGATCGTCGTTCTTGAACACGAACGATTCGCCGCCCACGATCTGACCACTCGTCACGGTCGGGCAAACGAACTTCTCGATGTGCTCGACGATCAGGTCGTTTCCGGTGAAGTGGTTCACGAACGGCCGCATGGCCGGGTTGTACATCGTGTCGGTGAGATCCCGCATCAGCACGACATTTTTGCCGTTCGACGCGAGCCGGCGCAGGCCGAACGGACGGCCGAGGACGCACATGTTCGTGTGCACGCCCGTCATCAGCACATTCTCGATGCCGCGGGCTTCGAGAATGCTCCAGACTTCGTCTCCCTTGTCGGTGACGAAGTCTCCCGGCTCGATCGCGATCGCCTCGTGCTCTTTGATCCAGGGCCCGCCGGGCTTGCGGCCCTTCGTCTCAAGCTCCTTGAGCCACTTCGCCTGTAACTCCGGATCGTCGTCGCCCCCGCCGTCGGATTGATCGAGCGGATACTCGCCGCGCTCTTCGGCCGGGATCGAGTAGCACCACTTGCCGATCTCGGGCGGCAGCACCTTCGCTTTCGGCACCTGTTGCGCCGCGATGCGGGCCGGGTGGTCCTTGTAGAAGTCCATGCAATCGCTGGGGCAGTGCAGCACGGTTCCGCCGGCCGTCCGCACGGCCTGCACCAGCTCGTTGATGCGCGGAGCCAACTCACCGGTTCGTAACGTCGCGTTCCGGCCGTGATGCAAGTCCCACACGTCGCAGACGAGGATCGCCGTCTTCGCGGGTTCCCAAGACTCGGTCTTCGTGATCGCATGGAAACGGCCGGAGCCTTCCGAGGTTTCCACGCGGTGCCGGAGTTGAAGCTCGAACGGTTCGGCAGCACTGGCAGTGCCCAGCAGTGCCGCGAAAAGGCAAGCGATCGCGAGCGGAAGGCGTAAACGTTCCGGTGCTTGCGAGGGAGGGCGCTTCATTGTTTGTGAAAGCATCGGGCAAGCTCCGCAGGCGGGACGATCGAGGCGCGACGGCTCTTGAATCAGCATAGCCCTGCCCCCACGCCATCACCAGCAGCCGTTGATGCGTGATCGACGGCCTGTCACGATGGAGCCGCTCGCTGCGAACATGGGGTCACGGAGTCGATGATGCGCTGTGCCGAATCTGTTCTGAAGCATTGCTTGCGAGCCCCTCTCCCTCGGGAGAGGGGCAGGGGTGAGGGGATAGAGCGGCACTGCCTTCGCCCGCAGCCGCGCCCCTCGTCACCGCTGTTTCGACGAACGATACGCAGATACGCACAAGTATCGCGTGAGACATCCCCTCACCCCCGGCCCCTCTCCCCAGTGGAGAGGGGAGTTGGTTTCTCACGATTCAGCGTCGTCCTCGTTGCAGCTCTCTGCGCCCTTCCTGCGATCGCAGCCGAACCGTCCGTCAAAAGCCCCGTCTCACCCGCCGATGCGCTTCAGCATTTCGTCCTCTCGCCCGAACTTGACCTGCGGATCGCTCTCGTCGCCGCGGAACCGGAAGTCATCGACCCGGTCGCCATCGCCTTCGACGAGCATGCCCGGATGTTCGTCGTCGAGATGCGCGACTATCCGAATGGTCCGAAAGACGGCGAGCCGCCGGCCTCGCGCATCCGGCTGCTCGAAGACAACGACGGCGACGGTCGCTTTGAGACTTCACACGTCTTCGCCGACGGCCTGTTGTTCGCGACGGGTGTCCTTCCCTGGGACGGCGGAGTCATCGTGATCGTCGCGGGCGAAATTCGATTCCTGAAAGACACCGACGGCGATCACGCCGCCGACGTGAACGAAGTCTGGTTCAGCGGTTTCAACGAAGGCAATCCGCAGCTTCGCGCGAACCATCCGACCTTCGGCCCCGACGGTTGGATCTACGTCGCCAACGGGCTGCGCGGCGGGAAGATCAAAGCGATGCGGACGGAGTGGCCCGCCGGCGAAATCTCGCTGCGGGAGATCGATCTTCGCGATCACGACTTCCGCTTCAATCCGCGGACGGGCGAGGCCGAAGCCATCACCGGCGGCGGTCAGTTCGGGATGACCTTCGACGCCTTCGGCAATCGCTTCATCTGCAGCAATCGCAACCCCTGCGATCACGTCGTGCTGGAGCTGCGCCACCTCGAACACAATCCACATCTCGCGATCGGCAAGCCGACCCAGGTCGTCGCCGCGGCGGGGGACGATTCGCGCATCTTTCCCCTCATCGATGCCTGGACGACCTCGACGTTACACTCCGGCCAGTTCACCGCCGCCTGCGGCGTGAAGATCTTCACGGGCGACGCCTTGCCGCCAGTGTGCATCGGCAACGCCTTCACCTGCGAGCCGACCGGCAGCCTCGTGCATCGTGAAGTGCTCGAACCGGTCGGCGGCACCTTCCGCGGCACGCCCGGCGAAACGAACGTCGAGTTCCTCGCCAGCCGCGATCCCTGGTTCCGCCCGGTGAACCTGACGATCGGCCCCGACGGCGCGTTGTACGTCGTCGATATGTATCGGGCGGTGATCGAGCACCCCGAGTGGATGCCGGAAGAGCTGCGTACCCGCCGCGATTTGCGGTGGGGTGATGACCGAGGACGCATCTATCGCGTCGCGGCGAAAGACAAGCCTCCGGGGAAGATGCCGACGCTCGATGCGAATGATTCCCAAAGTCTCGCGGCAGCGTTCGATCATCCCAACGGGTGGATGCGAGACACGGCAGCGCGATTGCTCGATGACGACGACGCCCTGCTTGAGAAAGCCGCGAGAAATGGAGCGACGCCTGAAGGACGTGTCCGCGCGATGCAACTCACGAACGAGCGCGATCCGACGAGAATCAATCTCATCGACGACAGCGATCCGCGAGCCGTTGCCGCGTGGCTCAGGAATGTCGCTCCGTACTCTCAGATTCACCCGAAAGTCCTGGCCAGGCTCGCCAAGTCACCAGATGCCCGTGTGCGCTTCGAAACGGCCCTGGCGATCGGTGGGCCCTGGCAGCCTGCGGAACTCCATGACGCGGGGGACATCGAATCGTTAGCGATAATTGTCTGCCGCGATCCAGACGATCGCTGGCTGCGGATCGCGGCGCTCACTTCGACAAGCGAACCGCTGCCGCTCTTCGATGCCGTTTTTGCGAAGAACGCCGATGGTGCTCTGCCGTTCCTCGTCGATCTCGCCGAACTCACCGGCCGTCGAAAGCAGGACGCTGAATTGGCGGGATTGCTTGATCGACTGGCCTCCACAGGCCCCGAAAGCGGTTGGGCGTTGCCGATTCTCGGCGGATTGGCGAAAGGTCTCGGTGGCTCGCTGGAGCCGGCGCTGGCCGCCGCGGACGACCGCACACGACGCCGTCTCGAGGCGGTGTTCGCCTGGGCCGCCGCGATCGCGAGTGATGCCGGCACGCCCGTTTCCGCGCGAGTCGAAGCCGTGCGGATCGTGTCGATCGCCGATCGCTCTTTCGCATTGCCTGCGCTGCTCGATTTAGCGAGTGCCAACGCTCAGGACGTGCGGCTTGAAGTCATCACCGCGCTCGGCCGGTTCCGGAACGATGACCGCATCGCGCCGGCCTTGCTCGCCGATTTTTCGTCTCAAACTCCCGCCGTCCGTAGCGCCGTCTTCGACGCTCTCCTCGCGGATCGTGCCCGGGCCACGCTTGTGCTGGAGGCCGTCCAGACCGGACTCATTGCGGCGGCGGAACTTGGTCCGACGCGGATCGCCGCGCTCTCTAAGCATCCCGATCCCGCAGTTCAGGCTCTCGCCAAAGAAGTCTTCGTTCCGCCTGCCGACCGTCAGCAGGTGCTTGCGGAATATCAGAGCGTGCTTAGCCTCAAAGCCGACGCAAACCGCGGCCGCGGAATCTTTGAGAAGAACTGCGCGACCTGCCATCGCATCGGGACGACCGGCAACCAGGTCGGCCCGGACATCGCCGACAGCCGGGTCCGCACTCCCGAAGCCTTGCTGGTCGACATCCTCGATCCCAACCGCGCGATCGACGGACGCTACGTCGCATATACGATCGCCCTGCGCGACGGCACCGTGCAGACCGGCCTGCTGACGGCCGAGACCTCGAACGCCGTGACGCTCGCGCAGCCCGACGGCAAGTCGCTGTCGATCCTGCGCAGCGACATCGAAGAGATGCACTCCGAAGGCAAGTCGCTGATGCCCGTCGGCGTCGAGCGCACCATCCCTCCGCAAGAGATGGCCGACCTGATCGCGTTCATTAAGAATTGGCGTTATCTCGACGGCGCGGTGCCGCTCGGGAATTAGTCGGCGTCTGCCTGCTCAATCACGAACCGATACGGCCGGGGCTTCGCGGCCTTGCGTTGCAGTGTTTCGATCTGCCGATTGGCGGCGTCGAATTCGGGCGCCAGATCTTGAGTCAGCGGAGAGCGCGGCAAATGGGCCTCGGCGCGAAGCCTTGCCATGTCGAGTCGGTCGCGTGCTTCCGTGAGGCTGGAGACGATATTCGCCTGCGCGTCCCAGGGACCGCCAGCAGGCCGAGGTCGTTGAGGTGGATGCCGTCGGCGGCATGCAGCGCGTGTTTCTCCGCGGGCTTCGCGGCGTCCGCAGTGCCGTTTGCCTCCCACATGCGTTTCTGAATCTCGCGCATCGTGCGCTGTACGTCGATGGCGTGGCCGCCCTTCTGCCGGGCGACCTCCATCCCGTCGTCGCACATACGTTGCAGGTAGTCATTTTCGCTCTTGAACGGATCGGACGCCGTCACGGCCGCCGAGCAGATGTAAGCGCGCACTCCGTGCTCGCGACATCGCTTCACGATCGTGGCAATGCCGTCGAGATAGGCCTGCCGATGTTCGTCGTCGGCCTTGCCGCCCCAGCCGATGTCGTTGATGCCGTAGGCGACCGTCAGCAGCGTGACGCCGCGTCCGAACACGTCGCGGTCGACCCGCTCGACGGCGCCCGAGGCCGTCTCGCCGCCTTTGCCGACGTTGACGAAGTGCACCTTCCGCTCGGGATACCGCAGCAGCGTGTAATCCTCGACCAGCTTTCCGTACGTCCGCGCCGCCGTGATGCTGTCGCCGAGAAAGCCGACGGTGTCGCCGTCGCGAATCGCGAAGTCATCGCCGAATGCCGGCCCGGTCAAAAACAGCAGAACAATTGCGCGGCGGAGAGCGACGTGCATCGAAACTCCCTTCGGAATGCTGGTGTGCCACTGGCTCGGCCAGTGTAGCGAATACGCCGTTCGCACTGGCAGAGCCAGCGGCACACCGTACCGAGCACGAGCTCCGCCACGACGTCCCCAAAGTGCGTTCACAGCGACAAACGGGTCGCGTCGTTGATCGACTCGATCGCGGCATCGCACAATCGGTCGACAAGCTCCATCGGCATCGCCGGGGCGGGCATCAGCACGACGACGTCACCCAACGGTCGCAGGATCACGCCCCGCTCGCGCGCGGCGAGCGTGACGAGGTGCCCCGTGCGTCGTTCGGCGGGAAACGGAATAAATCCATCACGATCCCGCACGAGTTCGATGCCGATCATCACGCCCTTCTGACGGACTTCGGCGACGTGCGGATGATCGCGGAGCGGTGCCAGCTTCTCGGCAATACACTTGGAAATACGCTGCACGTTCGCCAGCACGTCGTTTCGCTGGAACAGATCGATTGAGGCGACCGCCGCGGCGCAGGCCAGCGAGTTGCCGGTGTAGGTGTGCCCGTGGAAGAACGTTTTCGCCTCGTGCGGCGGCGCGAGAAAAGCGTCGTAGATCACGTCGGTCGCCAGTGTGGCCGCGAGGGGCAGATAACCGCCCGTAATGCCTTTCGCGAGGCACATCAGGTCGGGCGAGACGCCCTCCTGCTCGCAGGCGAACATGGTGCCCGTCCGTCCGAAGCCGACGGCGACTTCGTCGGCGATCAACAGGATGCCGTGCCTCGCCGTGAAGTCTCGCACGCGTTTCAGATAGCCGGCGGGGTGCACGAGAATCCCCGCGGCGCCTTGCACGAGCGGTTCCACGATCACCGCGGCAATACGATCCGCGTTCTCGACGATCACGCGTTCGAGTTCCGCGTCGCACCATTTCAAGTAGCTGTCCCGATCGCGGCCTTCCGGCACCCGTAAAGCGACCGGCGAAGGAACCTGCAACGTGTGAAACAGCAAATCACCGTAGACGGCGTGAAACAGGTCGATGCCGCCGACGCTCACCGTGCCCAGCGTGTCGCCGTGATAGGCGTTGCCGACCCGCACGAAGAGATCGCGTTTCTCAGGCCCGCCGGGCTTCTGCCGGTGAAACTGGAAGGCCATCTTCAGCGCGATTTCAACGGCGGTCGCTCCGCTGTCGGAATAGAAGACCTTGTTGAGTCCCGCCGGCGTGAGATCGACGAGCCGTTTCGCGAGACGGATCGACGGCTCGCTCGCGAGCCCCAGCAGCGTCGTATGGGCGACCTGATGAAGCTGGTTCTCGATCGCGCGATCGATCTCCGGCACCCGATGCCCATGCACGTTGCACCACAGCGACGAGATGCCGTCGAGGTAGCGCTTGCCTTCGGTATCGATCAGTTCGAATCCGTCGGCCGCACGGATGATCGGAAACGCTTCGTCCCTCCACGCCTGCATCGGCGTGAAGGGATGCCAGAGGTGGTCGCGGTCGAGTCGGCGAAGATGCGCGACTTCGGGAGGAAAAACGGTCATTCTTCGGCAAGACGACGAATACCGGCAAGGTGGACGAGCGCGGCTTCGCTCTCGAAGACTTCGGAAAAACTCGACAACGCCTTTTCGACGTAAGGCCAGTCGAAACGGTCTCGCTGCACGATCGCAACGCCTTCGATGTCCGACCAGTCCCGCCCGCGCCCGGCGATGGCCTTGAGGATCACCAGGTCTTCCGCGGAACACGTTCTCAACGTGACGTCGGGCAGGTAGTCGAAGCAGCTCGATCGCTCGATCATCCGCTCCTCAAATGGAAAGGCGCCCAGCCCTACGTCGATCGTGACGCCGTTCGATGCCGTGAGCAATACCATTCGATTCTCGAGCGCGAACGGCAGCGGATCATCGGTCCGGCATTGGAAGCGACCGATTAGCTCGTTGACCGACGACTCTTCCTTGCCTAACTCGGCGAGGAGGCTGACGCCGACGTCTTGAGTGCCGCGCGGTTCTCCCCAGCGAATCACCGCCAGTCCGCCGATGATGCAGACGGGCCAATCCCGCTCTTCGCAGAAGCGCTGAAACTCCAACGCGGCCGCATAAATCTTGTTCACGAGTATCGCTTGCGAAGCAGCTTCTGTAATTCGACGAAACCGGACGTTCGACGAGGCTTGGCGTGGTCGGCTGCCATCCGAAGAAGTTCGTCGGCGTTTGCGAGGCGCATTTCCGGAGTGCTTTCGCGCAACTCTCGCCGACGGATGCGCGCGAGTTCGGCTCCGGTGTTCCGCCACCGCAGCACGATGCTTTGATCCTGGGCAGTCGGTCGCTGTTTCATGCAGAGATTGTAACAAGGGCTCGGAATCCGTACTCGTCCGGCACCGTCCGTTTCGCGATTCTAGCTGATCGTGCTGGAATCGTTCGCCTCCGCCAGCCGGCGGGCGAGATCGCCGAACGTCTCGATTCCGTCCGGCAGCGGCTTCTCGAAGCGTCGCAAGAGGAGATAAGGCACGAGACCGATGAGAGTTACCACACAGAACACCAGGAATAGATCTGGTTCTCCCGCGCAAAGAAATGCAAATCCAGTTCCAGCCATCGCAAAGACCCACAGGAAGGCACTGCTTGCGATTCTGTCCGACCAGCATGTGCGCAGCGCTGGGGGCGGTGATGGACACATCCAGGCCATCGAGTTCCAAACGTGTTCGACCTCGCTACGGGTCAATTCACTACAAATCGTGGTACTGGGAGCGAATCGTCGTCTTGCGCTGGAGCCTCGCCCGATGATCTCGCGAACGCCGAAAAAGGCACCAGCTTTCGCACAGCGGTGTCCGGCGATCTCGATCGGAGCAAATGAAATGAGCGGAACGCGGTCTGCAATGAAGTCCGCCAGAGCGTCATAGGTCAGCTTGGGCGCGATCTCCCGTTCCCATTCCGCGGCATTAGTCACGCCGCCGTCGAAAACGCCATCCAGTCGGCTCGGTCCACCTTGAAATCGAACACCTTTTCGCAACGGAACCAGAGATCCGAGAGATCGCTTTCCTCCCAGACCTTCAGGCGTTTCAGGTGCTCGTCAATTCGCTCGCCGGGATACGGAAGCTCGTCATCATCGATGCCGAAAGCGTCGACCACCGCCGGCATCAGCCCAGACAGAATCTGTTTGCGTGAGTAGCGACACATTCAAATTCCTCATCACAACAAGCAATGATCCCGATGTCATCGTCGACCGATGAGGATCACTTCAGCAGATCCTTCACCGTATCCCGTTCTTGCCTAAGTTCGTTGACCGTCGCGTCGATCTTCTGCTTCGCGAATTCGTTCAGCTCGAGCCCCGTCACGACCTCGATGCCGTTCTCGCCGTTGACGAGCGGGAACGAGCAGATCAGGCCCTCTTCGATGCCGTAGCTGCCGTCGGAGCAGATCGCGACGCTCATGAAGTCGCCGGCGGGGGTCGGGCGGCTGATGTCCTTCACCGTGTCGAGCGCGGCGTTCGCGGCGCTGGCGGCGCTGCTCGCCCCGCGCGCCTTGATCACCGCGGCGCCTCGCTGCTGGACGGTCGAGATGAAGTCCCCTTTGAGCCAGGCTTCGTCGGTGATGACCTTCGTCGCCGGCTGGCCCTTGATCGTGGCGTGGTAGAAATCGGGGAATTGCGTCGCCGAATGGTTGCCCCAGATGGCGACCTTCTTGACCTCTTCGTTCGCCACGCCGGCCTTCTTCGCGAGCTGGCTGATCGCACGGTTCTGGTCGAGACGCGTCATCGCGAACCAGCGGTCGCGAGGGACATCGGGGGCGCTGTGCATCGCGATCAGGCAGTTCGTGTTGCACGGGTTGCCGACGACGAGCACCTTCACGTTTTTCGCCGCCGCCGAATTGATCGCCTTGCCGGTGTTGACGAAGATCGGTCCGTTGATGCGGATCAAGTCGCCGCGCTCCATGCCCTGCTTCCGCGGCACGCTGCCCACGCACAGCACGTAGTTGCAGTTCGCGAAGCCGTCTTCGAGATGATCGCTGTCGGCCTTCACGACGCCCGCGAGCGTGTCGAAGGCACAGTCGTCGAGCTCCATTTCGATGCCGTCGAGCGCACCAAGAGCCTGCGGCAGCTCGACGAGGTGCAGAATCACCGGTTGATCGCAGCCGAAGATCTCGCCCGAGGCGAGGCGGAACAGCAATGCATATCCGATTTGGCCGGCGGCACCGGTGACGGCGACACGAATGGGAGGCTTCATTTCTATCCTCTGAGAGACGGTTTTCTCGTCGGCGAAGGTACCACTGCCCTTGTACCGATGGCCTGTGAGAACGGCAACCTTGGTGCGAGGACGAGCCGGGAGCGTCAGCGACCGGAGCCTTCACTTTCAAAAGAACGCGTGCTTTGTCGCAGCTTAATTTGGAGTGCCACTGGCTCCGCCAGTGCTCCCTTGCAGCGTCCTTTTCGACAAACACTGGCATAGCCAGTGGCACACTGCCTTGGCTTTCTGCCATAACC
>JACCRE010000276.1 GCA_013813775.1 Planctomycetaceae bacterium
CCGATCTCCCAGAGCCTGCGGACCACCCCCGCCGCGGCCCACTCCTGGAAGCGGCGGTGCGCCGAGGACGACGAGCAGATGCCGGTCGCGTTCAGGGCGTTCCACTGGCAGCCGGTCCGCAGCCGAAAGACGAGGGCGTCCATCGCCGCCCGGTCGCTGACCCGCGGGCGGTGACAGCCCAAGGGGTGCGGCTTGCGGGGCGGCGGCGGCGGCTCGATCCTCACTCGGGCATCCGCCAGTCGCGGCGCCGCCGGCGGACGCGCGCCGGTTCTCGGGTTTTGGTTCCGGTTCGCACCGGTCGCCTTCCGGCACCATGCTCCTCCATAACGCCAAAAACCCCGCCAAAACAATACCCGCCTTCCCACTAACGGAATAGGCTCTAAGCACGAAGCGATCACGATTTGACGCCAGTTTCGTGTCTTCTTTCCCAACTCAAGCATTTCGACGCGTGATCGCGTTCGCGATTCGGCGGTCGCACCGGGCGGAGTGACGCACGCGCGGCGGCTGTGTCGCGCCCTCCGCCCGATGCGCGATCGCATCGTGACTCGTCGGCCTGTGGAACGCCAGCGGCCCACTCGAACAGGCCGACGCGCGACCGAAGGCGGCCGACGCCGACGCCATCGTCACCAAGCTTGAAGACGGACTCCGATCGATCGAGCCAAACAACGAGGCCGATCCGCCGCCGCAGTCCGAGAAGCTCGAACCGGCAGCGGCGAACTGAGGATCTCCGTCACTTCACCGGCAGGAACTGCACGGCGTCGATGATGACGTGGCCGTTGGTGAGTTCGGTCAGCACTTCGACGATTCCGGTCTCACCGAACGTGAACGTGCCGAGCGACGTGAAGGCTTTCGCGAGCTTCGGCGGCTTTCGCTGATCGACCGTCACGCGTTTCTCTCCGCTGGCGTGACGCACGACCACGGGCACGTTCGTCGCGCGGTTGGAATGCGGCGAGTAGGCGAGGCGGACCTCATACCGGCCCGGTTTCAGCTTCGCCGTGAACGTCGCCGACTTCGCGCCTTTGCCTTCGTCGCCGTCGTGCCGGTAACCGGCTCCCACCCAAGGCCCGATGGTATTTCCCGCCGACCATTCGCCCTTCAACACCGCGGCGGCGTCATCGACCACGATGCCTTCGAGCGAGTCGGCCAATAAGGCGGCGGTCGCGGGCTGCGTGCCTTCCGGAATGTCGAGTATCTGGCCGTCTGCGAGCAACCTGTCGCGAAGCTTGTCGTAGGGGACGTCCTGCACGCTGCTGTTCGCATCGATCGCGAGCACAGCAGCCGTTGCGGCGTCCTGACCGAGGATCATAAAGACTGGTTCCATGCGGATGCTGCCGTAGGCGATGTGCGACGACGACAGACAGATAGGCACCAGCAGGTTCGCGACTTCGCCCTTCTTCGGCACGATCGAGCGGTAACTGATCGCGTAGGGTCCGCCGGGGCTGACCTGAATGTCGCCTTCGTTCTGCACCTTTCCGTCGGCGGTGACGTACCGCTGCGCGTTGTGCGAATCCATGTTGTACGAGCCGAGGCCGATGCTGTCGTCGCACACCCGTATGCGGCGGCAGTCCTGCTCGGTCTGCACATAATCTCCGACCATGCGGCGGGCTTCGCGCACGTAAATCTGGTGCGGCCAATTGCCGTTGTCGGTGAACTCGTCTTTCGCGAGTCCCCATTTGGCCATCTCGTCGCGAATCTTCCGCGGCACGCGCGGGTGGTTCGCGAGGCTCCACATCAATCCCTGCTGGTAGCTCACGTGAGCCGCGAGAATCTTCTCGCGTTCCTCGTAGCTCGCCTCGGGATAGTCGTAGTTCATGCCGAGGGCGTCGGTCGAGAAGGCGCAGTTGTTGTTCGTGTCGGTCTTACCGTTGGGCAACATGTCGGGCTTCATCGGAAACCGCACGTCCCCCGCTTCGAAGTTGCGGAACAGCAACTCGTACGTCGCCTCGTCGTAATCGGCCGGCTTCGGGAACGGAACACTGTTCTCTTTCACGTTCGACATGCACATGCGGTAGCAGTAGGCCTGCACGCGCTTGTCGGCTTCGCCGTCGGTGCCGGGGTCGCCGTCATGCACTCCCCAGACGGTGCCGCTGTTCGCATCACCCGGCTTGACGTACGGATCGACCTCGGCGACGAAACGATGGCTGTGCGTGTTGTTCGCCTTCTGCACGCCGTTGATGGTCTCTCCGTGCTTCGCGTTCGCTTCACGGCCGACGGTGTAGGTCACCCCGGCGGCGGCCATCAGATCGCCTTCGTAGGTCGCATCAATGAAGACTTTGCCGCGAAGGGTCTTGCCGGAAAGCATCGTGATCGCCGCGATGTGATCGCCTTCCTTCTTCACGCCCTTCTCACGATCGAGCCGTTCTTCACGGAAGACGGGGATCTCGAATTCGGCCACGAGTTCATCGAAAACAGTCTCGGCCATGTGCGGCTCGAAGACCCACATCGTGCGGTTCGTGCCGTCGATCGCGGGCGTGCCCTGGCCGCGATTGCCGAACTCGGATTGCTTCTGCCACTTCCACGCCGACGGCTCCTGATAGTGCGCCCACAGGCGATGATAGAAGTCTCGCGATAGCCCGCCGATCGTCTCTTTGCGGCCGCTGTCGGTGAAGCCGAGTCCGCCGCTCGACAGACCTCCCAGATGCTTATCGGGTCCGACGATCACCGCCGTCTTGCCCATCTTCTTGGCCTGCACGGCGGCGATGACTCCGGCGCTCGTGCCGCCGTAGACGACGACGTCGACTTCCTCCTGGGCAACGGCTGGCGTCTGAATGAAGGGCGAAACCGCAAGCGAGAGTGTTGTGACGATGACGGCCGAGTGACGCATGTGAACGCTTCCAGTTGGAGTCCTGTGAACGCGTCCTATGCTACCCATCGCAAAGAACGTGTTCGATTTGATGACGGTCGCGGCTCGGACCCCGTTCACAGCGTCGGCCCGATGCTCCACGGGCAGAACTCCTCGTCGCCGATGCCCTGTTCTTCGCTCTTGGTCTTCTCGCCGCTCGCGACGGCGATGAGCTTCTCGAATATCCGTCGGCCGACCTCTTCGACGGAGACGCCGCTGAGGATCACGCCGGCGTCGATGTCCATGTCGTCGGACATGCGGTCATAGGTCGGCGTGTTCGTGCAGATTTTGAGACTGGGGACCGGCTTGCAGCCGAAGCAGCTTCCGCGGCCCGTCGTGAAGGCGACGAGGTTCGCCCCGCCCGCCACCATGCCCGTGACGCTCGCCGGGTCGAAGCCGGGCGTGTCCATGAAGACGAAACCCTTCTCCGTCACGGGTTCCGCATAATGGTAGACGCCTCGCAAAGCCGTCGAGCCGCCTTTGGCGATCGCGCCGAGCGACTTCTCGTAGATCGTCGTCAGTCCGCCGGCCTTGTTGCCGGGTGAGGGATTGTTGTCGATCTCGACGCCGAACATGCCGGCGTACTTCTCCCACCAGCGGATGAGATCGAGCAGCTTCTCGCCGACCTCGCGGCTCACCGCACGCCGCGTGAGCGTATGCTCGCCGCCGTAGATCTCGGAGGTCTCCGCAAGAATCGCCGTGCCGCCGTGCGCGACGAGCAAGTCACTCGCGAGACCGAGCGCGGGATTCGCCGTCACGCCGCTGTAACCGTCGCTGCCGCCGCATTCGAGACCGAGCATCAGTTCCGACACGGGGATCGGCTCGCGACGGGCTTTGTCGGCTTCGGGAAGCAGGTCGGCGAGCGCGCCGAAGGCGGCGTCGGTCGTTTTGCGGATGCCTCCCTGCTCTTGAATCGTCATCACGGGCATGCCGCGACCGGGGCCGCCATTCTTGCCGTTCAACTGCACGAGGCCGTGCGTCTCGGTCAGAAACGACGCCGGTGCCGTTTCACAACCTAGACCGAGCAACAGATACGCGCCCACGTTGGCGTGCTTGGCGAACCCGGCGAGCGTTCGCGCGAGCTGCCGGTGATCGTCTCCGCCGTATTGCAGGGCACAACCGCCCTTATGCGTGAGCGCGACCACTCCATCGACGTTCGGGTATCGTTCGAGCAGGTCTCGCGTCACGCGCTGGGCGACGAGCTTCGACGTCGTCGCGGCACAATTCACCGTGCTGACGATCGCGATGTAATTCCGCGTGCCGGCCTTCCCGTCGGCACGCCGGTAGCCGTCGAACGTCCTGCCGAGGACGGGCGTCGGTGCCGGGGGAACGTCGCTTCCGATCGCGTAATCGAGCCGCAATTCTCCGGCGGCGAGATTGTGGGAGTGAACCCAGTCTCCCGGCTGGATCGAACGAGTCGCGACGCCAATGTTCTGCCCGAACTTTCGCACGGGTTCGCCGGACGCGATTTCGCTGACCGCGATCTTGTGCCCGAACGGAATCGCTACAGAGCAATGGATTGTCGAGCCGTCGCGCGTGGCGAGCGTCGCGCCCTTTTCGATCGCTCGACGTGCGACGGCGATGTTATCGCTCGCGTGGAGCAGAATCAGCGGCGAGTCGATCACGGAAACGGGAATGCGACGGAGGGGCGATATCACATCATTCATTCAGTAAACCGAACTTCTGGAGAGCGACAAACGTGAATGGCGAAAGCAGCCCAAGGCTCTCGGATACTGCCTGATGTGTGAAACCTTCGCTTCGGGCGGTGTCAACAAATTCAACCAGCTTACGTCCGAGTGGACTCAACTCGAAACGCTCTCCATTCTTTGCAACGAGCCGGCCCCGGAATGCAGCGGCAACCTCCTCAGCTACCTTCTGTGCCTCTTCAACAGCTATTCGCTGGGCCTCCTCTGACGTTGGATTCTGCAAGGCCATACGCTTCCATGCGAGATTCGCCTCTTCTTCGTCGATCTGGCTTGCGACAGCTCGAGCTACTGCGTGATCATCTAACAGTTCTTCGTAGAGCCGTCGTCGTTCAGAGGGAAGGCGGTCCCAGTGGCCGCTCTGTTTTAGCGGCTCAATGATGTCATCCTTATAGCTCAAAGAGTAACTCCCAAAAGTTTGGCATGAACTAGATTAACGACACGACACTGTGTCGCAGTTCATGGCTGCGGTCAGATCGCGTGTATTCGTAGAAGTAGTGCATCTCGTCGCCGACGGGCAGCGCGCTCAAATAGCGAATCGACTTCGAGCCGTGCGGCGACGACACCCACGGCTGCGAACTCGAACAACGCCAGTTTTCGAGATCGAAACTCGTCGCAAGGCCGCAGAACTCGTCATAGCTGTCGGCCCGATGAGTCGCGCCGTCGTAGAAGCCCAGCCAGACGGGCGGCAGATAAACGACGCTCGTCATGCGCCGCTGAAAGGTATCCCAGCCATGCTCCGCCGGTTCGAGCACGATCTTCGCTGATGTGAAGTTCACTCCATCGGACGAGCGGAACAACGCCGTCCAACCGCGTCCCCGTGAGCGGACGGCGCCGTTCGCGTCGGCTGCATGGTGTTGCGTCGGCTGCCCCACGCTCGCGAAGACGTGGTATTCGCCACCGACGACGATGACGACGGGATCTTTGACGAACGTGAACCCGAACATGGGTCCGTCGATCACCGGCCGGGCGTCGAGGGGATCGAAGGCATCGGGGCTGTCGGCTTCGAGGAGGTCGATCCGCCAGCTCGGCGGGTTGCGGTCGTAACCCTGTCCGACTTCGTAAGACAGATAAAGTCGCCAGCGACCGGTGTGCGGATCGCGGATCAGGCAGCCTTTCTCGATGCTGTTCGCGTCGAAGTCGGCCTTGCGGGCCGTCCAGATCGACGTGAACGCCTCGCCGCCGTGGCTCATCGCGATGCCGCACTCGCCTCCGCGTCCTTTCGTTCGCGGTGAACGCAAACGGTAGTAGGTGTAGAAGCAGTCGTGCTCGGGATCGTGGACGGCGCTCGGAGCCCCTGCCCAATAGCCGTAGCCGGTGCCGGGGGGTTCAAGAATGGTGCGACCCGCCTCCGGATCGAATCGCGGGGGGACCGCATAGCTTAAAGTGCCAGAAAACATACGTGCTCGCTTCACGGTTCGTCGTTTCGTTCGATTCGATCCTATCCGGAAGGAAAGAAAGTCTCACCCGAACGCGCGAAGACGCAAAGGATACGCTCCCGAAACCTGGCCGTCATCCGCCGGAAGGCGCTGGCCCTGCTCAAGAACGAGACGGACTTCCGGGCCGGGTTCCGACGCAAACGCCGTGGCGCAATGGACCACGACGACCTGCTCAAAGTCCTCATCGCAGACGAAAGCGAGAATGGATCGCCCAAGCGCGAACGGATCGACTTTGCGGCGTGTCGTTCCGGTCGTCCCCATCACGCTTCACGGACCGGCTGCGAGTGATATAATCCGGCCGTCGGGAATGAAGTCGCTCCCGGTGTCCTCATGGCGGTGTAGCTCAGTTGGTTAGAGCAACGGCTTCATAAGCGGGGCATGACAGCCCCGTCTTTCATGCGCTTTGCCTTTATTTTATATGGCGAAACGCGTGTCCGGACTCAGCAGGTATAATCCGCTGAAATGCCGGGAGAAACTTCGAGAAATCTTTCGCGCTGGTGTCACTGACACCCGCTATTCCGCATCAAGGCATTGAGACTGAGGGCCGACGCGGCGGCGTAAGCGGACCGGGCCCGCGTTTTTTTGTTCCGTTGGTCGGCGTTGAGTCATGCTCTGATGTTCTGTATTTCCGTTTCCTACGATACATCGAACATCAACTAGAGTCATAGCCTTGTCATGACCCTCGAAGCCAAAGCCCGGCAGACGATCGACCGCTGGCTGGTTGAGGCTGGGTGGATCGTGCAGGACTACAAAGACCGGCACATTCACGCAGGGCCGGGCGTCGCGATTCGCGAGTTCCCCACGACGAACGGGCCAGCGGATTATCTGCTCTACCTCGACGGCAAAGCCGTCGGCGTTGTCGAAGCCAAAGCCGAAGGGCATACGCTGACCGGCGTCGAAACGCAGTCAGCGAAATACTCAGCCGGCCTTCCGCCGAACTTGCCTCGCTGGACGAGCGAGGCCCTCGACCGGTTCGGTCGCTCCGGTCTGCTGCCGTTCGCCTACGAGAGCAACGGCGAAGAGACGCGATTCACGAGCAGCCTTGATCCGGAGCCACGCAGCCGCGAAGTCTTCGTCTTCCACCGGCCGGACGAACTTCGCCGACTACTGAAACTGGATGAGCAGCTTCGCGAGAAGCTCGGCGAGATGCCGGGCCTCAACGATAAAGCTCTCTGGCCGATCCAGGCGAGCGCGGTTCGGGCTTTGGAAGACTCGCTTGCCGAGAATCGACCGCGGGCGTTGATTCAGATGGCAACCGGCAGCGGCAAGACCTTCACGGCCGCGAACATCTCCTATCGGCTCGTCCGCTACGCCGAAGCGAAACGCATTCTGTTTCTCGTGGATCGTGCGAATCTCGGTCGGCAGACGCTTCGCGAGTTCCAAGGCTTCACGATCCCCGAAACGAAGCGGCAATTCACCGACGAGTACAACGTCCAGCATCTCAAGAGTTCGACGATCGCGCCGGCCAGCCGCGTCGTCATCTCGACGATTCAGCGTCTCTACTCCGCGCTCAAAGGCGAAGAGTTCGAGGAAGAGAACGAAGAAAAGAGCCAATACGAGTCGGCCGATTCACCGCTTCATAAGGAGGCGTTGCCGGTCGTCTACAATGCCGCCATCCCGCCGGAAGCCTTCGACTTCATCATCATCGACGAGTGCCATCGGTCGATCTACAACCTGTGGCGACAGGTGCTCGAATACTTCGACGCCTTCCTGATCGGTCTTTCGGCGACGCCGACGAAGCAAACGATCGCGTTCTTCCATCAGAACCTCGTCGAGGAATACACGTGCGAGCAGGCAGTCCGCGATCACGTCAACGTCGGCTTCGACGTGTACCGCATTCGCACGAAGATCACCGAGCAAGGCTCGAAGCTCGAAGCGAAGCCCGGCTTCTTCGTGCCGCATCGCGATCGCCGCAGTCGCAAGAAACGCTACGCCGAACTCGACGACGATGTGGCCTACTCCGGCAAAAACCTCGACCGCGACGTGGTCAACGAGAGCCAGATTCGGCTCGTCATCAAGACGTTCCGCGACAGTCTGCCAGAAATCTTTCCCGGTCGGACCGAAGTGCCGAAGACGCTCGTCTTCGCGAAGGATGACTCGCACGCCGACGACATCACTCGCATCATCCGCGACGAGTTCGCGAAACCCAACGAGTTCTGCCGCAAGATCACCTACCGCACGACCGAAGGCAAACCCGAAGACCTGCTGGCTGAGTTCCGCAATTCCTACAACCCGCGCATCGCGGTCAGCGTGGACATGATCGCCACCAGGACCGACGTGAAGCCGCTGGAATGCCTGCTCTTCCTGCGAAACATCAAGTCGCTGTCGTACTTCGAGCAGATGAAAGGACGTGGCTGCCGGATCATCTCGAATGACGCGCTTCAACTCGTCACGCCCGATGCGAAGCAGAAGGACCGTTTCGTCATCGTCGATGCCGTGGGAGTCTGCGAGGAAGACAAGTCTCACTCCCGGCCGCTCAATCGCAATCCGTCGATCAAATTCGAGGCGTTGCTCGACCTTGCCGCCAGCGGCAGCGATCATCCCGACGTAGCCAGCACGCTCGCCGCTCGTCTGACCCGCATCGCTCACAAGTTCAGCGAAGAGCAGCAAGACGAGATCAAGGGCGTTGCCGGCGGGACGACACTGGGCGAACTCGTCGGCAAACTCTTCGACGCGGTCGATGCCGACGCGAATGTGACACGAGCAGCCGAAGCAAACCAGCTTCCGCCCGGGCAAGAGCCGACCGAAGAGCAACTCGACGCCGCCGAACGCGAGGCGGTGCGGGAAGCGTTGAAGCCGTTCTGTGATCCCAAGCTGCGAAACACGATTCTGGCGATCAAGAAGGCGAACGAGCAGGTCTTCGACGAGCAGAATGCCGACGAGCTTCTCTCCGCCGGCTACGATGCGAAGGCGATGGAGAAAGCCAAAACGCTGATCGGCAGTTTCCGGCAGTTCGCCGTCGAGCACAAAGACGAGATCGAAGCGTTGACGATCCTCTACAGTCGGCCGCACCGTGTCGGCTTGAGCCACAGGCACGTCAAGGAACTCACGAAGGCCATCGAGCGGGAACCGCTGGGCACGTCACCCGATCGGCTCTGGCACGCCTACGAAGCCGTCGAGCCGGCGAAGGTCCGCGGGAAGTGGTCGGACAATCTCGCCGATGTGGTTGCGTTGTTCCGGCACGCACTCGATCCCGATTCGGCACTCGTGCCGGTGCGGGCGACGGTTGAAGAGCGGTATCAGGCGTGGCTCGACACGCAGGCCGCAGCGGGTGTTGTTTTCACCGCTGATCAGCGAAAGTGGCTCGACGCGATTCGTGACCACGTCGCCAGCAATCTCGCCATCGAGCAGGACGATTTCGAGTTGTCGCCCTTCTCTCAATTCGGCGGACTCGGCAAAGCGAATGATCTGTTCGGTGACCGATTGAATGCGATTCTGGCTGATCTCAACGCCGCACTTGCGGCATAATGGGAAAGCCATTCGGAGGACCAGCATGACCAAAACGCTACACGGCACGATCCGCGGCCGGACGATTGAACTGACCGACGACCCCGGTCTCAGGGACGGCTCGTCGGTCGAGATCGTCTTGCGGTACTCGACGCCCGATCCCGCCTTCTGCCCCGGCGATGGCATACTTCGGTCGGCGGGGGCGCTGGCCGACGTGTGGACCGACGAAGACGATCGAATCCTCCAGGAGATTTATGAAGACCGGCATCGTCCCTCTCACCGAGAGCTGCCGGAATGAGTTTCCTGCTCGATACGAACGTCTGTTCCGCACATCTCCGGCGGCCGGGCGGTCTTGCTCATCGTTTCATGCAACACACCGGCCGGCTGGCGATCTCGACCGTCGTGCTTGGCGAACTTCTGGTGTGGGCACATCGTCGTTCGAACGCGAAGCGTATCCGTGATGCGATCGTGAGCGACCTGCTACCGGAAGTCACGATCCTGGACTACGACCGGTCCTGCTGCGAGGAGTTCGGACGGATTCGCGGCGACTTATTGGGACGAGGTGTCGTCGTCGATCCCGTGGACCTGATGATCGCCGCCACGGCCCTCGCGCACGGCCTGACCCTCGTGACTCACAACACCCGCGACTTCGAGCACGTCCCCGGCCTCGCCCTGGAAGATTGGCTCTCTCCGTGATGATTGAAAGCGGGTCCGGCGAACGGCTGAGCACAATCCTTGATGATCTCAACAGGATGTTGGCGGTATGAGTGACGGTAACGGGGTGCCTAGGTCGCCTTGGCCGATCCCCGCTTCGTGGAAATGGTTGTGCATCGGTGAGATTTGCAGAGTCGTTGGAGGAGGGACGCCCGACACCAAAGTGCCGCAGAATTTCTCGGACACCGGCTTTCCTTGGATTACCCCGGCCGACCTTTCTGGCTACCGTCTAAAGTTCGTTGGACGAGGGGAACGGAGCCTTAGCGAACGCGGGCGAGCAACATCTTCCGTTCAGGAATTACCGGCCGGAGCGGTACTCTTCAGTAGCCGCGCTCCGATCGGATACGTCGCGATCGCAGAGAATCCACTGACGACCAATCAAGGATTCAAAAGTTTCGTACCACCGGTCGGCATCACACCAGACTATCTCTATTACTTCCTCAAGTACGCGCGGCCGTTGGCGTTGGAACTTGCAAGCGGAACGACCTTTCCCGAGGTTTCGGCGAAGCGAGTCGCGCAGCTTCCTCTCTGTATTCCCCCAACGAACGAGCAGCGTCGCATCGTCGCGAAGATCGACGAACTCTTCTCCGACCTCGACGCCGGGGTGGCCGCGCTTCAGCGCGCGAAGGCGAAGCTGGCTCGTTACCGGGCTGCCGTGCTCAAGTCGGCAGTCGAGGGACGGCTGACGGCAGGCTGGCGAGCCGCGCATCCTAACACGGAACCCGCCTCCGACCTGCTCGCCCGCATCCTCACCGAACGCCGCCGCCGCTGGGAAGAAGACCAACTCGCCCGCTACGCCGCCGCGAACCGGCAGCCGCCGAAGGGGTGGCGGGAGAAGTATCGGGAGCCGGAAGGGCCGGATACAGAAAACCTGCCGGCACTGCCGGAGAGCTGGTGTTGGGCAACGATGGATCAGGTCATGTCTTACCTGCGGAATGGCTTACCTCCGAAGCCTTCCCCCGAGCCGCCGGGATTTCGCATCCTACGGATCAATGCAGTCCGCCCGATGTCGGTTGATCTCGACGAAGTTCGATTCCTTGATTGGCCGAAGCAAGATGTCGAACCATACCTCGTCAATTCGGGCGACCTGCTCTTCACGCGATATAACGGAAGCGTCGATCTGCTCGGTGTTGCGGGGATGGTTCGCGAGTGCCATGAACCCACGTTGCACCCTGACAAACTTATTCGGGTGCAATTTGTTTTCCCGCAAATGGCTGCCTTCATGGAGATCGCTGCAAACGTGGGTGCTTCCCGAACCCATATGGTCAGCCGAGCCAGGACGACCGCCGGTCAAACGGGCATCTCAGGAACCGACATTCGTCAAATGCCGGTGCCATTACCACCTCTCGACGAGCAGGCCGCGATCGTCGAAGCGGCCGAGCAAGTCGTCTCAGTCATTGAGAGATCGGTTGCAATCGTCGAACCCAACTTGCGACGCGCCTCGCGTCTCCGCCAAAGCATTCTCCGCCGAGCCTTCGAGGGCCGACTCGTGCCGCAAGACCCGACCGACGAGCCGGCCGAAGAATTGCTGGCGCGGATCAAGTCGGAGCGGAAAGAGCAGGCAGCGACGAATGGCAAGGTTCGTAAGAGCAGGAAGGCGCGTACATGACGGCCGACCAACTCTGTCGGCTCGTCGCTGAAGGCGAGTCGGATCGACTGGAGTTCAAGAAAACGACGGGCGACCTCAAGGGAGGCATGGAGACGCTGTGCGGCTTTCTCAATGGGGAAGGCGGCAAGGTGTTGTTCGGCGTGACCTCAAGCGGGCAAGCCCGTGGGCAGGATGTGTCGGACAAGACCTTGCAAGAAGTCGCCCAAGATTTGATGCGGTTCGAGCCGCCGGCACCGATTTCTCAACTGCGGGTGCCCATCGCCGAAGGCAAGGAAGTGATCGTGCTGGAGACGATCGCTGGCCCGGAAGCCCCATACACGTATCGCAACCGCCCCTATCGCCGCATCGGCACAACGACTTCGCCGATGCCGCAGCAGGAGTATGCACGGCGGTTGTTAGAGCGAGGACATTCACAGAGCCGGTGGGAGAATCGGGTCGCGGAAGGCTATGCTTTGCGTGATCTCGATCTCGACGAAGTTCGCCGAATGGTCTCTGAGGCTGGTGACGCGGGACGGCTTGATGCCCCCGTCACCGGTCCGCGAGAGGCGTTGCAGAAACTTCATCTGCTCGACAATGGGCGTCCTTTGCAAGCCGCGATTGTCGCGTTCGCCAAGGAGGTTCAACCGTCATATCCGCAATGCGGATTACGGATGGCTCGCTTTCGCGGCACGACCAAGACCGAGTTCCTTGACCAGCGGCAACTGACGGGCAACGCTTTCCGTCTGCTCGACGAGTCACTGCTTTTCTTGCGTCGGCACCTTCCGGTCCGCGGTCGCTTTGAGCCGGGCTTGATGCAGCGACAGGACGAACCGTTATTCCCGCCGCTCGCCCTTCGCGAAGCGCTCGTCAACGCGCTTTGCCATCGGGACTATTCTATCGCAGGTGGCGCGATCAGCATCGCCATCTACGACGACCGTTTGGAGATTTCCAGCACGGGCACGCTGCCATTTGGCGTGACGGTCGATGATCTCAAGCGAGCACACGAATCGCGTCCGAGAAACCCGCTACTTGCGGAAGTCTTTCATCGCCGTGGACTCATCGAGCGCTGGGGGCGTGGCACGCAGAAGATCGTTGAACTTTGCATAGCGGCAGGTCATCCGGAACCCGAGTTTGAAGAACGGGGCGGTGATGTGGTCGTGCGATTCATCCCAAGCGGCTACTCTCCGCCGCATCGCGTGAGTCACGATCTAACTGAGCGGCAGCGTCGGATTCTGCATGTCTTGAGCGATGGGATGAAATGGCGTTCGCACGATGTCGCTAACCAGTTCCCGTCTCCTCCCCCCGCTTCGTCATTGCGTGATGATCTGATGATGTTGCGGAGCCTCGGACTTGTCGAATCAGGCGGCCGCGGCCCGGGTGCTCGATGGTGGTTGAAGCAACCTGATAGTGAGCCGGAAAGAGCCGAAGAGAGCCGAAAATAAGCCGGAGAAGGATAGGCCACGCCGGAAAGAGCCAGAGAAAGCCGGAATAAGCCGAAAAGAGCCAAATCCTTTCCGCAACACGCCTTGTGGAGCCGTCATGACCGACACTAAACAGATTGTTGACAAGGCTTGGAGCTTCGCCCACGTCTTGCGGGACGACGGGTTGAGCTACATGGCCTATACCGAGCAGATCACGTTTCTGCTCTTTCTCAAGATGGCGGATGAGCAGACGAAGCCGCCTGACAACAAGCAGGCGATCGTTCCGCCGAAATTCGGTTGGGAAAGCCTGATCTCGAAAGACGGTGATGCCCTCGAAGTCCACTACCGGCACATTCTCGAAGAGCTTGCCAAGCAGCCGGGCATGCTCGGCGAGGTCTTCAAGAAGGCCAAGCCGGAAATCCAGAATCCGGCCTTGCTCCGCCGTTTGATCGTAGACCTCATCGCTCCCGAGCGTTGGCTCTCGATGCAGGCCGATGTGAAGGGGGACATCTACGAAGGTTTACTCGCCCGGAGTGCTGCCGAATCACCCAAGGGAGCCGGTCAATACTTCACCCCTCGCGAACTCATCAGAGCCATCGTCGATTGTGTGCAGCCGAAAGCCGACGACACGGTTTGCGATCCGGCGGCGGGAACCGGTGGCTTCCTGCTCGCCGCCAGTCAGTACGTGCTCGACCACTTCGGCAGCCAACTCGACAAGGACGAGAAGAAGCACCTGAAGAACGGCTTTGTCCACGGTGCCGAACTTGTGCCGAACACGGCACGGCTCTGCATCATGAATCTCTATTTGCACGGCATCGACGCCGATCCTTGCCCGATCAGTTCGGGAGCCGATTCGCTCGCGAGCAGCCCCAGCACGAAATACAGCGTCGTGCTGACGAATCCGCCGTTCGGCAAGAAGAGCAGCATCACGATCGTCAACGAGGAAGGGAAAGCCGAGAAGGAAGACGCGGCCTATGAGCGGCAAGACTTCTGGACGACCACGAAGAACAAGCAACTCAACTTCCTTCAGCACGTCAAAACGTTGCTCAAGCCGACAGGTCGCTGCGCAATCGTCGTGCCGGACAATGTGCTGTTCGAGGGCGGTGCCGGCGAAACGGTCCGCAAGAAGCTGCTCGAACAATGCGACGTTCACACCTTGCTGCGTTTGCCGACCGGCATCTTCTACGCCCAAGGCGTGAAGGCGAACGTCCTGTTCTTCGATGCCCGACCGGCACAGGAGAAAGCGTGGACCTCGAAGCTCTGGGTCTACGACCTGCGGACGAACAAACACTTCACGCTCAAGACGAAGCCGCTCAAACGAGCCGACCTCGACGAGTTCGTCGCCTGCTACAAACCCGGCGCACGCCAGAAACGCAAAGCGACGTGGAGTGAAGAAACCCCCGACGGCCGCTGGCGTGTCTACGACTACGGCGACCTCATCAAACGCGACAAGGTCAACCTCGATCTCTTCTGGCTCAAAGACGAAAGCCTCGAAGACGGCGACGACCTTCCCGAGCCGGACATTCTCGCTCGCGAGATCGCCGACGATCTGCAAACGGCGCTAGAGCAGTTCACCGCGGTCGCGGCGGAGTTGGAGACCTAGTCCAGACGCGAGTTAGCCCCGATGATGCCGAACGATCCGCGGTTTCCGGAAGGGTTTGTTTTGATTGGCGGCGCTCTTTCACTCCCCGCGCAGCCACGCCCGGCCGCTCGTGACCTCAGTGCCTTCTTCGCCGCCGTAGCCGCCGTCGCCCGGAAGAATGTTCTGCTGCTTGACCTTCAGGCGAAGCGCCTTGATGACGCCGCCTTAGCCGCTGCGATCTGAGAACACGTCCCCCAAGTCGATCTCCTCGACCGTCTCGACGACGCCGTTCGGGAGTCGCCGCGTCGTTCTTCGAATCACGGCTCCGGTCATTTGGGCCTAGGTTCTTCCTGGGGTGAGGCAAGGCACGCGGGGGAACGACGCCGCGGTTTCTTAAGTTAGTCCGTCCGTCTCTGGTCCAATAGTCATGCTTCACATCGCTCACAGGCTGAACCACACGGCGGCGGCACCCAGTTCAACGCAACTTATGGACAAAAATCCCAACATCCTTGCCCCGCGCGTAGACTGCATTCCGCCAGAAGGAACCGAGCGAAAAACAAAGGGATCATCGTTGTTGTCGGGGGTTTTCGCCCCTCCCGCGTGGTTCGGCGGATGACGAGCGTCGGGCCGGCGGTGGTTTGTTCGATGATGGTCGGCATGGCGGGTTAGGTTCTTCGACAGGGTGCCTCGATGGCGCTTTCAGCGGAGACCGTCACGATTTCCGATACCTTCACACCAGCAGACAGACGCTCCGCCTCGACTCGACCCGATGCCGTCAGACGGACGTTCGTGACGTGCGTGCCGCCCTTGCGAGCCAGCACCACGCGACCGGACGCCGCCAGTTGGTGCAACGACCGGACGAACCGCTGCCGTTGGGCTTCGGCCAGACGCTCGCCGCCGCCGAACCACTTCCCGGCGTGCCATATCGGGCCGTGCTCGGCCTCGTACTCAAGGTCCGGTTGGAACCAGAACGAACGATGTTCCGTCACCAGCCCGGCTTCCAAGAGCCGCGTGCGGCGAAGGCATTCGACAAGGATTTTTTGGTGTTCGGTCATTTGTCTGTCTAGGTAAGAAAGTCAGTTTCATGGCTCGACTATTCCAGCCGGGGTCTCGGTCGAAGGGGTCGATCGGAAGAACCTACTGGCCCCCTCACCGCCTCGCCTTGCGTCGTGGCCGCTTGAGCTTGCCGCCCTCGTCGCGACCGAGGAACGAGGGGCAGCAGTCAGCCAGCGGGTTGGAGTCGTCGTGCGGATGCACGGGATCGCAGTCGTCGAACAGGCTCGGCTGTTCCGGGTGATCCGGGTGATCCGGGTTCTGCCTATTCTTTTCTAATCGCAAGCGTGTGTGTGATGTGTGCATGTCTTTGTCTCCCGCGATACCCGCGTATGTAGAAAGAAACAGAGGAACTTGGATCAGGTGGATCACTCGGCACAGCCGCGAGTAATGCCGATCCAGCAACGCACCGGTGAACCGTCCACCCGAGGCCGCTCCTGCCTCACGGCCGGAAACGTGCGAATCACCTCTTTGGCGAAGTTCCCATCGGTCAACGGACGGTGGTTCGTCCCGCCGCACCACGAGCAATAACGGCCGTAAACTTCGCTTTACCCACAGATGCGCGCACAGGCACAATGGTGGAGCATCGCCCCCCAATGGGCTGTTTTTCAGCGCAGAGCCGCCGCTGAGTACCGGAATCGCCGGTTCGTCGGACCGCCTTTGGTCACCAAGCCTCGCCGGCAAGCAAGCCTCAGCGCGTTATTGACGGCGTCAGTACCGATGCCGAGCGCTTCTTCAATGTCTCGTCGAGTGACCGACTGGCCGGCATCCGAAATGAAACTTGCAACCTCTCTCCAGCGAGTTGAAGGCGTCACATCCGCATCCGTAAACGGGACGACCGGCTCGGAGCAGACTTCGCTGTGGAAAACCATTTCGCCCTCTAGCTTGAATGCACGCGAGTAGATGTTCCGTCTCCGGATGGTGATTCGCGCGATGAGTTGAGCGAACATCGCGACAAGATGGCCTGGCGCTGCTTCATCCAGGTGTTCGCGAGCCGCCGCCATCCCCTCAATGGCCTCAACCAGTTCAGCCGGAGCCGGCCGGCGCGAAGTGCCGCGCATCAGTCGCTTAAGCAGAAGCTGCTCGTCTTCTCGCCACGCGGCCAAGAGCTTCGACACGGCTGCAAAGTCGTCATCACTCTCCGCCAGTGCGAGGTTTTGCGTTCCCCGTTCGATCTTGTGGCGCAGTTCCCGCAGTTGCCGAGCCTCCGGCGACTCGCTGTTTTTCTCATTCGCCGCTTCCAGCGCACCGGTCCGCAGACGTTCCCGGTTCTCGTCGCAAAAGACCCGATCCTGAATCACGCTCAGCACGAATCGCTCAAGGCCGCGCGCATCAACGCGCGGCTTCGGGCAGTCGGAACGCTGGTACTCGTCGTGAACGCAGGAGTATCGCCGCGAACTGCGGTTCGCCTTCGGACCGCAGGTGCCGTGGCCTCGCATTCGGCGGTTGCAGTGTCCGCATACCAGCAACCCGCGAAGGATGTAGGCGTGCCTACGCGGTCGAACTGAGCCGGCGCGGCGGTCGAAAAGGGCTTGGACAACATCGAAAGTCGCACGATCGACGAATCCGACGTGCGTCTCATCGAAAAGGAGAGGCCCGTCGTCCGCGACCCTATGAAACTTGCCGGGATTGTATTTGTTGAAGACGCGCGTCGATCCCACATAGGCAGGGTTCGTAAGAATGTACCGGACTGCTTCGGCTGCGAAGCGCCCTCCGGTCGCCGTCTTAAGGCCACGGCGGTTGAAGTCCCTCGCAATTTCGCTTGCGCTCAAGCCGTCGCAAGCGGTCGCCTCGAACGCCCATCGGATGGCGTCGACGGCCTCGGCTTCCGCCGAAGGAACGAATGCGTGTCGCCAGCCGCGGGGCTTTTCAAACCGGTCTCTAAAGCTGACGACTCGCACAAGCTCGCCGGATTCGTCATAGAGTTCTCGGTCGAGTGCGAAAACACTTCTGCCGAACGGCCGATGGCCGTCGTCGAGTTTCTTTCGCAGCCCGCTCACGACGCGGGCGGAGATTTTCACCGATTCGTCATGCGCGCCCTGCTGACTCACGATGGCCGTAATCAGCCCGCCCATATTGTCGAAGGCCAGTTCGCCGCCGTGGCAGGCGACGAGCTTCACGCCTGCGGCCCGCAGCAGCCGCCAGTGGAGCATCGCGTCGAAAGGGTCTTCGCGCGAGAAACGGCTTTGCTCGAAAAGAAGGATCGCCTTGAACGTGCCTTCCGCCGCGTCTTTCAGCAGTCGCTGAAACTCGGGGCGGTTCAACGATTGCGTGCCCGTCAGACCGTGGTCTTCATACCAGGCGATGATGCGATACCCGCCGTGTTCCGCGAGCTTCACGATTTCAGACCGCTGCCGGGCCGGGCTCGCTTCCTGCTTGTCACTCGACATGCGGATGTAGCCCACGGCGGGAGTTGATGCAGCCTTCACCATTACGGAGTCCTCCAGAGGCGCGAGTGATAGAGAAGAAACAGCGGCGACGATGCCGCCAACGTCATCGAGGTCGATCCGACCGCGACGGGTGCCGACGATCGCCAAGCCGGCGGCGTGAAACAGCCGCCACCAGCCCAGCACGTCGAACAGATCCGCCGGTTCCTCATGAAATACGATCGCCCGCAAGTCCCCGCGTTCTGCGGCGACTTCCAGCCGGGCGAAGTCGAGAGAGTCGGAAAGCGCGGCCGCATCCCTGCCCGCGTCATCGAACCAAAGAGAAATCGAGTATCCGCCGCATCGTGCGGCGCGGCCGATCGCCGCCCGCTGTTTGGCGGGCGGCGACGTGACGTTGCGCCGAAGATACCCGATCGAAGGGATCAGCGATCCTTCATCTTCCGGGCGTCCGCTGCGAACTTTCGCTCGCCCTCTCCCTTTTGATGCGCTTCCAACAGAACCCCGAGCAATGACGGCATCACACGGTCCGGGATATTGAAGACCGGCTGCCGGACCTGCCGTTGTCGCTGTGCCGCGCCGGCGTCCTGTTGCAACTTCTTTGGTTTCTGGACCATCGTGTTTTGTCTCCGATCTTCTTGCTTTAGAACCCATTGTCGTTTCCTCCCTGAGGTGTTCGTTCCTACGGCGCGCGTATGCCGGGGGCGGCTGCCAATGCGCGCCCCCGGCATGTTCAAGTTGTCAAAGATCGTTCATCGGTCCGTCCCTCCGTGGCCCGGCGTCACGCTCCGCGTCACAGCAGCGTCTTGCGGCCCTGTAGGGTCGCTTCCATCGCTTCGGTTTCATCAAGGGTCAGCCACCACACCGCGCCATTGGCCAGTCGGCCGACGCGACCGCAGCCGCGGCAGCCGACAAGGTTCGACGGCGCGAGATTCCGGCCGCGGTCGTCGCGGTACTGAACCGGCTTCAGGTCGTGGAAACAGGGATTGCTTTCGAGGCGCATGGCTCAGCCTGCCTTTCTGCCGCCGCGCGGCTTCGAGGTTGCGGGACGTTTCGCCTTCGCTGCCGGCGGCGCGGTCGGGGCCGCTTCCGGGTTTACGGCTTCGAGGCGCGGCGCCGCGCTGATGCCGACATGCCGCAGGCGGAACGCCAGATCGATCAGCCGCTCCGCGAGCGCCGACGCCTGTGCCGGCGTCAGACGCGACAGGATGCCCGCCACGCTCTCGCGAAGCGTCTCGACGGCCCTTTGACGGCTTCCACCGTCGTGGCCGCTGGCGGGGCCGTGGCCCCACCGCCGGGCTGGTCCGCGGTCGTCTGTCCGTGGTGCATGCGGACAGCGACCGGGACCGGCCGCGGCGTGGCTCCGCTGTTCTCGCCGTCCCCGTCGCCGGGCGGGTCCGTCTGCGTCGGCGCGGGGTGCCTCCGCGCGGCGCTCGTGACCAGCCGCGGCGCGGGTCCGGCTCCGGCGGCGCGGACCATATCGACGGCCGTTCTCAGCGTCACCAGTTCCCCGGCGACGGCTTTCTCGATGGCCTTGTCAACGACCGAATCCGGCACGCGCGACCGCGACAGTTCGTAGAGCGCGTGCGGCTGGAACTTGTCCAGGCACGGGGCTTGGCCGAAGCGGCGGGCCGCCTGCATGTAGTTGCTCGCCATCGGTTGCTGCCATTGAAACTCCGCGGCGAGCCACGCCGCGAACTTCGACGGCCCCAGCGCTTCCCGAACGGCGATCAGCCGTCGGCCGATTTCGACGATCGTTGCTCCGGTCTTTTCCAGCAATCCCTTGATCCTCACCGCTTCTGCTTCCGCCGTCCTGCGCTCCGTCTTGGACAGGCTGCCGTAATTGAAGGCGACGACGGTTCCGCTCACGTTTCGTCCTTTCCGAACTCGGGTTGAGGTGGCCGCGGCAGGAAATCCGCCGAAGCCCTGTGATTCGTCATGTAGCGCCAGTCGATGTAGCCCAGCGTCGTTGAGACGTTCGCGTGGCCGAGCGACTTCTGGGCGGTCGCCAGATCGGTCTCGTTCGCGAGATGCGTGGCGTGCGTCCGCCGCAGCTTGTGGAACATGTCTCGCCTGCCATGCGGCAAGGCGGCTGATTTGAGAATCGCCTTAAGCCGCGCGAGTATCGGGGGCTTCCACGACGTTCCCAGCCAAGGCGTCGGGAACAGCAGGTCGCGCGTGTGCGGGTCCGTCGCGGCGATCGCCGCAAGGCACCCCTCGGGGAGCTTGAATTTCTGGTCGGCCCGCTGCTTTTGATCCTCAGCCGGCACCGACAGCCAGCCGTTCGCGTCCAAGTCCGTCACGGCCCGCAGCCGCAATGCGTTGATGCGTAGCCCCGTGTAGAACAGCGTCATCAGGAGTGCGGGCCAGTAGTGACGTTCCGGGACGCCCCCAAGCCTGCCGATGCGATACCCCGCGTGTTCGACGATGCGCCAGAATTCCTCGAGGCTCCACGCCTCGGGCAATCGTTTCGGCTCCTTGAACTTCTCGACGTCGCGGGGCAGCTCGTCGGCGAGCCGCTTGCGCCACGCATGACGCCAGAGCGCGAGCAGACATGCTCGGTAACGGTTGCGCGCCGCAGGCCCGTGGTTCGCGTAGAGCTTCGACGTAAGCAGCGAATCGATCAGGTTGTCCGACAGGTCCGACACGAGCGCGTCCCGGCCTAACAACTGCCGGAGTCGATCCAGAGTGCGGCGGTAGTCGTTCAGCGTCTTTTCGGGCGATCCTAGAAGCCGCAAAGGCCGATAACGCTCCTCAAAGAACCGCCGCAGAGTGTCCGGCCGATCGATCGTGATCGTGACGAGTTGCGGGACACCCAAGCGCTCGGCTTCCCGCCTGCGCCGCGTCTCGATGGCGCTACGTCCGCGCCGGCTTTTCAGTTGCGGTGCGGCCGGCTTCGGCGGCGGATACGCGGGCGCGTCATCCGCCTTGGACGACTTCGCTTTGACGATGAATCGCCGATTGTTTCGCCGCCGAACGTCCGGCGGTCGGCCGGGTCGCGGGGAGAACTTCACACACGGATCGATGTCGTCAATGATGTCCGGCACTTCGCGAGCGGTGATCCGCAACCGCTCGAATAGATTGCGAGAGACAGGCGGAAGCCCCGCCCGCCATAGCAACAGCTTCATGCGCCGAAAGAGCATGAAGTAAGGCGGCTTCCGGCCGTCCAGGTGCCACGGCAATAACAGCGGGTCGTCGTGCCTCGCGGCGGCGGCGATCGCGGCGAAGGCGATCGGGTGAAGCTGAAAGACGTAGTAGCCGACGGCCAGCGTTCCCGCCCGGAAGTTGAACGCCTCGCGCGGCGTGGCGAGCATCACTTCCGACTTCGCCGCAGTCGCGAGGATTCCGCAGAGCAGCCCCGGCCAAAAGTGTCTGGCCGGAATGATGGGGACGCTTCGCGGCGCGTTGTCGTCGGGCATCGTCCGCGCCGACGCCAGCAGCCGACTCAGTTCGCCCGGCGACCACGGTTCATTCTGATCGCCGTTTCGCCGCCGTTCTGCGGCGCTGCGCGGTCCGAGCGCGTGATAGTTCAGCTTTCCGGCGCTGCCGTCAGGGTTGCTCAGCATGGTTCGCCGCTCCGATCGCATGGAACGAACGACAGCCGCGGCAGGAACTCCGCCGAAGTCTTCTGATCCGTCATGTAGCGCGGGTCGATGTAGCGCAGCGTCGTGGATCGGTTCGCGTGGCCGAGCGACTTCTGCGCGGTCGCGATGTCCGTCGCGTTCGCGAGTTGCGTGGCGTGCGTTCGCCGGATCTTGTGGAACAGGTCGCGGCTGGAACTCGTCAGACCGGCCGCGGCGAGAATCTTCTGGTAGCCCCCGCGATAGAAGTGCCGGCGGCAATGGGGCCACGGAAACAGCAGGTCGCGGCGAGCCGGTTCCGTCGCGGCGATCGCCGCGAGCGTGTCCGGCAGCAGCTTGAAAACCTGATCGGCGTCC
>JACCRE010000288.1 GCA_013813775.1 Planctomycetaceae bacterium
CGATCAGATCGAGGACTTCCTCGAAGAGCGACTACGGCGCCGGCTGATCAATCCGCCGCGGCGCGCCCACCGGAACGATCTGGAGCACGACCAGCTCAAGGTTGGTGTCTCCATGGTTCCGGACATCGTGCACAACGTTCGCGTCTTCGACAAAGCCGCTGCCCGCGGGGTAGACGAGCGGTGTGGCCGGATCGGCGGCATGGTAGAAAGTCGCCGTGCCCGATTTGACCGAAATGATCGACGGACCGGGATGCGAGTGCCAGCCGCCGAACCCGCCTGGCGCAATTTGGATGTGCGCGACGTACACGTCTGATTGCCCTTTGCTTTCGATCTCGATCTCAAGGCTGTCGGATTCACTCTTCGTCTTGAAAGAATCCAATAGCGCCGGCCCGGAGATCCCGGTAATGACGAGTCCCTGACCCGGCGTCGCCCAGGCCTTCAGGGCGATGACGCCGGAAGCGCACGTGACGACGACCCCCGCCAGCATCAGCTTCGATCGCTTGCTCATCTTCTTGTCCCCTTTCATGGTGGAGCCCGGCGAGAATTCCCGCCGCAGTGGACTGCAGCAAATCGGCCTCGACTGGGGCTTGAGCGGCAGACCTGAGGTGGAACATACTGAGGGCGCGGGCGGACGCCAGCCGTCTAAAGAGGGGGTCGGCTCCCGCCTTCCCGCCATGAGGTACGACATGGGCCGCTCGCAACGTCTCCGGCTGCGCGATGTCCGCGACGTGTTCCGGGCCGTCGGCGAGTGCCGTGAGCTTGGCAGTGACCGCGAAGCCTGGATGCGACATGCGCTGGCGGCTGTCCGATCGTTGACGCCGGCGCGGGTCGCGGCGGTGGGATTTCAGCCGCCTGCCGGCTTTCAGCTCATGCGCGACGTGCGGACGCCGGTGGACGACGGGTTGGAAGGGACCGAACGTGCCGTCTTTGTTGAGTACCACGCGACGGAGAGATACTTCGACGACCCGTGCTTCCATCGCTACCTCGAAATCCGTCGGCCCGACCTTACCATCCGAACCCGACGGCTCGCCTCCGCGACGGAGTTTGAGCGGTCCGGGATCTGGGATTGGGCACGAGGAATGGGGACCGGCGACCATCTCTTTTCTCAGCGACGAGTATTGGACCGGCGATCGTGCCTGAATTTCTCGATGTGGACACCCTTCAGGGCGGCACCCTTCGAGAGGCGAGACGCACGGCTCGTCCGGCTGCTCAACATGGAGCTCGCGAGACTCGTCGGGCCGGCGCTGTACGACGGGGAGAACCCACGATCGGCGTTGCCGCCGCGGCTCCGAAAAACGCTGGAGCGACTGCTATTGGGCGACAGTGAGAAGCAGGCGGCTCTCGCGCTCGGACTGAGCAAGGCGACGGTTCACGAATACGTTGGGCTGCTCTACCGGCATTTCGACGTGAACAGCCGCAGCGAACTGATGGCGAGGTGCTTACGGCTTCAGCGCATTTGGGAACCTCGGCAGTGATGACAGGTTCGCACGAGCGCAGCAAAGACCAGGCCCGCCCTACGCTCAATTACACTCCGCCACAAGCGGCCCAGCGAGCTCTTTCATATAGAACAACTTGCCCGGCTGCGTCGGCATCCACGTCGAGGGAATCCATGGCGTGGGATCGTGTCGCAGCGTCATCCACAGGCTGAGGCCCTGCCACATCATGCCGCGGCCGAGCGTGCCGTCGGCTCCGCCGATGATGTGATCGGCGTTCAGGAAGAGCTTCGGCCCGATCGTGTTGGCGAAGGCCGGAACGAGCGTCGTGCGGCTCTTGAAGCTGGTGATCGCGTTCTGCTCGATCGTGAGCGGATGCAACTTCGCGCCGAGGCGGTGCGTCTGGGCCTTCCACTCTTCGACGCCGCCGTACTCGCCGGCGAACTGCGGTTCCCAAAAGGCGATGTGGCACACGCGGCCGATGCCGAAGATCACGCCGTGCTTGGCTCCTGCGGCCTTCAACTCGCCGATGCGGTCGCCGTAGGTGCCGATCACGTCTTTCGTCGCGAAGTGGCGTTGCTTCTCGGGAACGGTCAGTTTGCCGAGCGGCCCGTAGAAGGCTTGTTCCATCGCGTAGCGAAACGCGGCGGGGTTGTCGGACGGCAGCGTGTTGCCCTCAGCGTCGCTCCATTCGTCCATGTTGAAGCCGTAGACGTGATCGCAGCCGACGCCCCATTCCTTCAGAAAGAAGACCGTCCAGCGATACATGCCCATCGGTCCGACGGGCAGGATCAAGACGAGCTGCTCGCCGGCCTCGCGGGCCCGGCGGATCGTCAACGCGATCTCGTGACCCATGAAGGTGTCGAAATCGGCGAGTGTGTCGCAGGCGATCGGCCGAAAATCTCGATGCCACCATGCTTGCCGATCGTTGATCGAGCGAGGATCGTCGGCGACGCAAGCGTCGATCTTCTTCAGATCCCAGCCGGAAGGCAGAAAGCCTTCCATCATCGAACCGGGCAGCGTCGTCAGCAGATTCATGGCGAATTCCCAAAACGATCGGCAGTGATACCGAGTGGCCTATCTAACCGCCAAGAGGTGATTGCCGCAATTGTTCAAAGCGCTGCTTGCTGCCGGAACTGAAAACGTCGTTGGGACCGGTCACTCCTTTCAGGGTCCGGCAAGCCTGGATTTTTTTCTTGACTTATCGCCCGTCATCGGTGAGTCTGTTTTAGATTCCGTCGTCGCCGCTCGGCACGCGATGCGGCTCCGCACAGGAATGTGCTTCGGGGGCTGTCATGCAACAGGTTGGTCCCGCCGAACATCCTCTCAACGAGGGAAAACGCCCCGCGGCGGGATTCACGGTTCTCCGGCTCATCCTCGGTCTGCTTCTGTTGGCGACGGCTGCACTCAAGGCCGGAGTTCCGCCGCTCTCGCAGGCCGACGAAACGTTCCCGCCTTTCGTCAGACTGTTGGCGATCGAGGCGGAAGCCGTTCTTGGTGTTTGGCTGCTCTCGGGATTGGCTCCCCAGCTGGCGCGGCGGGTCGCGCTGGGGGTCTTCACTCTGCTGGCCGGCGTCGCCGCGTCCCTCGCTTTCACGGGAAAAACCTCCTGCGGGTGCGCCGGCGCGCTGCCGATGTCTCCCTGGATCGCCTTCAGCATCGACGTCACGGCGGTCGCACTGCTCATGCGATTCTCTCCGCAGGTGGGTCGCCATGCAGGGACGAAGAGAACCATTGCGGCAACGTATAAAGCCGGCGAGTTTGATCGCCTGTTCGTCGCTTCGATTCTCGGGGCGGCATGTCTTTGCGCCGTAGCGGCGGTCGCCGGCTTCGGTTCCCTCTCGCTGACGGGAGCCGTGCTGCGCGGTGATTCGATCACCGTCTCGCCGGCGGATTTCCGCCTCGGTGATGCCGCCGAAGGAGAGAAGCGAGCAGCCGTTTTCCGCCTGATGAATCTCACCGGCGAACCGGTGCGGGTCGTCGGGGCCCAAGCCAATTGCGGCTGCACGGGCACGCATGATCTGCCGGTCGAGATCCCGCCGCACGACTCGCGCGAAGTTCGAGTCGAGGTGACGTTTCTCGGCGATCCGCCTCGGTTCTGCCGGCCGGTGACGTTCCTGACCGATTCGCCCGACCAGCCGCGGCTTCAGGTCCGGGTGTGCGGACATGCATTGGAAGTGCGCGACACGCGGGATCAGCCGCATTGATTATTGCGGAGGGATTGTCCGAGAGTGTTTCTCGGTTCGGTTTTAGAGGTCACGGAGCAGGAGAACTACCGATGCGCGGTCTATTGAACGGTCTTGCGTCACTACTGGCGGCGACGGGCACCGCCCTCCTCTTCTGCGGAATGCTGATGGTTCCGCAGGAGGCGTTTGCGACGACGTACACGACGACCGGATGCACGACCGTCGGGTGTAGTGGCGACACGAATTGCACTGGCACGTGTACCGGCGTGGGCTGCGCCTGTAACACACTGGCGACGGGCAACTGTCTCTGTAATAAGCCAATTTGAATCACGGTCAGGATGCTGCGGACCTAACCCCAATAGAAGGACCGCGATGCATCCTTCGCGAAGTCGTCGACTGCGTTTTATCGCCGTCATGCATGGGCCGGCTTAAGGCAAGTATCGAGTGCTATCGACGCTGGTCCGGCCCATGCTTCTAATAATTGCTGGATGATGATCCTCCGTCGTCCGTGGTGCTTCATGTTAGCCTGTCGGCCATATGTCCGGCGTCGTATCCGAATCTGTATTCCGGGTTGCCATCATGGCCAACGGCGGGCGGCTTTTGCCATCGCCACGGTATGCGTGCTGGTCTCTCAGGCGGCGGGAACGGCTGGGGGCGCGGAGATCGATCAAGATCTCCTAACGCGACTGCAGACAGAGGGCCGTGTCGGTTGGGATGCTTGGGATCAACAAAGCCGGCATATCGAAGCGGAGTTCACTGAAACTCGCTGGCTCTGGCAGCCGGACGGAACATTTAAGTTGGACCCAGGCAACGACTGGGTATTCCACTATTTTTATGACGATGGGCGGATGCGCCGGGCCTTGGTGAACAACCAAGCCGACGGACGCGCCGTCGGGGCGACAACGGTTTTTCGTGTGGCCGACTATGCTTTTGAAGCGGAGCAAGCGAATGGGTCGGCACTCGTAGCAACCGAGGTGAGGCGTGCGCCCAGGGCCGCGGAACTCGCCATTGCTGCCCCGTTGCAGTTTCCTTACAGCATCCAATTTCGTGACCTGCGCGAATTGATCGACAACCCGCGGTTTCGTATCACTCAGATTCGACAGGAGAATCAAACGGTCCGGGTGGATTTCCGCTACGACATGGAAGGCGATCAAGTGCCGTTGCGTTTTCGTTCCGGCCACGTTGTTCTGATGCCACAACTGCATTGGGCGGTTCGGTCGTATGAAATACTGAGCGCCAATACCGCCGAGCCTTCAAGGTTTGAGAACGAGTTCGGTCCCGCAGACGGCAACTTCATACCCCTTATAAGGTCGACTCGTCGCTTCACTCGAGGAAAAGTCATCTCTACAAACGAAAGTTGGAACGGCAACAAGGAAGTTTGGGAATTCCGCACCTATCGCCCGAACTCGAAGCCGGATAGCTTCTATACCTTCGAGGCGGTCGGGCTGCCGAATCTCGCGAGGCAATCGAGCGGTTGGGGCGTCTGGTTCTGGGTCATCAATGCCGGGATCGTGTGCCTGCTGGCCGCATGGTGGCTGCGGCGACGGTTGGTGACGGGACGATATTGATTGATTCCGAACAGAAGGGAGCAGGCGATGAGCCGGCTCGCGGCGATCTTGTGCCTGACGACGGCGCTCGTCGTCGGGATCGCTCTGCGCTGCGACGGGCTGGGCACGCGGAGCCTGTGGTTCGATGAGGCGTCGTCGTATACTTACGCGACTCAGTTCGGCTGGGAAGAAATGGCCGCCCGCGCCGCCCGCAACGTTCACCCGCCCCTTTCGTATGCCTTATTGCGTCTCTGGACTGCGGCGTTCGGCGACTCGCCGATCGGACTGCGCTCGCTGTCGGTGGCCTTGGCCGGTGTGACGATCGTCGGCACATTTCTGCTCGGCCGCGACGCCTACCGGTTCAACCGCGACCCGACGGTCGAACGCGACGCCACGGCTCGCGGGATCGGCGTGACAGCCGCGGCGCTCGTCGCGGTGGCGAGTTACCAAATCGTCTGGTCACAGCAGGCCCGCATGTATTCACTCGGCACGGCCCTTACGGCGTTCAGCAGTTGGACGCTGCTGCGGGCGATCGAATCCCGTTCCGCATCGGGCCGTTGGTGGGCAATTTACGCCGTCCTCGCGGCGGCGCTACTGTACACGCATAATTACGGACTGTTCAGCGTCTTCGGTCAAGGTCTCTTTTTCGCCGGCTATGCAGCGTTAAGCACATACCGGGGCGATCGAGCGGCGCTGCGGACATGCTTGCGCGGCGCTGCGGCATTCATCGCCGCGGGACTGCTCTATTTGCCTTGGGTTCCCGCGCTGCTCGGGCAAACGGGCCGAGTGATCGAGGGTTACTGGACGAGACCGATCGAATGGATGACGATCCCGGCGACATGGTATGAGTTGTTTTTCCCGCGCGATGATCTCATCGAACCGGGCCGAACCGCGATCCTCGTTTGGGCAGCACTGTCGGTCGTCGTGCTGCCGGCGTTCGTGCGTCGCGGACGCGCCGGTGAATGGCTGTTGCTGGCGGTCGCGATCACGCCGTTCGCCTGTGCGGCGGGCTTTTCTCTGGCGATCGCACCGATCATCACGACGCGATACTTTCTCTTCGCCCAGATCGGCGTGTTCTGCGCAATCGCGAACATGATTTGGCGATATGCCGGTCGGCCCTCCGTCCGGACGGCGTTGATCGCGTTGCTGCTGGCCGATGAGGGATATCTGCATTCCCTTTATCGAGCCGATCTGAATACGGTCGAACGGACGGGAATGCGAGGTCTGGCGGAGCACGTCCTACGATACGGCGCTCCCAACGAGCCGATCATCGTGGTCCATCCGAACCTGTATCACACGGCCCGATATTACCTGCGGGGCAAGACCGATCCGCGGCTGTTCCTCGGCGACCGCATTCCGACTCATTGGCAAGCCGCACCGTTTCTGACGCAAGGTGATTTCATCACTCAGGCTGAACTAAACGGACTGCCCGACCGGCGAATCTGGGTCGTCGGCGCGGCGTCCGGTAACACCGCCATGCCGACCGCATGGCAGGCGAATCCCGGCTCAACGGCTATGTTCCCGGAGACTTTTCGATTTCTTCGCGAAGTTTATGTGACGGCTTATGAGCGGCGGTCGCAGGCCGCTTTGCACTCTTCCGACGGTACGTGAGGTCTCTTATGCGCCGGCGCCGCGGTTTCACGCTGATCGAGCTTCTCGTAGTGATCGCCGTCGTCGGGCTGCTGACGGCGTTGTTGTTACCCGCGGTCCAGTATGCGAGAGAGAGCGCGCGCCGGGTGCAGTGCAAGAATAATCTGCGACAAATAGGGATCGCCTTGCACGTCTACCTCGATGGACACGGCGTGTTTCCGTTCGGAGTCGGAGCCGACGGCGACGGAACACAGGCGACGATCAACTCGCCGGAGAATCGACGCTTCTCACTGCACGCGCAGATTTTACCGGAACTCGGCTATCCGAACGT
>JACCRE010000302.1 GCA_013813775.1 Planctomycetaceae bacterium
CGCGGCGGCATTAATCTACAAGCTGCGGCCCCTTTCGGGCGTCCTCCGCGCCCGGCCCGAGTTGCGTCCGCAATGCGTCCGGCCCGGGCCGTGCTTCCCGTCCGGCTTCATCTCCCCTTGCCGATGCCCCAACACGACCGAACCCGGCTGTGCCGCGGACGGCTCTGTCGCGCCGCATTGGCGTCGGCATTGATCGCGGGCGGCTGTGAAAGCTGGAAGAGCGCGAAGGTCGATCACCCGGTGCTCGGTCCGCCGCCGCCCAGGCTTTCACAGCAGGAATCGCTCGACCAGGGCGTCGCCGTCGCCGATGCGTCGGGCGAATCGATCTCGGGGTACGTCAAAGTCAGCCTCAGTGAACCGTCGCCGATCTCGGATCACGCCGTCGTCGCGATCGTGAACGGCCGGGCGATTCTGGCGGGACAGATCCTGGCGCCCTTCCGGCCCTACTACGTCGGCAAGCCCGATTTCCAGGCCGCGGAGATCAAGAAGGCGATCATCGAGAAGCAACTCGATACCCGCATCGATGAAGTCCTACTCGTGCAGTCGCTCGAGTTGATGCTCAAGCCCGAGCAACTCAAGCAGATCGACGAAAAGCTCGACGAGGAATTCGACAAAGAGAGCCGGAAGATCATGGCCGGCCTGAAGGTCAACTCGAAGATCGAAGCCGAGCAGATGCTTTCGAAGCAAAGCACCTCGCTCGCCGAGTTCGAGCAGGCGTTCAAGCGGAAGCAACTTGCGACGCTCTACATGCAGGAGAAGATGGGCAGCCGCGTGCCGATCATCGGCCGGCATGAGATTCTCGAATACTACAACGCGAACATCGCGAACTATGAGCACCCGGCGCGTGCCCAGTTCCAATTGTTGAGCGTGAGCTTCGACGGCAAGCGCGATAAAGCCGCCGCCCGCGCGACGCTCGACGAAGCTCTCGCTGCTCTCGCCGCCGGCGAACCGTTCCCCGACGTCGCCAAGAAGTTCTCCGACGGCCCCCAGGCCAGTCGCGGCGGACAATGGGACTGGCTGAAACCCGGCGAATACGCCGACGCGAACGTCGATCAGGCCCTGTTCACATTGCCGATCGGCGAACCGAGCGGAGTGTTCGAGACGGCGAACGCCTTCGTCGTTGTGAAGGTCACGAATCGCGAAGCGGCCGGACGCACGCCGGTCACAGAAGTCCAAGACGCGATCCGCACAGCCCTGCTGAACGCGGCCCAGGAGAACGCGGCCAACGCCGTGCTCGCTGAGCTTCGCGACAAGGCCGTGATCACGAAATACATTGAATGAGAGAACGGAAGAATCCGGCTCAGCCGCGTCTTCCGTCGCGGATGACTCTTCTGACTTCTACCTTCTCACTCCTTCCGTTCTCCCGTTCTCACGAAGACAAACGCATCGCCTGCGAAGCAATTTCCTCGATAATTTTCTACGAAAACGCGGTTCGGGCGCGAAAGCCGTCTTGACGCGTCTCGACGAACTCTCATATCAACCGACCGCTCTTCTCCACTCCCGTCAATCGTGACTTCGTAACGTCCGGCAGTGTGCCTCGTTGCGAGTCATGGCGGCTTCTCCAGCCGTCCCTTTCCACCGACAAATGACGAACGGTACCCCCGCCCTGTCTCCGCCTGTGCGGTGACGCGGCGGCGGCCCCGTCCGCCGGCGAGGACCTCGTGAACGCCCACCCCCGACCTCCGACAACGGCAGATGCGTCAGCCCCCGCGAACGAACGGTCGCAAGCACCGCCGCCGCGGGGGACAACGACGACGTCCGCTGCCACAGGAACGATTCTGGCAAATCACGACAGACCCCCAGCAGGCTCCAAGGAGGCAGGCGTGTTGGCTCAACGATTCGGACTTATCGCAGGCGGTGCGGCTTCGGCCGTCGTCGTCGCGTGGCTAGCCTTTTCGGGCGGGCCGGCCAAGACGGTCCGGGCCGAGGTCGATCCGACCGCGGCCGGCTCGATCGCAGCCGGTTCCGCGCGGGCGGACCTCGCCGAAGGCAAACGCCTTTACCTCACTCGCGAATACGCCAAGTCGGCGGCCGTTCTCGGACGGGCCATGGCCCATCCCGAGGAACTGTCGGCCCTCGAGCGACAGGATCTGGAAAGCTATCTCCGCCGGGCACGCGAAGCCGTCGCACGAGCGTCGTCGCAGCAATCCGGGATCACCACCGCCGCCTACGAGCGGCCGTTCGGCGTCCCTGAGGCTCGCGTGGCTCAGGCCGACGCCACATCCGACCGGTTCGTCGGCGACGCCGCGCCAAGCCGCATGCAGCTCGCATCCTTCGAGCAGCCTGCCGCACAGCCGATGATGTCCGGCGGCACTCCGAAAGAACAAGCCGCCTCGCTGATGGCGCAGGCTCGGGCACTCGCCAAAGCGGGCCGCTTCGACGAGGCTCGCGCGATCGCCCTCAAGGCGACCGAACTGCCGGTGAGCTGGAGTCTGTTCGATGAACGGCCGCAGCACCTGATCGCCGAAATCGATCGCTCGGCCCGCACCCGCACGATTCTGCCGGAATACCCGGTCGCTTCGACGCGCACCCCGGCCGCTTCGACGATTCGCGGTCAGTCGCCCGTCGATGCCGGCACCGACCAGGCTCAGTCGCTGCTGCGCGAGGCTCGCTCGGCCCTCAAGGCCGGCGATCTCGCCGCCGCGGAAGCGAAAGTCGCCGAGGCCGAGACTCTCGACATCGTGTACGGCGTGTTCGACGACCGCCCGGAACTGATCCGGAAGGATCTCGACCAGATCTACGCCGGCAACGCCAGGCCCACTCAGAACATCGCGGCGGCTCCGGCAGGCGGCGCCCCCAGCGAAACGAAGCAGCGTGCGACCGACCTGCTCCGCCAGGCCCGTCTCGACCTGCAGGCCGGAAACGTCAAAGACGCTCTCGCCAAGGCCGAAGAGGCCGAGACGATGGGCGTGACCTACGGACTCTTCGAGGATCGCCCCGAGCTCGTCGTCGCCGACGCGGGACGACTCGGCGGACGGGAGCCGAATACGGCGATCGCCGGCACGACCCGCGAAGCCAACCCGTTCGCTGCCGAAGCCGCTCCGCAGCAGGCCGCCATGGTCGCTTCGAGCGGTGAAGATCCTGCCGTGGCCGCTCGCGAGCTGTTGCGTCAGGCCCGCATCGATCTGGAAGCCGGCCGCACCGACGTCGCTCGTCAAAAGGCGACGGCCGCTGCCAAGTATGAAGTCACTTACGGTCTGCTGGACGATCGACCGGAATTGCTGCTCGCCGACATCGACGCCGGTGCTGCCGACTCGATGCGACCGAACGCCGCGAACGTCGCCCAGACCGCGACGCGACCGGCGAACCCGTTCGTCGCTCCTCAACTCGGCAACGACGTGAGCGTCGATCCCTTTGAGGCCGGCGGCACGATCGAGCAGGCCAGCGGTCGCCCGATGACGGCGCTCGCTGAACTGCCGGTCGTCACTCCGGACGGTGCCAGCGCTCTCGAACTCTACGATTTCGCCGTCGCCCGTCTGAAGGCGAACGATGCCGAAGGCGCGTACGCGGCGTTCCTCCAGGCCCACCGCACGGGTCAGCGGCTCGACGCGTATCGTCAGCAACAACTTCAGAACTATCTGCGGGAACTCGCTCCCAAGGCGAACGGCATCAAACTCGCATCGGCGACCAGCGAAGGCCCGTCGATCGGAGGGAACGATCCCGGTTACCTGCCGGCGTCGAACGACCCGCTCAAGGCGGCCACTCAGGCCGAGGCGGTCAAATTCGACAAGCTGCGGACGGAAGTCCTGAACGCGATCTTCCGGGCCGAACGGCTGCGGGAGAGCAATCCGACCGAGGCCATTTCGATCCTCGACCGCGCCGGTCAGGAACTCACCGCTTCCGGCCTCACCGAGCAAACGGTCGCTCCGCTGAAGCGGCAACTCGATCGCTCGAAGTCGTCGATCGAGTCCTACGCCAAGCAGATGGCTCCCAAGATCGAGCTCAACGAGCAGAACGCCAAGGTCAAGGAAGACATCAAGCGCGAGCTTCAGGCCAAGGCCCAGGTCGAGACCGAGATGAAGAAGCTCGTCGACAAGTACAACGAGCTGGTCAAGCAGCGCTCCTACGCCGAGGCGATTCTCGTCGCCAAAGAGGCCAAGGAACTCGACCCCGAGAATCCGGTCACCGTCACGCTGCTCTACAAGGCGAAGGTTCTTTACGAAGAGAGCCGCAACAGCGAGGTACGCGACGGCAAGGCCGACTACTTCCTCGAAGCCTTGCACCAGGTCGACGTCGCCGCGATCGGCATTCCCGGCGAAATCGAATATCCGAAGAGCTGGAACGAGATGTCGGAGAAGCGGAAGGGTAAGTACGGCAAGTCCGCCCGCGTCGAAACCGAGGAAGAGAAGCGGATTCGACAGAGCCTCGACCGGCAGATCTCGCTGCACTTCGACAATGTTCCGCTCAGCCAGGTGATCACCGACATCCGCTCGAAGGCCGACATCAACGTCGTCATCGACATGGCCGGTCTCGATGAAGAGGGTGTGACGTCCGACACGCCGGTCTCGATCGACGTCGACGGCATCATGCTCAAGAGCGCCCTCAATCTGTTGTTGGAGCCGCTCAACCTCGGCTACATGGTGGACAACGAGGTGCTCAACGTCACCAGTCGGCTCCGCCGGCAGGGCCAGCTCGACGTGCAGACCTACCCCGTCGCCGACCTCGTCGTGCCGATCCCGAACTTCGGGTCCAACGCGGCCGACGGGCTGAAGTACAACGGTCCCGGCGTCAACGGGTTCGGAACCGGCTTCGTCGGTGCCGGAAACATGAGCGTGCCGTCGTTCGGCGCCCCGCAAGGGCAGGCGATGGCTCAAATCGAGGATCCGACCGCGGGCTTCAACCCCCTGAGCACCGGCGCTCGCGTTTCCTCCAGCCCCCGCGGCGTGCAGTTCGACACCCTGATCGATCTGATCTCCAGCACGATCGAACCCGGTAGCTGGGACATCGTGGGGGGCAACGGCGTGCTGCGGCCGAACGAAACGACGCTGTCGCTCGTCGTCCGGCAAACACAGCAGGTGCATGACCAGATCGCCGACCTGCTCGACCAGTTACGACGCCTGCAGGACTTGCAGGTCACGGTCGAAGTGCGGTTCATCACCGTCACCGACAACTTCCTGGAATACGTGGGCGTCGACTTCGACTTCAACGTGCAGGACTCGCTCAGCGGGATCGTCGGCCCGGGGTACGGCGAACAACTGAATCCCGGCCAGCCCCCCGGCACCGGCGGCGTCGCGGGTCAGGCGGGTCAGGCGGGTCAGGCCGGACAAATCGGCGGCGGAACTCAGCAACCTGTCACCGACTTCTTTGAACTCCCACCCGACCGCGACCTGCGAAACTACGACAGCTACCGGAACGGGACGGTCGTGGGCCTGGCCGGCCCCGGCACGGTCTCTCCCGATCTCGATATTCCTTTCCGCCAGGGGTCGTTCAACGTCGGTGTCCCGTCGTTCGCGACGCTCGACCGCGACGCCGCGGCAAGCATCGGTTTCGCCGTGCTCAGCGACATCGAGGCTTTCTTCTTCATCCAGGCGATTCAGCAGGACAATCGTTCGAACCTGTTGTTCGCCCCGAAGATCACGCTGTTCAACGGCCAGATCGCCACGATCAACGACACGATCAACCGACCGTTCGTGACCAGCATCACGCCGATCGTGGGCATTCAGGCCGTGGGCTTCCAGCCGCAGATCACCGTGATTCCCGACGGCATCTTCCTGACCGTGCAGGCCGTCATCAGTGCCGATCGCCGGTACGTGCGACTCACGCTCGGACCGTCGTTCAACACGATCATCGACGTGCAGACCTTCACCTTCAACTCCGGTGGCAACGTGGGAGCCACGGCCGGCGGCGTGGGCGGTCAGCTCGGCCAGGCCGGCGGTCTCGGCGGTGCCGGCGGCGGACTCGGCGGCGGACTCGGCGGCGGTGGCGGAGGTGCCCTCGTGGGC
>JACCRE010000304.1 GCA_013813775.1 Planctomycetaceae bacterium
CGCTCCCTGACGGTCGCGGCTCTGAAAGAGAAACAAAGATGGCGCGGCAGGGCGTCTCCTCACCCCTGTCCCCTCTCCCGAAGGAGAGGGGGATTGGATTCGTCGGCGGCTTCACCAGCCGTCTACGACGTGTGAGGGCGAAGCCACTCCCGCACATGTGCCCGCCGTTCGGTCACGGCGAGAGCGATCGCCCAGCAACCGCAAGCCGCCGCCGCATGCAGAACCGGCAGCATCGGCACGAGAAAGCGGCCGCCGACGCTCCAGGTGACGGCGACCGCGAGCGTGTTGGCGAGCAGCAATCCGCCGAAAATCCGTCGTTCCGACTGTACCGGCCAAATCAGGAAACCGAATGCCGCTAAACCGAGCACGAGCGCGTCCCAGTGCATGCGCGGCTGCCAGAGCTGCCAGATTCGCATGACGGCAAGCACGGGCAACTTCGCGACGTTGCCTCGGATCCATCGCAATGCCGCTTGACGGCTCTGTTCCGCTCGCGCCAGCTCGCGTTCGATGCCGGGGCGCGAATCATCGATCTCCGGCGGAAAGAAACCGGCTTCATCGAGATTGGCCCAGATGCCGTGGTTCCGGAATGCGTCGTCGGAATACGCCGCCGCGAGATTCTGCTCGCCATGCGTGCCAAGCGGCGAGAACTTCCCGAGCAACAGCGAATTCCGAATCGCCCACGGCGCCACGACCGCGACCGCTGAAAGCGTCAGCAGGGCTGCAATCGCGAACCGCCGTCGCGGCGTGATCCAGATCGCGACACCCACGACGATCGGCATCCAGAAGACGATCAAGGGACGGTTGAGGGTCGCCAGACCGACGAGAACGCCGGTAAAGATCGCGGCTCGCAGCCGGCCGGATTCCGCGAGCCGCATCAGTCCCGCCGCGATGGCGACGGCGAAGAGAGCGGCGAGACTTTCCGTCAACACGAGTCCGGCGTGATACCGTGCGCGATGTTCGACGATCGCGAACAAAGCTCCGCACATCAATCCCGGCAGAGCACCGAGGCGTCCTGTGACGAGCGCAGCGGCGATCGCTCCCGCAGCGGCCATCGCGAGGCAATTGAAGATCCGGACTGCGGCGAAACTCCGACCGAAGACGGAGTAAAGCCCCGCCATGACTGTCGGAAAGAGCGGAGGGCGATATGTCGTCGCCGCGGCACCGTGCCGGCCGAGCACGACCTGATAGGCACCGTCGCCGTTCGCCTGCTCGTACGGAGCACGCCAGCGTGCGTTGTCGTAATCGAAGCGAAAGCCGTGGCCCACGGCGATCTCCATCGCCAGCAGGTCGTACTCGGCCTCGTCACCCGGACCGGGCACGGCGTCGAGTCCCACTTGCAGGCTCGCCCGCAGCAGGAACGCCGAGAAAGCCATCAGCAGCACCACGCCGCCGACCACGACGGGTGACCACGGCTTTGAGATGCGTCTGTTGAGCGCGGACAGGTTCACGCGAAGCTCGATTGAAGTCCCGTTGCCGGCTCTAGGTGTTCATCCCATCGACAGTGTCGTCGGAAGATGGCCGCTGCGACGACACCGGTGCAGGCCCGCGCAGCGGTGTGAGCAGCATTCCGCGAATCGTCTGCCGATCGTCGTCGTCCATCCCGTCAAGACCGAGATCGAGTGTGCGGCAATCATTGCGCATCCGAAACGATCCGAAACAGCGATCCCAAAGCGAGAATAGCGTTGAGTAATTTGAGTCGGTTTCGTGTCGTAATCGTGAGTGATGCACTTTGTGCATGAAAGGTGTGACGGTCAGCCAGCGGAGCGGCCGGTCGAAGCGGCCGATCGAAATGTTCGCGTGATGGAACATCGTGACCGCGACCACCAACGTTTCGTAAATTAGAATTTCAATCGCGGTGATGCCGAAAACCGGGATCAGGCCCAGCCGCAACGTCGCCGCACCAATGTGCTCGCCGAGATGAAACCGAGTCGCCGTCGAGACGTCCATTTCATGGTCGGAATGATGCATTCGGTGAAAACGCCACAAGAAGGGCACCCGGTGATTCAGCCGGTGCCACACATACAGCCAGAGATCAAGTAGGACGATCGCACCGATGAAATGCAGCGGCGACGGAAGGTGAAGCTGATTCAACAGGCCAAACTGGTGCGAAGTTGACCAATCGGCGACCGCGACTGTCAGCGAAGCGAAAAGAAACGCGAGCACGGCGGCATTCAGCAGCGCGATGGCAAGGTTTCGTCCCGCGTGCCGCCAGCGATGGCGCGGCTCCGCAAAGAACGGCAGGATCGACTCCACGCCCCAAAGTACGACGAAGCACGCGATGGTCAACGCCGGCTTGGCGAGCGGTGCCCAAGGCGGCAAGTGCGTCGGCATAGAGACAATGACAAACAGGCGAGCGGCAGGCGTGCGCCTGCCGGTGCGGGCAATCGGTCACGGCGCTCGAACATTACGTGTCAATGTTTCAAGCGTTTGCGACACTCGGATTCACCGGCAGGTCGATGACTGCCGCTCGCCAACTATCGAACGCTTGCAAACAACCGTCAAGCGTCGCCTCGCATCAGCATGGCGGACGTCGCGAGCCCGGCAAACCCGTCGGATTGAGCCGGCACGGCGACGTCTGGCGGCTCGCGAGCAGCGATTCGCCGCACCGCGAGAACGCCTGGCGATTCATCATTGAGACGGCGTAGTCGCGGCCGAAGCCGTAGCACAGGTCTGGGACAGAGCCGGGGCGAAACGTGTCGACAGGGCGGCGAGTGGGCATAAGGCGTCTCCGCACGAAGTAGGGGGTGGCGAGCCTCCGTGCGGCGCGAACGAATCTCTCCTGAGCCTTCTTCGGCAGTCCGTGATCGATTGTTTCACGCCGGATCACGCGCGCGGAAGATCGTTCGCGAAGTAATCGGCCGTTCGCCGGAAAAGCTTCCGCCGCTTCGCTGGACAGCCGGAACGTTTCCTGCCGAATGAAGCCCCTGACCAGTGTCACTTTCGCCGGCGCAGGACGTACATCGCGAAGTCGCCTAGGCCCGAGAACTTGAACGTCGGGTCGACGTAGCGCTCGACGACGTAGAAGGCGAAGTAATACGCCCGGGCGAAGCACCAGATCGCGACCGCGAGCAGAAAGGCCGTCCGCAGATCGGGGTGCTCGACGAGAATTAGCGCGGCTGCGACGAGACCGCTCAGGAGAAACAGAATTCCCTTCGCATAGATGAGCTTCGGATTCTTGAGATCGGCCATGGGAGGGAGTGAGAATGGAAGTACGGGAGAATCAAGTGGCGCCAATTCGGCGGTCGTCGTTCCAGCGTCTCAATTCTCCCGCTCCTCCGTTCTCTGTTCTTCCGATCTCTGTTACCGCCTCCGCGTCTGGCCCACGGCCGGCGAAGGCGATGTAAGCGAAGACCAGCAGCCAGAGCATTCCGCCGACAATGTACTTGAAGACCGCAGGGATCGGTGCCGGCGACCAATAAGCCTCGAGTAGCGCGGCGACGGCCAGCATCGCGCCCGCTCCGACCGCGACCTGCACGGCATCGAGACCGCGCACGACGAGCGACTCCCACCGCGTGCGCGAGCCGGGATGTACGAGCGCATTGGCCAGGATCAGTCCGGCTCCGCCCGAGATGCCGATCGCGACGAGCTCGAACGAGCCGTGTGAGACCGCGAAACTGAAGAGCCGCGGTCCGTAACCCTCGGAATGGGCATACCCGAAGATCGCGCCGATCGCGATACCGTTGTAGAGCAGCGTCACGACCGTGCCCACGCCGAAAGTGATGCCGAGCGCGAATGTCTTGAATGCGATTCCGATGTTGTGCGCGATGTAGAAGCCGAACATGCCGGTTCGCTCTTCGGCGTAGCCCGGTGTCCATCCGATGCCCGACTCCGGCTCGCCGAGCGGGCTCTTCTCGCCGAAGCTCTGATCGATCTGCTCCAGCGCTTCGCCGGGCACGACTCGATGGATGAGCTCCGGTCTGGCGACGACGAGCCCCCAACTCAGGAAGAAGGGCAGAAAGAAAAGTGCGCAGCCGGCGAGCACGTACCCGAAGTTCTGACGCATCAGACGGGGGAAACGCGAGGTGAAGTACCGCACGATCTGGTTCGTCGTGCCGGGCGGAGCGCGATAGAAGCTGTTGTACCCGCGCGAGGCGAGGTCGTTGAGGTAGGACTCCAGCCGAAGGTCCCAGCCGTGCCCCCGCACGACGGCGAGATCGTGAGACACGACTCGCAGCAGTCGCGAGAACTCGGTGACCTGCTTTCCGTTGAGCCGCTTCGGCTTCACCGAATTCGCGGCCGCGATCACCTGCTCGAATCGTCGCCAGTCGGCCCTGCGGCGCTTGAGGAATTGGCGCTTCGTCATGGCGGGATCGAAAGTTGTTTGGTCAACGTGGTGCGGATTCGATTCAAGGGAACGTCACGACCGCCGCGGGACGAATCGCATTACCAGCCCAACGGGTCGTCTCCGGCTCTTCTTCATCTCGTCGCAGATAGGTGACGTACACGCGGGCCAGAAACGCCATGGGGTAATCTTCGACGAGCGACGGCTCTCCCGAATACCGCAACTGCTTTGCGAGCGCGAGCGCGAGCGGGCGTGCGATGTCGTGACCGCGCGGGATCGACACGAGATGCCTTCTTCCGAGAAACTGATCGATCAGCGAAAGCGTTCGTGCCTCCGGCGGACGCCCGGAGATCTCGTCGCGCGGTAGCGGGTCGATGCGTTCGACGATCACCGGCTCTCGCGGCAGCACGACGTTTCGCTCACAGACGACGACCGTGCGCCCGAGCAGATCGCCGAGTCGTTTGAACCGCCGGTTCAGCAGCATCGACACGAATGCCGGCGCATAAAAAGGCCACGAATCGAACGCCCGCAAAAAATTTCGACCGACGGCGGCCCAGAACGTGACCGGATAGCCTTTGTCCTGGATCACGCGCAACCCCACGGCCCACTTACCCGGCGTGCGACCGTTCCACAGGGCTTCAAAGAGCGTGAAGTACCACCACGACAGAGCGAACCAGAACACAAGCAGCAGGCCGAACGCGATGTTGGGCGCCACGAAGGCCGCACAGAATACGAGGCCGGCGGCCAGCGTGAGCAGGACCATCTGCAAGGCGAAATCGATCAGATACGCTCCGGCCCGCAACGTCGGTCCGGCGAGCGTGTAGGTCAGTACGACGTTTTCTGGTGTCTCGATGCGCAGACCGAGATCGACGATCGGCGGCGCGGCCGATGCGATCGTGAGCGGATTCGTCGAGACGGGAGCGATCACTCAATGCTCTTTCGAGATCGATTGCGGCAGCTCTTGAGTATTGCGGCACGACCCCGAATTCGGAGTGACGAACTGGCAGCGAATCGTGCTGTGGTTCGAAGCCGATCCGTCGAATTCTGTTCGGACCGTGATCGTAACGGCGAGCGCGGGTTAGAGGCAAAGCGATGGACAAAATCTGATGCGGACTGGAATTCGGTGGACCGATCGCGACACTGAATATGATGAACTCCGCGATCACGAGCGAAAAAGCCCATGACATCTTTGTTCAGACTGCTGATGTTCGGTACCGCTGCCTTGCTACTTGCCAATCCGCTGACGGCCGGCCTTGATGCGAAAGCGGTCGATGCCGCCCGGCAGAAGGCCGTGAACTTCCTCAAAACGGCTCAGAATGACGACGGAAACTGGACAAGCGGCAATCTCGTCGGCGTCACCGGCGTCATCACCGTCGGATTGCTCGACGCCGGCCTGCCGCCCAGCGACGACGCGGTCGCCAAGTCGCTCAAGTACCTCGAAGGCTACGTCCAGCAGGACGGCGGCATTTACGAGTCGAAATCCAATCACCGGAACTATGAAACTGCGATCGCCGTTTCCGCGTTCACTCGGGCCAATGCCGACGGCCGCTACGACGACGTGATCAAGGGGGCCGAGAAGTTCCTGAAAGCGTTGCAGTGGGACGAAGCCGAAGGCAAGGAGCCGAGCGATCCCTATTACGGCGGAGCCGGCTACGGCGGCCACTCGCGCCCCGATCTGTCGAACACCTCGTTCTTCGTCGAGGCCCTGAGGGAAGCCGGCGTGAAGGAAGACGATCCGGCGATGCAAAAGGCCTTGTTGTTCATCTCGCGCTGCCAGAATCTCGAAGGGGAGCACAACACCACTCCCTTCGCGGCGAAGATCGACGACGGCGGCTTCTACTACACTCCCGCTGCCGGCGGCACGAGCCAGGCAGGCACCGAACCGAACGGCGGGCTGCGCAGCTACGGCAGCATGACCTACGCCGGCTTGAAGAGCATGATCTACGCCGGTCTCGACAAGAACGACCCCCGTGCGAAAGCCGCCTATGACTGGGCTCGTAAACACTACACCGTGAGCGAGAACCCGGGTCTCGGCGAGCAGGGGCTGTATTACTATTACCAGACTCTGGCGAAAGCCCTTGACCTCCTTGAGGTCGAGCAGTTTGAAGACGCCGGCGGCGTCAAGCATGACTGGCGCGCTGATCTCGCGGCGGAACTGCTCAGGCGTCAGAACGAGAACGGCAGTTGGGTCAACACCGCCGACCGCTGGTACGAAGGTGATCCCAACCTTGTGACGGCCTACACGCTGATGGCGCTCAATCGGGTTCAGCCGCCGAAAAAGTGAAGCATCGGCTTCTTCGTCGCGGATCAGCTTGCTGCCGAATCTGACTCACATCCTCGAAACCGGTCCGGTCGTGGTGGTGTCAGTCGCGCACTTCTGGATCGATGGGCTGACCGTTCAAGACGTACATCCCGCGTTCGGGATGTCGCCCCACGATCCGACCACCGTCATCGGTGAACAACATCGGCCAGTGGTCGCCTTCCAACAGAGGGAGTCGTAAGAGCAAGCGGCCGGTCTCAATGTCCCACAGCTTCGGTGTGAGATCGCTGCCGCAGGTCAGCAAGGTTCGTCCGTCCGGGCTGAAGGCGATCGACCGGACTTCCGCCCCGTGAGCGATCCATGGTGCCGCGTGCCGCCACGTCCGGGTGTCCCACAGGATCACTTTCCGGTCACCTGCGCCCGTCGCGAGCCATCGACCATCCGGGCTGAAGCGAATCGCCCGAATCGACTGGCGATGTCCCAGCAAGCGCTTTCGGATTGCGAGACCCGGCACGTCGAGAATCAATACGACGCTTTCCCGGTCGACGGCGATCGTGCGACTGTCGGGACTGATGGCGAGACCGAACGAACCCGCCACCGAGAGGCGAGCGCCCGGTTCGCCGGTGTCGGCATCAACGTAATGGAGTTCCTTCGGTGCATCGCTCGTAGGCGAGAGGACCGCGGCCACGAATCGCTCATCGGGCGAAAGGCGGAGTTCCATGACTTCCGGACCACCCTCGAACTGGTGACGCCACTTGATGCGGAACTGCCGAGCCTCGCGCCTCCAGGCGACGAGAGTGCCGTCCCTCGTGCCCGCGACGATCACGCGGCCGTCCCGACTCCGATCGACGACGCTCGCCGCGAGCGTGTCGAAAGTCTCGATGAGCTGAGACGCATGCCGCTCGACATCGATCAGCTCGACGCCGCGATCGTCGGCCGCGATGACGAGGCTGTCCGGCCCCGTCGCGATGTTGTTGATCGTGCCGGAGTCATCGGCGATCACGGCGCCGCCCGAATCCTCAAACGGGAGCCACAAATTGAGAAGTCCGTCCCGTCCCGCCGTGACGACCTCCTTTCCGCCGGCGGTGATCGCCGTCGAATAGATTTGATCGCCTTGTGCGACCCACCTCGGATGTCGCCCTACCGCTAGATTATTTCGAGGCACGCCGTCACTACCGATCGACAGGACGCGGGCCACGCCGCCGCGGTCGCAGAGCAGGATCGTCTTGCCGTCCTCGGTGAAGAGGACGTTTTGCGCGGCTTCGCCTTCGACCGGCCGCGCCGCGTTGACCGGAAACGACCGCGGTGGGGCCTCTGATTTCAGATCCCAAAGCAGGAACCTCGCGTGGCTCGTTCCGAAGGCCAGCCAGCGTCCGTCGGGACTGAAGGAAGTGGAGATGAGTTGCGCCCCGCCGCCTGTTTTCGGACCTTTCCGAAGCAGTTTGCCTGTCGCGAGATCCCAGAGCCGCGGGATGCCGTCTTCAGAAGCCGTTGCCAGGCGTCCGTCGCCCGATGCGGCGAGCGCCTCGACGGGGGCGGTGTGATTCAATGGTTCACCGCGAGGTTCACCCGTCGCGGCGTCAAAAATTTCAACCTGCTGCGCATTCCCACCGACCGCGAGCCAAAGTTCATCGCCCACGTGTGCGAAGACCGCCTGATAAGCCTGTTTTTCAAACGCCTTGATCGTACGGAGAGGCGTGATCGAAGCGGCGTCCCAGATTTTGACGGTGCCGTCGTCGCCCGTCGAAAGGAGCAGTTCTCCGTCGGGTGAGAAGCACAGGCTGTTCAACTCTCCCTGACCGGCGGCGATGAGCTTCGTGCGGCGCCATGTCTTCACATCGTACAGGCGAAGCGACCCGTCGGACGCACAAGCGGCCAGGATGGAGCGATCGGGGTTGAAACAGACGAAGTGAAACGCACCGATGGTGCTGTCGAAGGTTCGCCCCGGGGCGGTGCATTTGCGCCGTAGAAAATGCCACTCGAAGCCCCGCAAGTCCTTTTCGCCGGCAGCGGGAACGTGGAGATCGAGCAACTGCTTCACGCGGCGGGGATCGTCGTTGCGGTAGGCCTCGTCCGCGAGATTCATATCGCTGATGTACGCATTCGCCTTCGCTTCCGCGAGCGCAACCCTCATGCGGTTCTCGGCGTCAATGGCGCGAGTCGCAAGAATCCAACTCGCCACGGTGCCCGCGAGCAGACAGAGCAAAACGAGGGTTGTCGTGAAGAAGCCCGTGCGGTGTCGGCGGGCAAACTTGAACGCATGGTACGCGGCAGAGGAACCGGTCGCCGCTACCGGCTCGTTTCTCAGCAGGCGTTCGAGATCATCGGCGAGCGCCGCCGCGGTGTCGTAACGGCGTGCCGGTTCCTTTTCGAGTGCCTTCATCACGATGCGGTCGATGTCGCCTCTGAGTTGACGTCTGAGGCTCGCCGGCGTTATGCCACGGGCGATTGCGATGGCTTCGATTTCGCCTGGAAGCGTCACGCGGCGGCTCGGCCGGGGAGGATCGTCTTCTCGGAGCTTGCGGAACAGTTCGTCAGCCGAAAGCTTCGTCAGCTCCTGCGGATCGAAGGGAGCGACGCCGCAGAGGAGTTCGTAGAGCACTGCCCCAAGGGAATACACGTCGCTGCGCGTATCGGCGTCGCTGCCTCGCAATGCTTGCTCGGGACTGACGTAGGCCGGGGTGCCGAGGATCAACAGGCCTCGCGTGTGGCTGGTTTCATCCGGAGATCGATCGACCGCGCGGGCGATGCCGAAGTCGATGACTTTCGGTGCGACCGATTCCTGATCGTCGGCGACGAGGATGTTCGACGGTTTGAGATCCCGGTGAATGATGCCCTTCGAGTGCGCGTGCTGGACCGCTCGGCACACCGGCACGAACAGCCGAATTCGGTCGAGCACGCCCAGCCGGTGAGCATCGCAGTATGCCGTCACGGTCGTGCCGCGCACGAGCTCCATCACGACGTAGGGACGTCCGTCGTCCGTGGTGCCGGCGTCCAGTACTTTGGCGATGCTCGGATGATCCATCCGTTCGAGCGCCCGTCGTTCATCTTCAAAGCGGGCGAGCACGTGTCGACTTTCGGTGCCGGGCCGCAATAACTTCAAGGCGACGACGCGACGGACCGGCTCGAACTGTTCCGCCCGCCAGACGACGCCCATGCCCCCTTCGCCCAAAGGTTCCGTCAGGACGTACGGTCCTAAACGAGCGCCAGCCCGATCCAGCGAACGCGGCGGAGCAGCGGCCGGCCGATCCACCGCCGGCGTCTCGAGAAAGTCGCCGGCGACGTCGAGCGTTCCCAGCAATCGCTCGATATCGTGACGGAGCTGCTCATCGTCGCCGCAACGTTCATCGAGAAACGCGGCACGATCGGCAGGCGGCAGTTCAGCCGCCTCAGCGAACAGCTCTTTGCGGCGATTCATATGCGGTTCTGCGCGACCTAAATCTTGCCTTCACCGTCCGCCGGTTGTTCGTTTGAGAGCCGTCCGAGCAGCCAAGCCTTCGCATAGGACCAGTCGCGCGCGGCCGTTGACCGCGATACGCCCATGACTTCTGCGGCCTCGTCGAGCGACATTCCGACGAAATAGCGCAGCTTCACCAACTCGGCGGCACGCGGGTCTTCATTCTCGAAGGCCGAAAGAACATCGGCGAGCGCGAGCACCTCGTCGTCAGGACGCACCTCCGGTAGAAGTCCGAGGTCAGTGGGAACTCGTTTGCGATCGCCGCCTCGACGCAACCGCTTGCGCCGTCGAGCATGATCGACGAGGATTCTCCGCATCGCCTCGGCCGCGGCGGCGAAGAACTGCCGTCGTCCCGACCAAGTCCGATCGCCTCCCGAGAGCTTGAGATAGGCCTCGTGCACAAGGGCGGTCGCCTGCAACGTCATGCCGCTGGGCTCAGACGCAAGTTGACGGTCGGCGAGCTTGTGAAGCTCCCCGTAGACGAGCGCGAACAACTCCTCCGTATCCGACGCGGCCGAGCGCTCGTCTGCGGAGACGTCCGTCGGGTTTTCATCACGCTGATCTGATCGAGTCATCTGCTTCGGGGGTACGAGCACGACGATCGAAAACCGCCGACTGTTCTAACGGCTTAAGAGCCACTCCGACAGAGTGGCAAGGCATTAAGGTGAGACCGATTCGAAACCTGCAGCCCCAGCTTTCTCAGGCGGCGGCGCTTGAGACCGAACCCGACGAGCCCGGTCGCCGACAGCAACAGCAGCGAGTTCGGTTCGGGAACCGAAGCCGGCTGCGGAGCGAAGCTGACGTAAAGACCGTCGGTCGCTGCGACGACGGAGAACGATCCGTCGGCGACGTCATTCCACGCGACGAATTCAGTCGCATCGATAAGAAAGGCGTCGGCGGCGATGCTGGTCGGATCAAGGATCGCTGCCGAAACGAACTTCCAGGACCAGGTGTTTTCAGCATCGAATCCGGCGAGAGCACCCGCGGCGAACGATGCGTCGAGTGACTTCAACAGAATCGTATAGGGGTCGGCGGAACTCGCAGCGATGGACAACAAGCCGCTGACTGACGCGAGATCCCACTCGCTTCCCGCGACGCCCGCGGCGTTGGCGATCTCCAGCTCAAAAAAGCCGCCGGAGGCGAACGAGAGATCGGCGAAAGTCGTCGTGCCGGGACTGTTGCCTGGCGCGAGCATCGCTCCGCTCCCCACGACGACCGGCCCGGCGAAGCTGCCGCTGCCCGACAGCACACCCGATCCGTTCACCGTAGCGACCAGCGTTCCGTTGTTGATCAGTTGACCGTGATTGACAAGCGTGCCGCCAACACTGAGCGTGCCGCCCGTCAATTCGATGAAGCCGCCATTGGTTAAGTCGCCGGTGACATTGAACGTCGAACCCGTCCCGACGATCTCCAGCCGGCCCCGCGATTGAGCGGCGGGCGAAACGCCGATCGTTGCCGTATCGGCGTTTCCGACGACTCCGTCGCTGAACCGCAGAACCGCAGCGTCTGAAACGGCGACCGACGAAGTCTGTAATCGCTGCCCCGCACCTGCGAAGCTGAGCTCGCCCGCGGCAACATTCACTCCGCCTGTGTTCGTCACGCTGCCGGTCACGCTTTGGGTGCCGCCGCCGTTCTTGACGAATGCTCCGCCGCCCGACGATGAGCCGGCGAACGTCGCCGCGTCGCCACGATGCCCCACAATCAGGTCACCTGACGAACTGATCGCGTTCGAGCCGTTCAGGCCTCCGATGACGAGATCGTTCGTGCTGGCGTTCGAGATCGACCCACCGCCGGAGACGACGGCGTCGAGCGTGCCGTAGCCGGCGACTGACGAATTGAGAACGAGTCCACCGGCGGCGCGAATCGTTCCTCCGGCCAAGCCAACAGCGCCCCCGTTCATCGTCAACGTGCCAGCCGCATCGAGTGTTTGGCCGGTCGCCAGCGTTCCTTCCGCACGGTCGCCGCCGTAAGAGATCGCACCTTGCCGCGTGTACTTTTTGAGATCGGCGTCGATGATGGTCGTTGTTGCCCCTGAGAACGCAAGAGTGCCTTCGCGCCAGTAGAAGTTCTTCTCCGAAGACGGTTGGAACGCGATCGGGGATGCGACTTGGAAGCGACCGTCGTTCAGAAAGATTTTTCCGCCGGACGTGTCGGTCAATTCGGGGCCGAATTCGACCGCTCCCGCCACCGAGACGCTGCCGCCGTTGATCGCGACCGCTCCGTATCGTTGCGCCGCGGATTTGGCAAGAACGAGTTTGCCGTCGACGAGCACCGATCCGGCGTTGACGACCAGCCCGACATTCCCGCCGGGAAGTGCGGGCCGCGCATTATCGATCCGCAGTTCACCGGTTCCGACTCCGACCGTCTTCGCATGAAAGACGGCATCGGGTGAGTCGAGTGTGACAACGCCGACGACGCCTGTTTCGCCGATGAAGACCCGTGCCGCCGTGAGCGACGTGTTCTCGGCGGACAGCACGACATTGCCACCGGCGAGCGAGCCGACACGCAGGGCATTCGAGACGACGAGCTGTCCGCCGGATTCGAGCGTCAGGAAGCCCGGTGAGTTCGCCGCGCTGCCAAGCGTCATCGAACTCGCTTTGAAGGTTCCATTCTGCACGAACAGACGGCCGGCCGCACCGGCATCGCCGACCGTCGTGAGGGAGTTCGAGTTCGTATCGTTATTGAGCGTGCCGTTCGCGATTTTCAGGTAGGCGCCGGTGCCGAACTTGTCGTACACCGACACGCGACCGCCGCGAATCGAGGGACTCACGAAGTACGGTGCGATGACATACGTGCCGCCGTCGAGATCGAGCGTCAGCTTGTTCGCCGCAGCCGTCAGCGACGTGTTCGTCCGCGTCGGCTGTTGAAGCACCGCGATCCACGGCGACGCACTGAGCGTCATTCCGTACTCGGCCACCCAGCGTGCATGATTGAAGTTCGCGGAATCCCAGCCGGTGTCCTCGCGGTAGCGAGGTGTCGAATCCGCAGCGGGTGTGAGCGCGGTACCAAGTGAGGTTCGATGAGCCGTACCCTCCTGGGCGACCGCGGTCGCGGGGGCGGAACTCAGAACTGACGAACTGGCGAGCAACAGCCCGAGAAGAGGGCGGAGCGTTCGGCGCATCGGCGATGTGTAACGACGTGGCCGCGGCTGACGAACGCCTTCTCTGCCGCAGCCGGCCCGCAAAACACCGCCCATGTCCCGCGCGGTCTCGATTCACTGATAGTGAACACCGGACCCGAGGGCTGACAAGTGGCTATCGCAAGTTTTTTCAGAATCCTCAGCGGCACGCCGCAAAGTACCGTCTCGTGTGCGGCTCGCAGCCCCTCACGCACTACGACGTTCTGCCGGGGCGATGAGGTTACTGGCCGCTGGTGTCGCGATGGCGTGATCGGAATCGCTGCGAAACAGCCGCAACAGGTATCGCATGACGGGATAGGTGATCGCTCCGCCGACCGCTCCCACGATCAGCGATCCAGCCAGCATGGTCCAGCCGAGTTCGACGAAAAGCGTCCAGATCGCCTGCCACCATTCGGCAAAGCCGTCGTAAGTCAGGATCTCGTTGAGTTGATCCTTCGTCACGTCGCCGCCGAAGAAAATCTGTCCGACCCGATAGTCGAACCAGTAGAGCGGCAGCATCGTCACCGGATTCGACACGTAGACCGTGACGAGCGCGGCCTTACAGTTGAACCGGAAGAACGGCAGGCACAGGTAATAGACGGCGATCGCCAGAATCATCTGGATGCCGACCGTCGGCGTCAGACCGATGAACATGCCCACCGCCGTTCCGAGGGCGATGTGATGTGGCGTGTCGTCGAGCGACAGCACGTAGCGCAGCAGCGTGCGCGGGTTGCTCCACCAATGGAGCGTTTGAGCCTTTGCTTCGGTGTGTTGAACTTCAGGCTCCGCCATCACCAAACATCCTCAACGGAACATTCCGCCGCATCGAGGATGAGGACGGACTGCACCCTTTGATCAGACCGATCAGGACTTTCGCTCGTTCTATTATAGAACCCATTCGACGAACCTCGGAACGCGACTTCGACCGGATTTCTTCCCGATCGCACGAATGCCTCGAAATCAAAAGTCGTCGATGCGCAAACCGTCGGCTTTGATCCCGTCGGCACGGCCAGGATACAATTGTCCGCACACGCCCTCCGCCGACCGCATTCCGCGTCGTTCATGAACTGTTGCGGAAGTCTCTCATGCGTCTGACGTTACCGATTGCACTCGTCTGTTCGGCCTTGGCGGCCCTAGTCGCCGCCGTGGTCGCGCCATCGGACAAAGCGCCCGGAGTTGCGCCGAGGGCTTCTGATTCCGGCGATCTGCGGCCGTTACCCGTGGGTCGGGGAGCCGACACCCAGGCCGGCCAGGATGTCGAGGCCCGACGCCGGGACGATCTCGAAGCCCCGCGTCCCGGCGGCACCACGGCCGATCCCGCCGCGACGGTCATCACGACTCCGCCGGCCGATGCCCCGCCCGGCATGGTTTGGATTCCCGGCGGTACCTTCCGCATGGGCAACCCGCAGCCGGCGTCGAACCAACTCGACGAGGGACCGATGCACCTGGTGACGGTGGACGGGTTCTGGATGGATGCCACCGAGGTCACGAACCTCCAGTTTCAGGAGTTCGTCGAGGCCACCGGCTACATCACTGTCGCCGAGAAGCAGGTGGACCGCGACGAGTTGAAGAAACAGATGGGTGAAGGCGCCGTGGCGAGTCTTCCCGCAGAAGCCTTCGATCCGTCGAGCATCTGCTTCAATTCGAGCTTCGACCCCGGCACGATCGACAAGTCAGACCCACGGTGGCCTTACTCGGTCTGGAAGGTCGTGAAGGGAGCCGACTGGAAGCATCCCGAAGGGCCCGAGACGTCGATCGACGACCGCCTGGACTATCCCGTCGTGCACGTTTCGTGGGACGATGCCGTCGCCTACTGCGTGTGGGCCGGCAAGCGTCTGCCGACCGAAGCGGAATGGGAGTACGCCGCTCGCGGCGGTCTCGAAGATTCAACGTACCCTTGGGGCGACGAGCGCGAGCCGCAGGGCGAGCACGTCAGCAACATCTGGCAGGGGGACTTCCCGTTCGAGAACACGCTCGACGACGGCCACAAGACGGCGTCGCCCGTCAAGTCTTTCCCGCCGAACGCATATGGCTTGTACGACATGAGCGGCAACGTATGGGAATGGTGCCACGACTGGTACCGCCCCGACTACTACGAGTTCGCCTCGCGACGCAATCCCTTCGGCCCCGCCCGCAGCTTCGACCCGATGGAGCCGACGATCCCGAAACGCGTGCAACGCGGCGGCTCGTTCATGTGCAGCGACAGCTACTGCATCGGCTACAGGGTCAGCTCACGCATGAAGGGGGACCTCCAGACGGGAACGTTCCATTGCGGGTTCCGCTGCGTGGTGGCGGCGGGTGACGCCCTCTCGCGGAATTGAGCATAGGGAACGGCTCTGGGCTTTGTCTCAATCTTGCGGACCTCTCACATATGCGGCGAGCCATGAGCCGCATCCGCCAGCAGGCAAACGTACGCGTTCGGTCGCCGTTTGCGTCGTATAGGCGACGATCCTGCGGCGGCGAAACTCTCCACTGACGCCGTGTCCGCGGGATTCCGAACCGTGCTCTCGGGTGATCTCTTAACAGGCGACATGGGATCTGGGGCCTTCCGGAAAGTACCGAGCCATGATGCTGGCGCACCATTAAGTGATGTAACGGGCGACGCCCCTTTGTCGATCGTGCCCACGCAAGATCATCTGCCGTCTGGTGAGGTTGTCGGTCGAGACGGATAGGCGATGTCGATCGACACGGAATCCATCCTCGCAGGAGTCTCGAATGACACAGCCTTGCTCAATGCCCATCCGGGCGCACCCGGCTCGTTCGATGGCGAGCTGAGATTGATGCATCCTCGCGGGCGCATTCCGGCCAGCGAGACGAAGCGGGCCGAGGAGTAGTTGCGGGCCTCAGGACGATGCGGGCCAAGACGTTTTGGCTTTCCCATCTTTCTTCGCAAGGACGCGCTCGATGTTCAAGACGCTCAACCGTCCCGCCGTTCGCAACGCGCGTCGGCCATTCACCGTCTCCGTCGCTTCAGAGACTCTCGAAGATCGGATCGTGCTGTCGGCGGCGGCAGCGGTCGCGCCGGCCGCCAATCTTCAGGCTCCGCTTGCAGAGATTACGGACATCAACGTCACCAGCGTTACGGTCGTCAATGGCCAGCTGGTGGCGAACGCGACCGTCACAGGCAAACTGCTTGGACAGGACTTCACCGTCCCCAACGTGCCAATTCCGTTGAATCTGGGCGCCACCGACGGCGGCGGCGCCTGCGACATTCTGAATCTCTCGCTCGGCCCGGTGGCGCTGAACGTTCTCGGATTGAACATCAACCTCGACGACTGCGCCGGCGGGCCGGTGACGGTCGATATTACCGGCGACCCCGAGGCGGGGCTGCTGGGCGCCCTGCTCTGCGATGTCGCGGGGCTGCTCAACAGCGACGGGCTGCTTAATCTCGGCAGTCTCACACCCGATCAACTCGGCACCCTCACGCAGGGATTGACCGGCATTCTGAACGGCGTGTTCGATGAATTGCTGAACCCGACCGTCGGTGGCACGGCGACCGCTGCCGCTGCCGCACAAGCCGCTGGCTCGACCGACATTCTGAATCTGGAACTCAACGCGATCAATCTGAACCTGCTCGGGCTGCAAGTGCAGACGAGCGATATCTGCCTCGACGTCACCGCCGATCAGGGCAACGGCAACCTCTTGGGCAACCTCTTGGGCAACCTGCTCGGTTCCATCGCCCACCTGCTCGACCGCAATCCGGGCAACGCGATCAACGCCCTCTTGAACCGAGCGGAACGCCTTTTGAGCAGCCTCGACCTGGCCGAGGTCAGCGACGACTTGCTCAAGGGCAATGGAAAGGCGAAGAACAAGTAGTCGTGCGTGCGACGAAACTTGTCATGCCTTGCCGGCCGCCGATCTCCGGCGGCCGGCTTTCCTCGTGAACGGCTTTCGCGTCGGCCGTGGCGCGGTGGAGATGCGATCTACTTCAGCGTTTCGCCGGTGATCTTCCGGTGCGCTTCAACGGCGGCGGTGCGAACCTCGGGCCGGTCGTCCTGCTGGGCGAGGCGGAAGATCTTGCCGGACGCCTCTTTCGCATCGGAACCCAAACCGCCAAGCGCTGTCGCGGCTGCCGCGCGAACGGTTGGCTCGGGGTCATCGAGTGCGGCCGTCAACGACTTGACCGTATCGTCGCCCGCCGTGCCAATCTCGCCCAGCGTTTTGGCCGCGAGGACTCTTTCCTGAATCCCGCCGGTCATGAGTTGGCCGATCCACATCGTTTCGACTCGTTTGAGCGCATCGACCTCATCGCCGCGCGACCAGGCCCAGAACAAGGCCAGCAGCGCGATGGCCGTCGGGATCGCGATCGCCCAACGCGGCACTTCGCGCACGCCGGGCGTCTCATCCGTCATGGGCGACGCGATGAAGACTCGTTCGGCTTCGGTCGGAGGGCTTGTCGTTTCGACGGTACGGCGTTCCGACACCCGCACGGTTTCGTCGAGGCTCTTCAGTGCGACGCCGACCTCGACGGCGCTCGCCGGCCGCTCGTCGATGCTTTTCCGCAGCATACGATCGATGAGGTCGTCGAGCGGCTTCGGCACGCTCGGCACGACGCTCGACACCCGCGGCGGAGGCGTCTTGAGGTGCAGATGCAGCACTTCGGCGGGCGTCTCGGCGTCGAAGGGCACCTTGCCCGTCAGCATCTCGAACAGCACGATGCCGAGAGCGTAGAGATCCGTTTGCGGACAAGGCTCGGGCTTGCCGCGAATCTGCTCGGGCGCCATGTAGCGGAAGGTGCCCATGGTCTTGCCGGTCGCGGTGAGCTTGTTCGCCGCGGCGACGGTCGCCAGGCCGAAGTCGGCGAGCTTGAGCGTGCCGTCTTTCGTGAGCAGAAAGTTGCCCGGCTTGATGTCGCGATGGGTGATGCCCTTGTCGTGGGCGTACGCCAGTGCCGAGCACATCTGCAACGCGTAGGCGACCGTCGTGTCGACCGACAGTTTCTTGCGGTCGCGCAGGAGGTCGTCGATGTTGCCGCCTTCGATCAGCTCCATCGCGTAGAACCGCAGATCGCCTTCGCACTTGCCGCCGAACGTATGCACGATGTGCGGATGACGCAGCGTGCGCAGCAACTGCATCTCGCGCTCGAAGCGAGCGAGCAGCGTTTCGTCGGTGATCGAAGCCGGCAGCAGCTTCACCGCGACGATCTTGTCGTTCTTGACGTAACGGGCGCGGTAAACGACGCCCATACCGCCTTCGCCGAGCTTGTCGAGCAGCTCGAAAGGCCAGATCCAACGACGTTCCATGAGCGTTCCGCGGGCAGGGCGACGGTGCGGTCAGCGGGGGTTTAGCAATCTTACCCGAAGAACGCGCGTGATGACGCCCATAGCCGTTGGTGATTTTTCCCGAGGCTCCGGCTGCTGGACCGAGGGGGCGGCGAGTCCGCTTAACGGGGTTACCCGAAGAGTTCGGCGACCGGTTCTCCGCCGTCGACGAGCTTCATGGGTCGTCCGACGGGCGTCTGGTACTCGTGCCGCGGATCGATCTCTAGCGCCTGGCAGACGGTGCAGAACAGGTCGGGCACCGTGACGGGTCGGTCCTCGACGGCGAAGCCGTTCGCGTCGGTCCGGCCGATCACTTGGCCGCCCCTCACGCCGCAACCGGCGAGAGCGGCGTTGAACGCTCGTGGAAAGTGGTCGCGCCCCGAGCGAGGATTCACGGCCGGCGTGCGGCCGAACTCGCCCATCCACACGACGAGCGTCTCGTCGA
>JACCRE010000222.1 GCA_013813775.1 Planctomycetaceae bacterium
CGCAACCAGGCCATGTTCCGCCTCCTTGCGTGCCGCGAGACCTTCAGCGGCCAATCTACCGCCACACCAAGTGTCGCAGAAACTCACAAACAGGGAAACATCTCATTCAGGACCGCACGCGGTATAAATGAGCGTTGTGAGTGGGACGGCTTCGATCACCAAACCCTGTACGCCGACGACCGTCGAAAGCTATAACGTCGGCGACGACATTGAAGGCGTGGCCAAGTTCACGCTCAGCGTCCCCGCGGCCACCACCTATCGCTACACTTGGGACTTCCGTTCCATCGACCGATCGAGGAATTGCCACACGGTCACGCGAGTGACGGGATCGGGTGAGATCCCCGGCCCAGCTAGCGCCGACCTCGGCAGCCAGAGCTGGACCCATAACGACGCCATCCAAGGGATATACGAAGTCCGGGCCGAACTCTCCGCTGAGAAGAAGCTGAACGGCACTTGGGGGCCTGTCGAAGTTCTGGCAAGTGACTCGTGCATCTACAAGGTTGGAAACGCCGACCTCGGTGAGCCGCGGGCCTCGATCTCCGATCTATCTCCATGCGGGACGACGGTGAAAGTCGGCCAGCAGGTGACCATCAAAGCGAAATTCAAGTTCCAAGTGCTCGGAAACGATTCCAGCAATAAGTATGACTTCGAATACTCGGTGAAGTCGCTCCAGGTTTCGACAGGTCAACAGGATGCCATTGCCTCCGCGTTGGACAGGCTAAGCGGCGGTGATCCGGAGGCCGTCAAGACGCTGAGTACCCTCTGGACGCCGGGGGCGCAGCACATCGGCACACATCGCCTCGTGGCGGAGATCCGCGCTCTGAGACCTGGGCAGTCAACGGGCAATAGCTCCTCCTCTGGGTCAGCGAATCCCTGCGCGAAGTACGAAGTATTGGCGGTAAACCAGTGCACGTACGAGGTCGTCCAAGAGTCGTCATCGAGTTCGATGTCTTCTTCTTCGGCTGCGCCGCCTTCGTCTTCGTCCGTGAATCTCTCGTCTTCATCGAGCCAACCAGGCGGCTCGTCAGCGAGCAGTGGTTAATCGCCGGGTGGCACTCAACGCCAGCACAGTCATTTTGAGACCCCGTCAGCACCCAAGGCGCGTGAACATGGCGGCCAAATTCAAAGTCGGCGATCACGTCTCCTGGAATTCGGAGGCCGGGCACGTGAGCGGCAAGATCGTCAAGGTGCATAAAAAGGACTTCGACTGGAAGGGCTACACGCATCACGCCAGCGCCGACGATCCGCAGTACGAGATCAACAGCGACAAGACCGACCATGTCGCCGTACACAAGGGATCGGCCCTGAAAAAGGTCCGCTAGTGCCTCCGGCAGAGTGGCAGGCCTTCGCCGCGATCGTAGGCGTGTTCTGCGCTCACATGCTTACGGCCATTCGGCCGAAAGCATGCCACACATCCCATGACGAGACACATACCAAGACGAGAATCGATCGACTGCCCACCCTTTGCGTCCTCTGCGCCTCTGCGTGAGACCTCTTTCCACTTGTCCTCACCGGCGTTCCCCCGGGATCTCGCCGGGCGTCACCGGTGGCGATGATTCGCGACGTGAGTCACAGTGATCGTCTCCCGATGACGCATGGAGACGCAGATGGCACTCGACACGCATGAGTGGTGGCAGAAGGGGATTATTTATCAGGTCTACCCGCGGTCGTTCTCCGATGCGGATGGCGATGGCGTGGGGGATCTGAACGGCGTCAGGTCGAAGCTCGATTACGTCGAGTGGCTCGGGGTGGACGCCGTCTGGTTGTCGCCGATCTATCCGTCGCCGATGGCGGATTTCGGGTACGACATTTCCGACTACTGTGGCATCCATCCGCTGTTCGGCACGCTCGAAGACTTCGACGCCCTGCTGAGTGACGTGCATGCACTGGGCATGCACCTCGTGCTCGACCTCGTGCCGAATCATAGTTCCGACGAGCACGCGTGGTTCATCGAGTCGCGACAAAGCCGAACCAATCCAAAGCGAGACTGGTACATCTGGCAAGACCCCGGTCCGAACGGCGGGCCGCCGAATAACTGGCTGTCGAACTTCGGCGGCAGCGCGTGGCAGTTCGACGAAGCGACGGGGCAATACTACTACCACGCGTTTCTCGCGAAGCAGCCGGATCTCAACTGGCGGAATCGTGAAGTGCGGGCGGCGATGTACGACGCGATGCGATTCTGGCTCGATCGCGGCGTCGATGGGTTTCGCGTCGATGTGATTTGGCACATGGTCAAAGACGAGGAGTTCCGCGATAACCCGCCGAACCCCGACTTCCAGGGGCACAACCCGTATCACGAGTTCCTCGAGACCCACACGACCGACCAGCCGGAAGTTCACGACGTGATTTCGGAGATGCGAGCCGTGCTCGACGAGTATCCGGCACGCATGATGGTCGGCGAGATCTACCTGCCCGTCGAACGCCTCGTCACCTATTACGGCGAGGGCGGCGAGGGCGTGCACATGCCCTTTAACTTTCAGCTCGTCACGCTGCCGTGGAACGCGGCGGCGATTTCGAAAGCCGTCAATCACTACGAAGCCGCCCTGCCCTCGTACGGCTGGCCGAACTGGGTGCTCGGCAATCACGATCAATCGCGGATCGCGAGCCGTGTGGGCGACGCGCAGGCTCGCGTGGCGGCGGTGCTGCTGCTGACGCTCCGCGGAACCCCCACGATGTACTTCGGCGACGAGATCGGCATGCACGACGGGCAGGTGCCGCCCGATCGCGTGCGCGACCCCGCCGAGCTCAACGTGCCGGGCAAGGGCCTCGGCCGCGATCCGCAGCGGACGCCGATGCACTGGAACGGCGAGCCGAAAGCCGGCTTCACGACCGGCGACCCGTGGCTGCCCATCGCGGCGGATCACGATGTGAGAAACGTGGAACTCGAACGCGACGACGCGACATCGATCCTCACGCTCTATCGTGAACTCATCGCTCTCCGCCGGCGAGAACCGGCGCTCTCGATCGGGGCGTATCAGCACGTCTCCACGAACGGCGGCGTGTTCGCGTTCCAGCGCTCGGAAGAGGGCCGGCGGTTTCTCATCGTGCTGAACTTCGGACCGGACGCAACGACGTTCCAGTGCGATCACATTCCCTGCCGGGGCCGGATCGCGGTCGATACGCATCTGGATCGGAAGGGCAATCGCGTGGAGGGAACGATCTCCCTTCGCGGTGACGAAGCGGTCGTGGTCGAACTTGGGTGACGGTGATCGAAGCAGTGGTTCCGAGCCGCGCCCGTCAGGAAGCGATTCCAAGCCGCAATCTCCGCTCAACCGCTTCGTGACGGGCGCGGCTCAGATGCGCCATCATCTCGGCAAGGCTCTCACGTTTTCGAACCGCCGCGAATCGCAGTTGTCGCAGTTGTCACAGTTGTCGCAGTGGCCGCACCCGTCTTCCGGGATGCCGTTGCCGCCGAAGTTGTCGACGAGGGTCTTCCAGCGGCACTTGCGAGTCGTCGCGTAATCGACCATCTGTTGCTGGCGGAGCAGATTGCGCTCCTGTCGTTCGCGATACGACTCGCCGGCTCGCGCGAGCTGGTCGCGGGTGAGTTCCGTCACCAGTAAACGATAACGGCCGCGGGATTCGCTTCTCACGATGCCGCGGTTCGCGAACAACGCGAGGCAGACCTTCATGCGAGACTTCGGCAAAGGCGATGCGGCCTGAATCTCGGCGAGCGACGACGTTTGCGACGTCTCGCGCAGCTTCTTCAGGGCGTGATAGGCGTTCACGAGATCCGATTCGTCGGGATAGCGCTTGCCCTGAAAGAACTTCTGAAGCTTCTGATCTTCGGGGTCGTACAACAGCGTGCAGCGGGCCGGATCGCCGTCGCGCCCGAACTCCTGATAGTACGATTCGACGTTTCCGGGAGCGTGGTAGTGCACGACGAAGCGAATATCGGCCTTGTCGATGCCGAGTCCGAAGGCGTTCGTCGCCACCATCGCTCGCAGCTCGCCGGCCATGAAGCGGTTTTGCGCCTCCACGCGCTTCTTGTTGGCGAGGCGGCCGTGGTAGGACGCCACAGCGAGGCCTTCCGCCTGAAGCAGCGCCGTGAGTTCGTCCACGGCTTTGACGGTGGCCGCGTAGATGATCCCGGTGCCTTCTCCGCGGCGCATGTGGTCGAGCAGCCAGCTTTGCTTGGCGCGCTCCCCCCTCAACGGGCACGACTTCAAGTTCGAGATTTGGCCGGTAGAAGCCGGTGTGAACGACGTCGGCGTTGGGAATGCGAAGCTGCGAGAGCACGTCTTCGATGACTTCCGGCGTGGCGGTGGCCGTGAGGGCGAGCACCGGCGGCCGGCCGAGATCGTCGATCGCCTGGCCGAGGGTCAGGAACTCGGGTCGAAAGTCATGCCCCCACTGACTCACGCAGTGCGCTTCGTCCACCACGACCATGTCGATCTTCTGTCGCTTGAGCAGTTCGCGGAACTCGGGAACCGCGAGACGCTCGGGAGTGGCGTAGACGAACTCCATTTCGCCGGCGGCGATCGCCTGCTCGGCGTCGCGCAGTTCACCCGCCGAGAGCGTGCTGTTCATGGCGACGGCAGTGATCCCCTTCTCTTGCAGCCGATCGATCTGATCCTTCATCAGTGCGATCAGAGGACCGACGACGATCGTTGCGCCTTCGAGCTCCAGCGCGGGCAACTGAAAGCAGACGCTCTTGCCCGAGCCGGTGGGCATGATCACGAGCGTGTCGCGGCCTTCCATCGCCGACTGGACGGCTTCGATCTGCCCCGGGCGGAAGCGGCGAAAACCGAAATGCTCACGAAGCCGATTCCGTAACTCCTGCGTCGCTGCGATCGCGCCCACGCGGTGTCTCCGAGACGAATGAGCCGGCGTCTCGGGAGACGGCTGGCAGAAGGAATGTTCGATGCATGCGGCGTCTTAGCAAACGATGGGCCGGGAGTCCGGAAGCGAGTATCGGCCGAGATATTGGCGATGGGAACGATCGCAAGGGCGTGGCCACGTGGTGCGTCTGAGCTCGGCGTGGGCGAGGCGTGACCATCCTGCCAGTAGACGGCAGGACTGCGGAAACGCTCTTGCTGCGTCGGACCGTATCCTCTAGAAGACCTGATTCGCACGGCGCGGTCGAAATCGGCTGCGCCGCTTTTGACGTGACTCGTTTCTTCGTATGCGAAGTGTCCGCGGAGCGGACCTTCAGGAACGACGTGCCATGGACGGAACCGCAATGCGACCGCAGACCCCCTCGGCATTGATCGTCTGGCTTTGGCGAGCCGTGTTTCTCGGAGCCGCCGCGGCCGGCGCCGCGCTGCCGGGTTGCAATGGCTCCTCCGACGCGACAACCGCTGCGTCGGATGAATCGGCGGTGAAGACTGCGGCGCCCCTCGCGTCGATCGGTGCGGCCAAGACGGCGGAGGCTCCGCCGCAGTTGCCTGAACCGGTCGCCGGCACGCCTCAATCGCTGTTGCACGAAGCGAAGATGCTGCGGATGAAGCCGCTTGCGGGCGTGACATCCGCCGACCAGATCGCCGCGGCTCAACTTGCCCGTCAAAAGGAACTCGTCCGGCTGACCACCGAAGTTATCGCCAAAACGCACGACGAACCGGCCAGTGAGCGCACGTTCGACGACGCGGCGTTCCTGCTGATGAACGCGCGGCTGCAACTGGCCCTGTGCGACGATGAGCAGGTTCGCAACGAAAACGTCGACGCCCTTTACGAGCACGCGGAAGCGTTCCATCGCCGGAACCCGGAGTCGAAAGCCGCCGCCGAGGCCGCTTTCGCCGTCGCGAAGCTGGCACATGAAAATGCCCGGCGGCACGGCTCGCAGGAATGGCTCGAAGAATTCGCGCGACAGGCCCAGGTGTTCGCGACGAAGTTTCCGAAGGAAGAATCGCGTGGTCCTTCGTTGCTCTTCTCGGCCGGCTGGAGCTGCGAACTGCACGGCCTGACGCAACCCGCGACGGCGTGTTACACACAGATCGCCGACCGCTTTCCCGGCACCGAGGAAGCCGTCACGGCGGCGGGCAGCTTGCGGAGACTCAAGCTGGTGGGGCAGCCGCTTCAATTGGGCGGCTCGACGCTTGACGGCGGCTATGTTTCGATCGATGAGTACGCCGGAAAGCCGGTGCTCGTGCTGTTCTGGCAGGCCTCGAATCCGAAGGTCGCCGACCTGATGCCCGTGCTCGCCGACCTGCAAGCCGCGCATGGCGAGAACTTTGGAATCATCGGCGTCGCACTCGACGAAGACGAATCGGCCGTGCGGGAGTTTCTCGATTCCTGCGGCCTGAAATGGAAGCAGATCTTCTTCGCCGATCCGTCGAAGCGCGGCTGGAAGAACACCGTCGCCGAGTTCTACGGCGTTAAGTCCGTACCGGCGTTATGGCTGGTCGGTTCCGACGGCAAAGTCCGAGCGACGAATCTGAGTGCCGAGACGGCCCGTCAGGCGGTCGCCAACGCCCGTTGAAAAAGACCTGAAACGTCTGAAAACGGCCGAGTTCTGGAAAATTTCGCACGCCGTCCCGTTCCGGGGCGGCGTTTTTTCTTTTTCCGGATGTGTGTACAGACCGAAAACTACGTTGCCTTATAGACGATCGTATATTAGGCTAGTCCACCAGTGAACGTAGGGCCGCAAGAAAATTACTTCACTTCCGCGCCCTACGTCGTCAAGATGGCTAAATCATCTGAGGCGATTCAAACCCCCGAGGTGTCTCATGTCACTGTCCGATGCCGCTGAACGAATGCAGTCACTGACGGAACGCCAGAAAGAGATCTACGATTTTGTCCGCGACAAAATCGTGAATCGTGGGTACGGCCCCACAGTACGTGACATCGGCGCACACTTCGGAATCCGTTCACCGAACGGCGTCATGTGTCACCTCAAGGCGCTGGAGAAGAAGGGGCTGATCGCCCGGGAGCCCGGCAAGAGCCGCGCGATCCAGCTTTCCGACCCGCCACGCGCGAAAACGTCGCTGCCGCTCGTCGGTCTCGTGGCTGCCGGTAGTCCCGTGCTCGCGGAAGAACAAACCGAAACGGTGGACTTCTCGCCGCTGTTCGAGTCCGACGATCACTTCTGCTTGAAGGTGCGCGGCGACTCGATGATCGAGGACCACATCGCCGAGGGCGATTACGTCGTCGTTCGCAAGCAGCCGACGGCGCGCAACGGCGAGATCGTGGTGGCGGTCGTCGACGAAGGCGCCGACGCGACGCTCAAGCGGTATTTCCGCGAGTCGAACCGCATCAGGCTTCAGCCGGCGAACTCTTCGATGGACCCGATCTACGCCGATCAGGTCGAGATTCGCGGCATCGTGACGGGGGTGATTCGACAGTATTGACAGGAGAATTGAGAACGGAAGAACGGGAGGAGTGAAGAATGGAGTAAGTGAGGGCGCACGGCGACCTCGTTCTCATGGCTTCGATTCCGCTCATTCTCACTTCTTCCGTTCTTCACTTCTCCCGTTCTTTTCGTAGCGCCTTCACTTCGACGGCCAAAACGACAGAATAAAGGCCCGCCGGCTCTCCGGCGGGCCTTTCTATTTTCTGAGCATGCGATGAACGCCACGTCACCTTTACGGCCGATTCTTGACCTCACGCGCGATGAGCTTATCGCCTGGGTCGAAGAAGGCGGCGAACGCCCCTACCGAGCCGACCAGATTCGGAAGTGGATCTTCGGCAAGCGCGTCACCGAGTTCGATGAGATGCACGACGTGTCGAAGGTCGTGCGCGAGCGGCTGAAGGCCGAGTTCCGCCTCTTTTCCAGCGAGGTCGTCAAGCACCAGGTCGCGAAGGATCGCACCGAAAAATTGCTGCTGCGGCTTCAGGACGGCAATCACGTCGAGACCGTGCTGATGCGCGAACCGAACCGCCGTACGGTTTGCATCAGCTCGCAGGTCGGCTGCGCGATGGGCTGCGTGTTCTGCGCGAGCGGTCTGCTCGGCGTGAAGAGGAATCTCACGACGGCGGAGATCCTCGAACAGGTGCTGCGGGTCGATCGGCTGCTCGGGCCGGACGAACGGCTGACGAACGTCGTCGTCATGGGCATCGGCGAGCCGCTGGCCAACATGCGCCATCTGCTGCCGGCCCTCGACACGCTCAACGACAAAGGCGGCATGGGCCTCGGCTATCGCCGCATCACGATTTCGACCGTGGGGCTGCCCGAGAAGATCCGCGAGTTCGCGTCGCACGACAAGCCGTATTCTCTCGCCGTCTCGCTGCACGCGCCGAACGACGAGCTGCGAACCCGCCTTGTGCCCGTCAACAAGAACATCGGCATCGACGCGATCCTGCAAGCCGCTGACGATTACTTCGCGCAGACCGGCAGGCGCATCACCTACGAGTACGTGCTGCTGCGAGGTCAGAACGACTCGCCCGAGCACGCCGCCGAACTCGGCCGGCTGCTGGCGCATCGTGCGGCCCACGTCAACCTGATCCCGATGAACTCGATCACCGATTTGCCCTACGCCGAGCCGGGCGAACCGCAGACACGGGCCTTCTTCGACGTGCTCGCCCGCTACGGCGTCGTGACGACCGTCCGCAAACGCAAAGGCGCCGACATCGACGCCGCCTGCGGACAACTGCGCCTGGAACGCGAGCGTGGGGAGGCGGCCTTGGTGGAGATCGCGGCTCCGACGGTTGCAGATGTCCCGGCGTAGGGGATCGGGAGAGACGGGCGACAGAAAGGATGACGCGGAGGCTGCTATCCCTCGCCTCCGCCTCGGGCGGCTTTCCTCTTGCGGGTTCCGAACGTCAGGCGATCTGGCGACGACGGAGTGCGGCGAGGCAAGTCGCACAGACGACTGTGGCCATGACGAGGCCGACGATCGGCGGGAACGGGGCCGCGATGACCATCAGGCCGGCGAATGTGCCGGCGAGTTGGCATGTCCAGACCCACCGTAAGGCCGTGCGGCGGTCGAACGCCCCCCGACCGACTCCGGCGCCCGCGTACAGAGGAAGCACGAGAGAGATGGCCACGATGGCGGCCAGACAGAACAGGCGGTAATGGTCCATGGATGCGCCTCCGGGAGTAGAGTCTATCTTTATGATCCCGCACGCGACCTGATTCGCGCGGCCCGTCTATCTTGAGCAACACGGATTTTTCAAACTTTGCCGCCCCCTTCCCCCGCCTTCCCTTGCCCGTCTCCCGTCGGCCGGCCGAATCCGCTATGCTCGGCGAGCGCACGCCCCCGACCCCGAGGCCCGACGCAGCGACATGAAAATTGATCGGAAATACGACGTTCTCGTCATCGGCACCGGCCCCGGCGGCGAAGGCGCCGCGATGCAGGCGATCAAGGAAGGTCGCTCGGTCGCGGCCGTCGAGCGGTACATCCTGATCGGCGGCGGCTGCACGCACTGGGGCACGATTCCGAGCAAAGCCCTGCGCTATGCGATCTTCCAGCTCACCGAGGTCAAGAACAATCCGCTGTATCGCAACGCCGTCGATGACCTGCACGTCAGCTTTCCCGACCTGCGGAAGAGCGCCGGCTCGGTGATCGAAAAGCAGGTCTCGATGCGCCGCGGCTTCTACGACCGCAACGGCGTCGATCTCCTGTTCGGCCATGCGAGGTTTCTCGATCCGAACACCGTCGAGATCGCGGAGCGAAACGGCGGTCGTCAGGTCGTCGCGGCGGACGAAATCGTCATCGCGACCGGCAGCAGGCCCTATCGTCCTCCCGAGATCGATTTCGGGCACCCGCGGGTGTTCGACAGCGACACGATCCTGAACCTCGGCTTCACGCCGAAGTCGATCTCGATATACGGGGCGGGCGTGATCGGTTGCGAGTATGCGTCGATGTTCCGCAACCTCGGCGTGAAAGTGAACCTCGTCAACACACGCGACAAGCTGCTCGAATTTCTCGATGACGAGATCATCGATGCATTGTCGTATCACCTCCGCGACCGGGGCGTGCTGATCCGCCACCGTGAAGCGTTCGAAAGCGTCGAAGGCCAGAGCGACGGCGTGGTGCTCTCGCTCAAGAGCGGCAAGAAACTCAAAACCGACGTCCTGTTGTGGGCGGCCGGCCGCACGGGCAACACCGACGATCTGGGACTGGAAAACCTCGGCATCGAGGCGAATTCCCGCGGCCTCGTCGAAGTGAACGAGAACCTGCAGACGAAGATTCCGCACATCTACGCCGTCGGCGACGTCATCGGCCCCCCTTCCCTCGCCAGTGCCGCCTACGTGCAGGGGCGCTATGCGGCACTGCACTGGATTCGAGGGGTAACCGACCGCACGCTGCTGCGCGACATCCCCGCCGGCATTTACACCAGCCCCGAGATCAGTTGCCTCGGCAAGACCGAGCGGGAGTTGACCGAGGCCGGCATCCCCTACGAAGTCGGCCACTCGATGTTCAAGAGCCTGGCGCGCGCCCAGATCACCGGCGCGACGGTGGGCATGCTCAAGATCCTCTTCCACCGCGATACGCTCGCGATCCTGGGCATCCACTGCTTCGGCCGGAACGCGTCGGAGATCATCCACATCGGCCAGGCGATCATGGCCCAGGAGGACGCCGCGAACACCCTCGACTACTTCATCAACACGACGTTCAACTACCCGACGATGGCCGAGGCGTACCGCGTGGCGGCGCTGAACGGGAGCAATCGGTTGTTCTAGGTGCAGCGCGAGGGCAGAGCGAATGGGCGGGCAACTCGAGAGCCGGTCGTTTTCGTGGGACGACTATCCCGGCACGCTCATCTTCGTTATCCCTTGTGTTGCAGCAGCGATTACGGTCTCAGTGTCGGCCTTCGAGAACGTCTTCTTTGGAATTGCCGACGGCTGGATTGGACGCATCGCTCTTGTCACCAACTTGCTCTTGGCAGCGCTGAGCGCAGCGTCAGTTGGGCTTCGTTTGCCCGGTTCAATGGGCGGTCGGCTTGGCATTGCCTCGCTGACGAATGGCTGTTGGCCTTTTTGTGTACTTGGTCGCGACAATCACACTTGTGATGACTGTGGAGGACATTTGGCGGTTGCATCTTTTCCAAAGTGTTCGTCGCTGATTGCGGTGGGTGAGTGAAATACATGACGAATAATATTTCTGCGCGGGTGTCGTTTTGGCAGCAACGGATAGGCTGATGGGTCTCAATAACCTGCTTTGGCAGGGATTGCGAATCAGCCTTGCGTTGCTCAAGTGTCATCTGGAAAACGACTTGCGTTCTGGAATGTCTTCTGGAATGTGCTTTGCACCAATCGCTGATGCCTAAGGGCCGGCGCTCTCGGTACAGGTCTGCCGCCGGCACATCGCAATACCAGCCGCACCAAAGTGGATGTTTCAGGAGAGAGGTCGATGGCGAAGACGGCGAGCAAGTTGAAGGTCGTTCCGCTCGGCGACCGGGTGGTCGTGAAGCGGGCCGAAGCCGAATCGAAGACGACGGGCGGGATCGTGCTGCCCGACTCGGCACGCGACAAGCCGCAGCGCGGCGAAGTGATGGCGATCGGCGAGGGGCACGTCAAGAAGGACGGCACCAAGACGCCGCTGACCGTCAAGGCCGGCGACCGGGTCATCTTCAGTTCCTATGCCGGCGACGAAATCACGGTCGGCGACGAGGAGTATCTGCTCCTCCGCGAAAGCGACATCCTCGCGACCTTCTGATCGGCGTCGATTGCACTTGTAGGGTGGGCTGTGCCCACCATTCGAAGAACCGCACGGTCTGCATCGGTGGGCGCAGCCCACCCTGCAATTGATATTTGGAGAAGACACAACCATGGCCAAGATGATTGCTTTCGATCAGGAAGCCCAAGACGCGATGCGTCGCGGCATCGGCAAACTCGCCAGAGCGGTTAAAGTGACGCTCGGCCCCAAGGGCCGCAACGTCATCATCGAGAAGAGCTTCGGCAGCCCGACCGTCACCAAGGACGGCGTCACGGTCGCCAAGGAAATCGAACTCAGCGACAAGTTCGAGGACATGGGCGCCCGCATGGTCAAGGAAGTCGCCAGCAAGACGAGCGACACGGCCGGCGACGGCACGACCACTGCCACGGTCATGGCCGAGGCCATCTACAACGAGGGCCTGAAGGCCGTCGTCGCCGGCGTCAGCCCGATCGAGATGAAACGCGGCATGGATCAGGCCGTCGTCGACATCGTGGCCAAGCTCAAGGAAATGAGCACCGAATGCCGCAGCAAGAAGTCGATCGCCCAGGTCGGCACCGTTGCCGCGAACGGCGATGAAGAAATCGGCCGAATTCTGTCGGAAGCGATGGAGAAAGTCGGCAAGGACGGCGTGATCACCGTCGAAGAAGGCAAGAGCCTCGAAACGAACTTCGAAGTCGTCGAGGGCATGCAGTTCGACAAGGGCTATCTCTCGCCGTACTTCGTCACCGATCGTCAGGCGATGGAGGCGACCCTCGAGAACGCTTACGTTCTGATTCACGAAAAGAAGATCACGAGCGTCAAGGATCTCGTGCCGGTCCTCGAGAAGGTCGTGCAGGCGGGTCGTCCGCTGCTGATCGTCGCCGAAGACATCGAAGGCGAAGCCCTCGCGACGCTCGTCATCAACAACCTGCGCGGCACCTTCAAATGCTGTGCGGTGAAGGCACCTGGCTACGGCGACCGACGCAAGGCGATGCTCCAAGACATCGCGATCATGGTCGGCGGCACCGCGATCTTCGAAGACCTCGGCATCAAGCTCGACAGCCTGACGCTGCAGGATCTCGGCACCGCGAAGAAGGTCGTCGTCGACAAAGAGAACACGACGATCATCGAAGGCGGCGGCAAGACGAGCGACATCAAGGCCCGCATCGACCAGATCCGCCGCGAGTCGGAGAACAGCACGTCCGACTACGATCGCGAAAAGCTCGAAGAGCGGATCGCGAAGCTGTCGGGCGGCGTCGCCCAGGTCAACGTGGGCGCCGCGACCGAAAGCGAAATGAAGGAGAAGAAGGCTCGCGTCGAAGACGCACTGCACGCGACCCGTGCGGCCGTCGAAGAGGGCATTCTCCCCGGCGGTGGCGTCGCTCTGCTGCGAGCCAGCGGGCAAATCCAGCCGCACAAATCGACGAGCCACGACTTCGGCGTCGGCTACAACATCATCCTGCGATCCTGCCGCGCCCCGATCAGCCAGATCGCCAGCAACGCCGGTGAAGACGGCGGCGTGGTCTGCGAGAAGGTGCTGCAGAAGTCCGGCAACGAAGGCTACAACGCCGCGACCGGCAAGTTCGAAGACCTCGTGAAGGCCGGCATCATCGACCCGACCAAGGTCACGCGAACGGCCCTGCAGAACGCCGCGAGCGTCAGCACGCTGCTGCTGACGAGCGAGGCGCTCATCGCCGAGAAGCCGAAGAAGGAAAAGCACGGCAAGGCCGGCGGCGGCATGGGCGACGAAGATCTTTATTGATCGACTCGCGCAACGTCACATGAAATGCTCGAAGCCCACCGGTCGCGACCGGTGGGCTTCTTTTCATGATGACGAACAAAAAGCGTGTGTCGTCACTCGCGGATCAGCACATCGTATTTCACCGTTCCGATGCGGTTCGTCCCGCGGTCGATTCGCACCCGCCGGTCCAGGACCGCCGAGCGACGGAAATCCTCGCCGTCCGGAATCGACTCCAGCCAGTCAACGTCGCCGCGAACCAGCAGGTGGAACGTCATGATCATGCCGCGCGCGTCGACGATCCAGTATTCTCTGACGCCCGCCGCGAAATACCGATGCCGCAAGTCCCGCGTGTCTTTGCGGACAGAAGAGTTGCTGACGATCTCGACGACGAGGTCGGGGCTTCCTTCGACGATCAATTCCCGCCCCGTGCCCGGATTCCGTTCGGCGTATCGGATCATGCCCGCTTCAAGGCTCTCGAAGCGACAAACCATAAGGTCCGGCTCATGTGAGACGTCAGCCTCTTCATTCCGGAAGAGCGTTCCGTCGGGCAGCACTTCGCCGAGTTCGCCTGCCGTCACGAAAGTATCGACTGCCGTTCCGATCCGCTGTTTGAGCTTTGAATGTGACTGGATTTCCTCGGCGGCCATGTCGACGACGATCTCTCCCCCGAGGAATGAAATCCGACCCTGCCTTGGAAACTCGTCCGAGAGCGCCCATGCGACGAAGCCGTCAAGCGATCTGGCGGACGCGGGAATGCGGATCGCGCCGGTCTCGGCCACTCCGGAATTATCGGGAATATTGAGAACGGCCGAAGTGTTTGCGGTCGCCATTGGTCGCTCTGGGTTGAGAATCGGTTCGGATCAACCGTCTCTCATTCTATCGCTCTTCCCACCTCATTATAATCTCGGTTTGAACCAACAGCAGATCGAAAGCGATATCCATGCCAGCTTGCGTTCTCGCGTATTCCGGCGGTCTCGATACGTCGGTCATTCTCGGATGGCTGCAAGACGAAGGATGGGGCGTCCACTGCGTCTACGTCGATCTCGGCCAGCCGTGCGAAGACCGCGAAGCGATCCTGAAGAAGGCCCGCGACAACGGGGCGAAGAGCGCGAAGATCGTCGACGTCCGCGAAGAGCTGTGCCGAGACTTCGCCTTCCCCGTGCTGCAATGGCAGGCGAAGTACGAAGGCCTCTATCTGCTCGGCACCTCGATCGCGCGACCGCTGATCTCGAAGGTCTGCCTGCAGGTCGCGCGCGAGGTCGGGGCCGAGGCATTCGCTCACGGCGCCACCGGCAAGGGCAATGATCAATGCCGCTTTCAACTCGCTGCCGAGGCGTTGCGGCCCGACATCCAGATCATCGCGCCGTGGAGGATGCAGAAGTTCCGCGACACGTTTCCGGGTCGCACCGAACTCATCGCGTACTGCGAGAAGAAGGGCATCCCCGTCAAAGCGACGGCCTCGAAACCCTATAGCAGCGACGAGAACTGTCTGCATATCAGCTATGAGGCCGGCAAGCTCGAAGACCTGACGACCGATGGCTATTCACTGATCGACTTCGGCATGACCGTCTCCCCGCAAGAGGCACCCGACAAGGTCGAAGACGTCACGATCGGCTTCGAGAGCGGCGTGCCCGTTTCGGTGAACGGCAAACGCTTGTCGGCGGCGAAGATCGTCGAATCGCTCAACGAGATCGCCGGCCGAAACGGCGTCGGCCGCATCGATGTCGTCGAGAATCGCTTCGTCGGCATGAAAAGCCGGGGAGTTTACGAATCTCCCGGCATGACGGCGCTTTATGCAGCACACTTATTAGTAGAACAACTGACGCTCGACCGTGACCTCACGCACCTGCGGGATCGCTTGTCGCCCGAGGTCGCGGAGATGGTCTATTACGGCCTGTGGTACAACGCGAAGATGGATGCGCTGATGGCGTTCATCCGTCAGACGCAGAAGCCTGTCACCGGCGAGGTGACGCTGGGGCTTTACAAGGGGAACATGCTCGTGCGGAGCCGCACGAGTCCGAACAGTCTTTACGACGAAGCGATCGCCAGCATGGAGAAAGGCGGATCGTACAACCAGGATGACGCCGGAGGTTTCCTTCGGATCGTGGGTTTGCCGGGTCGCGTCCAGGGCCGCGTGACGCCGCGGGACTATTGAGGGAGAAAGGAAGAATTGAGAAGAGAGAAGTCAGAAGAGTCGTCCACGGCGGTAGATGGCGGCAAAGTCGGAGCTTCTCACTTCTTCCGTTCTCAATTCTTCCGTTTTCTCTAAAGGACGTTTTCTTTCAGACCATTGCGTAAGCCTCGGGAGGCGACGGACGACCATCCGCCGCCTTCGTGATCGTTCCGTCAGTCGAAGCCTCTACGATGCCCAGATCCCGCCGGACGATCGCCATCGGCGACGTGCATGGCTGTGACGTCGCGCTCGAGCGATTGCTCGACGCCATCGGTCCGGCCGCCGGAGATACCCTGATCTTCTTGGGCGACCTGTGCGACCGTGGACCCGACACGAAGCGAGTCATCGAGTTGATTCTCGCCGCGCGTGCGAAATGTGACGTGCGGGTGATACTCGGGAACCACGACGAGATGATGCTAGGCGTGTTCGGCCGCCATGCCGAATGCGACCTTGAGTTCTGGTGGGGCGTCGGCGGGGCGGAAACGATCGAGTCGTATGGCGGCGATCCCGATCAGGTGCCCGCCGGGCACCTCGACTTTCTCGAGACGGCCCTGCCCTATCTCGAGACCGATTCGACGATTTTCATCCACGCCGATCTGAAGCCGGGCGTGCCTCTGGAACTCCAGGACGCCGACTGGCTGCGTTGGAAGAAGATCACGGGCGACGAGCCGCCGCATCCTTCCGGCAAACGCATCGTGTGCGGTCACTCGTCGCAAAAAACGGGCGTTCCGCTCGTGTGGGACGGCTGGGTCTGCATCGATACCAAAGTCTTTGATGAGGACGGCTGGCTGACCGCGCTCGATGTCGCTGCCGACGAGGTCGTCCAGGCCAACCAGTTCGGCGAGGTGCGTGGTCCTGTCTCGCTGAATGTCTTTACGAGCGGCGACGTATAACGGCATGCCTGGCTTCCGGCATCATTCATGGTCTCCCCTCTCCCTGGGGAGAGGGGCCGGGGGTGAGGGGATGTCTAACGCGTGGCGATGCTTCCATTTCATCCGGGCAAGTGTTCACCTTGTAACCGCGGCCTCAGATGTCATGCCGCCGCTTCGTCCCCTCACCCCTGCCCCTCTCCCCAGAGGAGACGGGTCCATGAGTCGCTTCGATGCCCGAGTTCATCTCCGCCCCCACGATCGTCGCCGCTGCGGGTAACAAGCCGAAGGTGATCCGCGAGTTCTTCGGCCGCGTGAACAGCAAGACCGATGCGGTCAGCATCGCGCGCATGAGCAGCCCCGCCGGCTGGATCGAGCCGGGACAAACGCCGGACTTCGACGAGTACACGCTCGTGCTGGGCGGAACGCTTCGCGTCGAGCACGAGCGCGGCGTATTCGACGTGACCGCCGGCCAAGCGGTGCTGACGCGCGCCGGCGAATGGGTGCGCTACTCGACCCCGGGCGACGAAGGCGCGGAGTACGTCGCCGTCTGCCTGCCGGCCTTCTCACCGTCATCGGTTCATCGCGACGCATCCGAGTGACGCACGGTCCGTCTCCTCTTCCCGGGGAACGAAATGAACCGCGAAGGCGCCAAGGACGCCGAGACATCAACGCGGACGTCGTGCTCGACGTTCGCAACTCCGAGCACTTGGCGTCCTTGGCGGCTTGGCGGTTTTTTTCTTCAATGTCCCCCACGTCTGACACTCACGATGACCGCGCCCGAAATTCGGTGGCCGGCGATCGACGTGCGGCGTTACATTTCCGGCATGAAGACCTTGCCACCGATTGCCGAAATGCAGCGCGCGTATCTGCGGCGTGACAGCGCGTACAACGGGCTGTTCTTCATCGGCGTTCGCACGACGGCGGTGTTTTGCCGCCCGACCTGCCCCGCCAAGTCGCCGCTGCCGCGGAACGTCGAATACTTCGCGACGGCCGCCGACGCGCTCTTCGCCGGCTACCGACCCTGCAAGCGTTGTCGGCCGATGGCCGTCGCGAATCAGCCCGACTGGGCGACGAAGTTGATCGATGAGGTCGAACGTGATCCAGCGGCGCGGATCAGCGAGAACGACTTGAGGATTCGCGGCGTCGATCCCGCCACCGTCCGACGGCATTTTCTTCGGGAGTACGGAATGACGTTTCAGGCCTATACGCGGTCTCGTCGCTTGTCGCGCGCGTTCAATTGCATCCGCGAAGGCCAGCCGCTCGACGAGGCGATCTTCGACAGCGGTTACGATTCGCATAGCGGCTTCCGCGACGCTTTCGCACAGGCGTTCGGCTTCACGCCGGGCGACGTTGGCAATCGAAGTTGCGTCACGATCGCCTGGATGCAGACGCCGCTCGGCCCGATGATCGCCGGTGCGACGAGCGAGGGAATTTGTCTGCTGGAGTTCACCGATCGCAGAATGCTGGCCAAGCAACTCGAGACCGTGCGAACCCGGTTCGGAAGCGCGGCCGTCGTCGGCACGAACGAACATCTCACCCGGCTCGATCAAGAGCTTGCGTGCTATTTCGAGGGCTCGCTGCGCACGTTCTCGGTGCCGTTGGTGTATCCCGGCACAGCCTTCCAGCAACGCGTGTGGGAACGGCTGCTGGAAGTTCCTTACGGTGAAACGCGTTCGTATTACGACCTGGCCAAGAGCCTCGGAACGCCTTCGGCGGTGCGAGCGGTTGGCCGGACCAACGGCATGAATCGCATCGCCATTCTGATCCCGTGTCACCGCATCGTCGAGAAGAACGGCGACCTTGGCGGCTACGGCGGCGGCCTGCGGCGCAAGCAGTACTTGCTGAACCTCGAACAGTCGGCTCTGGCGTCGCACTCGGTTTAGCGCATGAAACGCATCGCGCATGTTATCATCGCCACGCTGAGCGGATCGGGTCCGCTGAGTTCCAGCAAGCGTTCGAAATCAGTGCAAGGCGAATGATGTCAGAGGATCGTCTCCGCGTGGCTGTGAACGGCGCCGCGGGCCGCATGGGGCAACGCGTGATCGCCGGCTGCTCACAAGATCCGTCGCTAAAGCTCGTCGCCGCGATCGAATCGCCTCGGTCGCAGGCTCTGGGTCTCGACGCGGGCGAGAAGGCAGGCGTCGGAACTCTTGAGCTGCCCATCCGATCGGATCTGGGTGACGACGCGCAAGTCGTGATCGACTTCTCGGTCCCCGCCGGATTGGCCACGATCGCCGACGCCTGCCGGCAGCGCAAAGTCGCGCTCGTCGCCGCGACGACGGGACTGACGGAAGAACAGAAGTCACTGGTGCGCGACACGGCGAAGGTCGTGCCCGTCGTCTTCGCCCCGAGCATGAGCCTGGCCGTCAACGTCGCGATGAAGCTCGTGCGCGACGCCGCACGCGCCATGAAGAGTGCTCCCGGAGGCGTCGACGTCGAAGTCATCGAGCGACATCATCGCTTCAAGGAAGACGCGCCGAGCGGCACCGCCCTGCACTTCGGCCGCATCGTCGCCGACGAGATGGGTCAGACGGATCACGTGCACGGTCGATCGGGCCGCCCCGGCGAACGGCCTCGAAATGAGATCGGCTATCACGCATTGCGAACCGGCGACAACGTCGGCGAGCACACGATCGTGTTCGGCCTGCTCGGCGAGACGCTCGAGGTCTCCGTCCGCAGCCACACGCGCGATTCCTACGCGCTCGGTGCGATCGCCGCCGCCAAGTGGGTGGTCTCGCAGCCGCCGGGGCTGTACGGCATGGCCGACGTGCTGGGGTTGTAGGTCAGACCCTACGATTTGAGGGTGCCACTGGCTTCGCCAGTGCCGCAGTTCAGGGCATTCGCACTGGCAAAGCCAGTGGCGCCCATCTCGGCTGGCTGTATTCCTAGCTCCGTCTCCGTCACGCGCAACTCTCACAATCCGCCAATCCCCTCAAGTCTGAGTTCCGGTTGTGCCGAAGGTGAGGGAAACGCGGCGTCGCGCGACGCCGTTGAGGTTCGGCCGATGACTCAGCACGATTCCGAGCGCGACGCTCTTGAGCGCACGCCTTCGCGACCGCCTTCACGGCTCGCGGCAGGCGTCACCGGTGCCGCTGTCGCCGTGGTCTGTGTCGGCTACGTTGCCTGGTCGCTGTTCCAGGGACAGTCGGAAGCAGTCGAACCAGCCGGCGAAGGCATTGCGTTGTCCGCAAGTGACGATCGCGATCAAATCTTGTCGCCGCCGCCGATCGATCACGACGCCGAAACGCCGCTTTCCCTCGACGACACGATCGACCTCGACGAAATCCCGGTGATCAACGCGCATCTTGAGGTGCCTGTCGATCTGGAGTCTTCCGCCGACCGCCTGCCGCAGACAGGCTCGCTTCAGCAGCTCGGTCACGAGACAGCCGCTGCCCCGCAGAGTTCCGCCGACTCCACCGGCGCCTGGTTGACGGGCACGATCGAGCCGGCCGCGCCGGGCGACTCGCATCAGACGATTTCGCGATTCCTTCGATGATCGATGCACGGTTCCTTAGTGTGATGACGTCCACGACCCGCAACCGCGAGAACCCACGTTCGATGTCTGATCCGCACCGCAGGCTGCTATGCGACTCCGCCTTCTTCGCCGAGTCACAAGCCGGCGCAGCGGAATTGAAGCTCGCCTACGCGTTCGAGCAGGCGCTCGACGTCGCGGTCCTCATCGGAGATCCGGGGCTGGGGAAGACGACGCTGCTGCGCCGCTTCGCGTCGCGTGTCGAAGCGACGGGCGACACGGTGATCGATGTCTTCTATCCGCAGCTCGGCGCCGACGGACTGCTCGCCTTCATCGCCGGAGAACTCGACGGCGAGCCGACGTCCTCCGGGCGTCGCGAAGACTGGATCAGGCGGATCGCGAATCGCGTTCGTCGGACGGCCGAGCAAGGCTGCGGGTTGGTCATCGTCGTCGATGACGCACACCTGATGGCCGACGCCGCAACGCTTGAATCGCTGCAATTGCTTCTCAACCTTCGCGAGCGAGAGAACGCGCGCTTGACGCTCGTCATGGCGGGGCAGCGATCGCTGATCGCGAATCTCAATCGCGTTCCCGCGCTTGCCCAACGGATCGGCGTCACGGCGACGTTACTGCCGCTGAGCCGCACGGAAACGGCATCGTACGCACGCCATTTCTTACGAGCGATGAGGCACGCTGAAGTCACGATCGACGATGACGCCGCGCTCGCGCTCCATGAGATGACCGGCGGCGTGCCGCGAGCCGTCAATCGCCTGTGCGAGATGGCGATCGTCGTCGCCGCTGCCGACGGCGCGAGCACGATTCGACGAGCCGATGTGCAGACGGTCGCCGGCGAACTGCCGCGCTTCGGCTGCGATGCCGCATGAACCGCCAGGCACCGGTGGGACCGGCTTCCGCGACGCCCACAGAGAGTGATCGGCGTGGCATGTGGTCGGCCTCTCGTCGTCGGTCAGGGCTGGTCGACGTCGCCGGCTCCCAAAGTTGCTTGCCGCGCCTTCGTTCAGGCGACATGATCGGGACTCGACGGCCACTTGGCCTCGCCTAGTCCAATCCCGAAATCCGGTTGCATAGCACAGCCTCACATGGCAGACACGCAAAACAGACCCGCGGTCGGCGTGCGTCTTTCGGTGATGATGTTCCTCCAGTTCTTCGTCTGGGGAGCGTGGTACGTCACGGCGGCGAAGTATCTCAGCACGATCGGTTTCTCCGGCAGCGACATCGGGACGACTTACAGCGTCGGCCCGGTGGCGGCGATCTTGTCTCCCTTCTTCGTCGGCATGATCGCCGATCGCTTTTTCGCCACCGAGCGCGTGCTGGGCGTGATGCACTTGCTCGGTGCCGCGCTGATGTTCGCCGCCACAGTGCTGATGCGGCAGAAGGCCGATCCCGGCGTCATCAACTTCGCCCTGTTCGGCCACATGCTGTGCTACATGCCGACGCTGGCGCTCACGAATACCCTCGCGCTCAGCAATCTGACGCGCAGCGAGCAATTGCCCTGGGTGCGGGTGTTCGGAACGATCGGCTGGATCGCCGCCGGCTTCACGATCGGCGGATTCGCCCTTGAAGGCACCTGGAGATGGGGCGACCGGATCGATCAGTTCACGCTCGCCGCCGTGGCCTCCGCGCTGCTGGGCGTCTACAGCTTCACGCTGCCGCATACGCCGCCGCCGAGCGCCGGCAAGCGAGTGACGGCGTGGCAGGTGTTCGGTCTCGACGCGCTCGTGCTGCTTCGCAATCGTTCGTATCTCGTGTTCCTGATCAGCTCGTTCCTGATCTGCATTCCGCTGTCGTTCTACTATCAGCTTGCGGAACGCGCCGTGACCGCCGCGGACCTGGCGAACCCGCCGATCACGATGTCGTTCGGGCAGATCTCCGAGATCGTCTTCATGCTGTTGCTGCCGGTCGTGTTCGTGCGACTGGGAGTGAAGTGGACGCTGCTCGTCGGGATGGCGGCGTGGGTCATCCGCTACGTGCTGTTCGCCCTCGGCACTCCGGACGACATTGCATGGATGATGCTGGTCGGCGTCGTGTTGCACGGCATCTGTTACGACTTCTTCTTCGTCACGGGGCAAATCTACACGGATAAGGTTGCCTCACCGGCCATCCGCGGCCAAGCACAAGGATTGCTTGTGCTGGCGACCCTTGGACTGGGGATGGCGATCGGAGCTCAGATCGCGGGCTACGTCGAGACGCAGTACACACCGGCCGAAACGGGGACGCTGCTCGGCGAAGCGAACGAGGTCGGCGAGCGGCTGACAGCACTCGATCCCAACTCGGCCGCCGCGAAGGAGCTCGAAGCCGAGAAGGATGAGCTGACACGCCAGGCTTATAGCGCGATGGACTGGCAAACGATCTGGACGATTCCCGCCGGCGCGTCATTGGTCGTGCTGCTCATCTTCGCGGCGGTCTTCCGAGACCGGCGCGAGCACGCTGTGACTGATAAGGCCGAGGCGTTCGAGGCAGCCGAGAGGCAAGAGCTGTTCTAGCGGCTGGCACAGAGAGCAGCGGCCGACAGGGCCGCTCGCGCGGAAAGGGTGTATGCCCGAGCGTTTGCGGTGGTCGTTGCGATGGAGACTGTCGGTCCTCTGGATGCTCCAGTGGGGCATCACGGGCGCCATCCTCACGTACCTGCCGCTGTACTTCGCCGACAAGGGCCTCAAGCGCGATCAACTCGGCGAACTGATGGCCGTCGGCGCGATCGGGTTGTGGGTCGCGCCGTTCCTCGTCGGTCAGATCTGCGATCGCTGGCTCGGGGCCGAGAAGTATCTCGCCGCCAGCCATTTTCTGGGCGGACTCGCGCTGTTGTCGATTCCGGTGGCCACCGACTTCTACGCCAAGACGGGAGAAAACTTCGGCGTGCTGACGGCCCTCGTCGGCTTCTACGCCGTCGCGTATTTTCCGACGGTGCCCGTCGCCAGCGCGTTGACGTTTCGGCATCTTCCGCACCCCGAAACGCAGTTCGGTCGCGTGCGGATGTGGGGCACTGTCGGCTGGGTCTTGTCGGGGCTCTTCCTCTCGCTATGGCTCGGGCACGCCGACGCGATCGGCTGGCTCAGCGAGCGTTGGCCGGAATGGAAGACGACGCTCTTGCGCTACGGTCGCATGCTCGATTGGCTCGGCTCGCCGTCGAGCGACGACAGCTTTCGCATCGCGGCGCTGCTGTCGTTCGCGCTCAGCAGCTTCTGCGCGTTTCTGCCGCAATCGCCTCCGGCGGTTCGATCGAAAGGCATCGCGCCCTTGCAGGTGCTGGGCATGTTTCGGGACAGAACCTTCGCCGTGATGATCGCCACGAGCTTCGTGCTCGCGATCGTCGTGCCGCTGTACTCGCTGGAAGCGCCCAAGCTGCTCGAACGATCGGGCATCGATCAAAACTGGGTGCCGGCGGTGATGACGGTCGGACAGCTTTCGGAGTTCCCCGCCCTGCTGCTTCTGGCGTTCTGCCTGCGCCGGCTGGGAATGAAGAAGACGTTTTTGATCGGCATGATCGCCTGGCTCGCACGCTACCTGATCTTCGCCCTGACGATCGAATTGCCGGCGGTGCTCGTGGCGATCGCGATGCACGGCGTTTGCCACGTCTTTTTGATCATCGTGATTCAGCTCTACGTCGACTCGGCGTGCCGGTCGGACTTGCGGGCGAGCGCGCAGAACCTGTTCGCCTTCGTCACGGTCGGCATCGGCATGCCGATCGGCTTTCTCGTCGGCGGAAAGCTCGGCGAATGGAGCGTCGATCCGGTCACGAAGACGGCGTCGTACGGCTGGCTCTTCGCGTTGCCCGCCGCGATCATCCTGCTGGTGATGATCGCCTACTGCCGCGGCACGGGGCTGTGGAAAGGCTCCCGCGCCGCGAAAGCCACCGATGATTCCACGACCGCCGAGCCGGCCGCGACGGCGTAGCACGTTATTACACCCGACAGAACTCCCCTCTCCTTGGGGAGAGGGGCCGAGGGTGAGGGGAGCAGGTTGACGCTCTTCGTCGCTTGCGTCCGTCGATCCATTGCGAGGGATGTTCTGAACGACAATGCGGCGCGGCGGGGCAACCCCTCACCCCTTCCCCCTCTCCCAAGGGAGAGGGGGATCGGATTCCGCAACACATCGTTCGTGCGATGTTGTTGACGATGCTTCAACTCAGAATCGCACCGGCGTCAGTTTCTCGACGGCGATCATCGGCGTCGTCATTTCGGGATGCTTGAGACGCTCGCCGTCGACGCCCATCGGCTGACCGACGAACCCGTCGAACGACACTCCCCGCGGTTCCTGCAGATACACGAGGATGCGACCGTTCGGCGCGACCAGCACGTACTTCGGCGCCGTGGGGGGCGGATCGACCGCTTTCTGCACGACGCCGACGGCTTCGAAACGTTGCGGCTGCGGTGCAGATGATCCCGGTAGTTGCTGCGGCGCTGAAGGCGGCGTTGGAATTGTCGGCTGAGGCCGTTGCAAAGCGACGGGCGCCGTCGACGGAGCTGCCGCCAGCTCCGGCGGGCCAAGAGTCGGGCCGGAAATCTTCTCCTTCGGTTCCGCAGGCGGCGCCATCGGCACGGGATTGATCCCACCGCTCGGCGGCATCGCGAGACGCCGCGGTTCACTCGCCATCGAGACGGCCGGCGTGCTTACGGGCTGCGCGAGCGTCACAGGCGACGCGACCGCTTGACCGCTCGCCAGTAACAGCGCGTCACGCTCGTCGGTCGCGCTCGTGAGTTGCACGTAGTCGGTGTAGTGCGTCTTCACGAGCCGCAGTTTCGCGATCTGCGCGAGTCGCACGTCGATCTGCCGCGCCATGGCGGGCGCATCGATCTTCAGCCGCTTATAGTCGATCGTCAGCTTGTCGAGCGGCCAATCGGTCGGCTCGCTGAGCGACAGGCCTTCGAGTTGGCGATCGAGGTTTCGCAGTTGCGAGGCCGTCTCGGTCTTCGGCGACGAAATCACCTCCGGCGCTTCAAGCGAGAGCGACGGGCCAGCGGAACTGGCCGCCGGCTTCAGCGATTCGTATTCGACATACGCCTCGTTGAAGCTTTCCGGACGTTTCGCCAGCGACGGAACGGCGTAGGGATCGGCATCGTGCTCGTCTCGTGCGTTCGGCAGCACCGGCACGACGAATCGGCCGGAAATCCAACGATATTCACCGCGCGGAGGCTGAATCGCGGTCCAGCCGGCGGGCGTGGCCACGCCTGGCATAAGTTTGACGCGGTCTCCCTCGGTCAGTGGGATCTGTTCGACCCCGAAGTCCTTGCCGACGCGGCTGCCGACGCGGGCCGAGGTCTCTGCGGCGATGATTTCCGCATTTCCATTGCCCAGGTCGCGGATCGCCGAGGAACTCACGAGGCTGAACTCGCCCGGCGGGGGCGTGATCATGTACCAGCCGCCTGGATCATGCCTCTGCACGACCACATGTTCGCCTCTTTTCAGGCGGTTCGTCGCGTAGAAGCCCGGTCCGCTATGCACCGGCGTGCCGTCGGTCTCGACGACCGCTTCATACGGAAACGACGTGACTTGAGCATTCGCGGTGAGAGCCAGAAGCGCATGCGAGAACGCAGCGACGCACAGCAGGGCGCGGCGCATGACGGACTCCTTTCCTGCCGACCACGCGGGGCCAGCGAGAGGGAATCGAGCGGGAGGAGACGACGGAAACAGCGCGGAGATGGGGCGAGTCTTGTAGCCGAACTCCGAATTCGGCTCAAGACGAGCTTCGGAAATGCCGAGAGCGAAAATGGAAGATCGGTGAATTGAGGAGACAGAACGAAATGCCGCACGATGCGGCCTCCACCATTCTCCGTTCTCCGTTCTCCATTCTCCATTCTCCATTCTCCATTCTCCGTTCTCCATTCTCCATTCTCCATTCTCCATTCTCCATTCTCCATTCTCCATTCTCCATTCTCCGTTCTCCGT
>JACCRE010000314.1 GCA_013813775.1 Planctomycetaceae bacterium
CACAGCCGGGACAGCAGCACCCGCCGCCGTGCGCGAGAGCCTCCGGCTCGGCACTGCCGGAAGCCACCAGCGCCGGATCCAGCGTCACCGCCGAGAGGAGCAGGCGGGATTCAAGGGATTCGACGGCGCAGACTCGCGACGCAATTCGTCCAAGAGACGCCACACGATCAATACGCCGGCGGTGCATTCGCTCGACCTCCCCAATATCTCTCGCAGATCGCGACGCGGGGAAATCCCACCACGGTTGGTGACTTTCCCGCCGGGAGACTCCCTTTTTGGAGCCTAGGGAAGGTCTAGCTTGCAGGCCCGAGACAAACTTGGACTGTCGGCGTCTCGACGTGGGGTTCCACCGGATCGCTGCGTCGGTGCGTCCACTCGGAGGGGTTGTAGTGATTGATCGGCCGCATCTTCCACCCGAGATTGCGGCTAATGCCCGCCAGCGGGACGTTTTGCACATTTTCCACTGAAGAAGCCCGGGCTACGCCGTCGGCAGAAGAGTTACGACGCCAGCGCTTCTTATGTCTCGTAGCCGTTCTCGTTCGTCCCGGTTAGCAGCCAGTTACAGCGGCGATGCCTGTTTCGAGAATAAGCGGATCTGCCTAGATAATGAGCATGCAAGTACAGCGTCCTTTGTCATCTTTGACAATTACACGACAGTAACGGCATAGCGGTGGCCTGCAAAATGCGCAGAACCCGCATCCATGCGATGCTGGTGCGGCGAAAAGCCTCGTTTCTGCAGGGCAGCCGGATTCGGTATCCGGGATGCAAGTAGGCTTTCAGGAGAGTCTTCCGGAGGCTCGCAGACTGTTGTTCCCGGAAGGATCAACGCCTGCTAACCTCCGGCAGCCTCGAGCGATCCCGATCCGGAGATTCTGGCGATAAGGAGGCCGCATGACGCGCCCCGTTGCCCTACCGCTCAGTCACAGTCACCCGGGTTCCGCAGCAGGCTGCATGCGGCGGATGTTGCTCACAGGCGTTGCGATCCTTCTGCACGATGTCGCAGCACAGGGTCAGCCTTCTCAAGGCGTCGATGCTCGGCCGACCGCTCAACTCTACAGCGCACGAGCCGACCATCTCGCCCTGGAACGAGCCAGGCAATCCTTCGAAGCCGGACGGACGATCGAAGGCGTTTCGTTCCTGCAACAGGTTCTGGATGGCACGTCGGATAGTTTCGTAACCACCGCCGACGGCGTATCCGGTGCCCGTTTGGCCGTCCGATCGGTGTTAGGAGAATTGCCGACGGTGAGCCGGCGGCTCTACGAGTCTCAGCAGACGACGGCCGCCGCCGCCGCGTTCAATAAGGCGTGCGAACGCCAGGATGTCGACGCCCTTCGCGAGGTCACGCGGCGGTATCCTTCCACCGATCCCGGATTTCGTGCCGTGGATCGCCTCGCGGCCATTGCGTTTGATCGCGGCGACTTCGGCGCCGCGGCACGACTCTGGAACGAACTTCTCGATGATCCGGTGAACTCACATCGTGTGACTCCGGCCCTTGTGGCACGAGCCATCGTGGCGCTTCGACGGACCGGACAGGACGGACAGGCGTCGGAACTTGCCGTCCGCTACAGCGAAGCGACGGTACGGGCCGCTGGGAAGACGGCGACTTTGTCTTCGTTGATGGGCGGCATCGATCACTGGTCGCCGCCGATCGCGACCACAGGCCGTGCCGGAACCGCTGCCCCTGGTCTGACGCCACCGGCTTTTCCGCCGGTCTGGCAGCATTCGGCGCAGCAGTCGTCGTCGGCTCTCGACGAACTCTGGTCGGGGAACCGCCGTGGAGAGGCGCGCCCGCTCGCAACGCCGACGGGAGCGGTGTTCCTCAAGGGACAGGTCGTCGTTCGCAATCCCTCCGGGCTGACGGCGTTCGATGCCGCGGCAGGAAACATCATCTGGAACGCTCCCTTGCCGGGAGTCGCAGCCTTGGCGGCAAGCGATACCAGCGGGGTCAGGGATCTGCATGACCTGTCGCGATTTGAAGAGAATTACGGCGGCAACGGCGTGCTCGGCAGCCTTTCCACCGACGGACGGCATCTCTACGTCATCGACCGAATTCCCGTGCGACCACGCGAGACTCGAACCGCGTCGCGGTCGCCTGTTCCGGTTTATGACCAGCCGTCGGACGGGGATCGTGCGAATCTTTTGATCGCATTGCCGCTTCCGGAATCAGAGATTGCCGACCTGCACCCGGTCTGGACGGCCGGAGCGGCTTCCGGTGCCGATGCTTCCGATCCGCTCGCCGGGCACTTCTTCTTTGGGCCGCCGGTCGTCTCGGACGGGCGGCTGCTGGTCGTCACCGAGAAGCAACAGCGGCTGAATCTGATTTCCCTTGACCCCGCGACCGGCCGCCTCGTCTGGCAGCAGCCGCTGGGATTCGTACCGCGACCTGTGGCCGGCGAACCGATGCGAGCGAGTGCGCCTTGTCAGCCCGCAGTCATCGATGGCATCGCAGTCTGCGGTTCCAACGCCGGCTTCGCCGTGGCGGTCGACGTTGCGACCGGCAGGCTGTTATGGGCATACGATTATTCGAGTACCGAGACGGCAGCTACAGGTTCCGCCGAATGGACATCGGAACGATCGGTGAATCATGGTGATGCGGCCGTCGTCGCTCCCATTGTGGCGCGAGGCGAAAGCGTCGTTCTCCTTCCGTGCGATTCTCAACGCGTTCACTGCGTCGACCTGAAGACGGGACGGACGCGCTGGACGGCGCCGCGTGAGGAAGGTCTTTACGTCGCGTGCGTCACCGAACGGGCGGCCGTCGTGGCGGGACGGTCGCATTGCCGATCGCTCTCGATCGTGAGCGGCAGTCTGCTGTGGTCGGTCCGCCTCGGGGCGCCAGCGGGAACCGGCGTCGTCACGGACACGATGTTTCTTGCGCCGCTACAGACGGGGGTGATCGCGGCGATCGAGTTGGCCACCGGGCGTCGTGTCGGATTCGATACGCCGCGACGAAACGGTGATTTTCAGCCCGTCGGGAATGGCTCTTCCGATGTGACCGCTCTCCAATGGCGGCCTGGCAACCTCTTCACACACGGCGGATCGATCTATTCCGTCGGCGCATTCGAAGTGGCTCGGCTGGAAACAGCGGAGTCGGTTTTTGCACGAACGTCGCCGGAAGCGAAACGCGACCTGCTGGAAACGGCCCGCATTGAATTGGCTTCAGGCGCGTTGGATCATGCACAGACGAAACTCGAAACGGTCGTGAGCGCCGCTGCGAGCGGACCGCAACAGCACGAAGCGAAGCGACTTCTGCGAGAACTGCACTACTTGCGACTTCCGCAGCAGGCGGAAAGCGAAGCGTCGGCGACGCTGGCGGAACTCGACCGTCTCAGCGAGACGCCCGACTGTCGCGGACGGTTTCTGTTAGAGGCCGTCGAACACGAACTCTCATTCGATGATTCGGTCGCAGCGCGAAGGCGAGTGCAGGAACTTTCGCAACTGCAGCTCACGGAACCGTTGGCGGCTCCACACGAGGCGACGCATCTCGTCACGGTCGCCGGCTGGATGCCCGCCGTGCTCCGACGACTGGATCAGCGATCGCTCGCACCGAACCAGCCCTTGTCGTCTCTCCCGCTGCTCAGCGACGGCGAACTCCGACGGTTGTTGCTCTGTCGTCCCGACGATTCCTCATCGGCGCAGCTCCGACTTGAACTGGCGCGACGCGCCGTCGCTGACGGTGATTTCCACCGCGCCGAACTCTTGCTGTTGCGGGCGGGTCGCGACGGAATCACCGCCGAAGAAGCAAACGGCGAGCTCGCTCTGCTTCGGCACCGTTGCGGGGTGGCGGTGTCCGCCTGCGGCATGCCAATCGATGAGCGACACATCAATGAAGTGCGTGTGACGGGCAAGCTCTGGTCCGCCGCCGATGACGGCCTCTGCAAGGCGTTCGGCCGGTCCCGGCGCGGTTTCCAAACGCGGTTTCTAGAGCCTCTGCGAGTCGTCGATCGCGGCGACAGCCGACGGGCGCGACTCGCGATCGTCGATTTGAACGACGGTGTGTGCCGCGGCGAGTTCGCGGTCGATGCGAGATTGCGGTTTCCCTCGGTCAACCGGCAGCCATTGGCCGGGCATTTCGTTCCCGTGGCCACGATCGATCGACTGTATGGTCTCTCGATGCTGGAGGCAGGAAACGGCTCCCCGGCCTGGCAGATCGATCTGCCGGGCCGCGATGGCCTGTTGCCGCAAATCGGACCTTACGGACCATCGTTCTGCTCGGTGCAAACGCGCCGCGATCTCACAGTGCTGGACCCCGCGACCGGCGAGACGCTCTGGCGTCGCATCGAACTGCCGCCCGATCGTGGGCTGAACGGCGATCACTCGGCGGGACTGTTCGGCGACGAGCAGGCACTCACGCTGCTCGATGCCGACGGCGCGTCGTACACGGTTTTCCGCACGGCGACAGGTGAAGAAGTTTCTCGGGGGCGGCTGCCGATCGATCATCGTCGACAACGCAAGGTTTACGGACGAAAACTTTTCTTCGTGGAGCCCGGCGAGAAAGGTTCCGTCGCCCGCCTCTGGGATCCCGCGACGAACGCCGATGATCTCCGTCTGCCTTTCGAAGGAAAGCTGCTGCAAACATCGACTCGCGACGATCTTCTGGCTCTGCTGTTCGGCAGCGGACGCTTGCTGATTGTCGATCCGGAAACTTCGCAGCCGCTGGTCGATGTCCCGCTCGGACAATCGTCCGCCGACGCGCATACGATTCAGGTCTTTTCGGACCACGAGCGATTCTACGTCGCTCTCTATCAAGCGGATCCAGCGCGTTTCGAGGAGACCCGTCTCGCGAACTACGTTTACGACACGCCGCTCTCGACGAACCACGTTCAAGGCCGCTTGATCGCGATCGATCGGCGGAGCGAAGAAATTCTTTGGTCGCGGGCGACGGAGCAACGATCGGTTCTCGATCCGATCGAGCACCCGCTGCCCTTCCTCGTCGCCATCGCGAGGATCAGCGATCGCAGCGACGGGAATCGCAAGACTCTGCTCGTCGAAGCGATCGATAAACGGACGGGCGTCACCTTGGGAGCCAACGATCGCTTGCTACCCGATCAGTTGCTTCAGGTGCGCACCGACGCGGTCGCGGGCACAGTTGAACTCGCCGGCATGACGTCGACGGTCTCACTCGATTTCGGCCGCGAGATTCCGGCGAGCCGACTCGTTGTCAACCGCCCCGCTCGATGAGAGCCGCTCTGTTCAGGCTGCGGCGCAGCTTGATTCGCCCTTCGACGGGGGGTAGATTTCGACGGCTGCGATGCGGCGGCTGCGCGGGTGTAGTTCAATGGTAGAACGACAGCTTCCCAAGCTGTAGGCGAGGGTTCGATTCCCTTCACCCGCTTTCTTCGTTTCGGCACTGAAGCGGTGCGGCGTCGCGGATCGCTTCTTTTTATGCGCCGTTCGCCCTTGCCGGGGTGACGAACAACTGCCCCCCGTCATAAAATCGACGGACCGACCAAGTTCATTGACGCCCGCGCGAATGGCCGGGCCGTGGGGGAAACGGATGGGGCAGAACACCGTCGGGCGGCCGATGGAGATCCTGCTCGTCGAGGACTCGATCACCGCCGCTCGCGTCGCCATCGGCGGCCTGAAGCACGGTCACGTTCAGCATCGCTTGACGTGGCTGACCAACGGCGAGGAGGCGCTGGAGTTCCTTCGTCGCGCCGGCAAGTTCAGCAAGGCACCGCGGCCGGACCTGATCCTGCTCGACCTCGGCCTACCCAAGAAGGACGGCCGCGAAGTGCTTCGCGAGATCAAAGCCGATGCGGTGCTTGCGGAAATCCCAGTCGTGATCCTGACGGCCTCGACCGACCAGGAAGATCGGCTGGCGAGCGAGAAACTCCAGGTCGAGGCTTACATGACGAAGCCGGTGAACCTCGAAAAGTTCCTCGACCTCGTCGCGAAGCTCAGCCGCTTCTGGCACGCCGACATGATCCTGCCGACGGCGAGCTAAAGGGGATCGGGACAGGGGGAGATCGGGGGACAGGCTCTCTCCACGCTCGATCCGCAATCATTCCTCGCTTGTCGTTTGCGATTTCGTCGCGCGGCGTAACCGCAAGCGAGAATCAAGGCGTCTTCTGTGCCTAAGTGTTGGGAAGTTCTCTTCTCCCGCTCTCCCCCTCCCCCGCTCACCCTTTCGCCTTGTCCTTAGTCTTCCCGTGGGCACCGTTTTTCTCGATGAATTCGACGATCTTGCCGGCGACGTCTTTGCCGGTGGCTCGTTCGATGCCTTCGAGACCTGGCGATGAATTGACCTCCATCACGACCGGTCCGTGATTGCTGCGGAGGAGATCGACACCGGCGACGTTGAGGCCCATCGTCTTCGCGGCGCGGATGGCGGTTGTTCGCTCTTCCGGGGTGAGCTTCACGCGTTCGGCCGAGCCGCCGCGGTGCAGATTCGAGCGGAACTCACCGGTCGCGGCCTGACGTTTCATCGCGGCGACGATCCGGCTGCCGACGACGAAGCAGCGTAGATCGGCACCGCCCGCTTCCTTGATGAACTCCTGCACGAGGATGTTCGCGTCGAGTCCGCGGAAGGCTTCGATGACCGCCTCGGCGGCCTTGCGCGTTTCGGCGAGAATCACGCCGATGCCCTGGGTGCCTTCCAGAAGCTTGATGACCAGCGGCGCTCCGCCGACGATGTCGATGAGCCCCGCGATGTCTTTCGTCGAGTTCGCGAAGCCGGTGACGGGCAGACCGATACCGGCGCGTGAAAGCAACTGCATGCAACGCAGCTTGTCGCGACTGCGGCTGATCGCCTGCGATTCATTGCAGGGGAAGACGCCCATCATCTCGAACTGGCGAACGACGGCGGTGCCGTAGAACGTTTGCGACGCCCCGATTCTGGGAATCACGGCATCGTAGTCGAGCAGTTCCTCGCCCTGATAGAGAATGCGAGGACGGTGCGAGGTGATGTCCATGTAGCAGCGCAAATAGTCGACGATGCGGGCATCGTGCCCGCGCTGCTTGCAGGCCTCCTTCAGCCGTCGCGTGGAATACAGCGACGCGTCGCGGGAGAGGATGGCGATCTTCATACGATTCACGGACCGAGCCGGCGCAGGCTGCTGGCGGCGTCCCGGCCGCGGCGGAAAACGCCGGAACTGTAGAGGATCGCCTCCGAAAAATCCACGGGCTGGCCTGGTCGGCCTGCGGTCAAAAATTTCGGTCGGCGGCGACTTTTTCGGACTTGCTTTCAGCGGAACTGCGGCGACCATAGAAACGTTGTGTCGTGCCGACGCAGCACGACGGGACATGTCGCCCGCGAAGATGTCGAGATTGGCTCCGACAGTAGCGGGGTAACTCGATTTTGAAAGGAGGTGGTCCGGTGAAATCAGTGTGTACCAGCCAGCGAGGTGGCCTCGCCTGACGGGTAACCGGCGGGTTGTCCCAAGCGGGCAGCCACCTCCTCGCCCAGGGAGACCCCCTCGGCGAGACGATATCCGGCCCCGGTCTGGGAGCGTTCCCAGGCCGGGGCGTTTTTATGCGCGACGAGCATTGTCGGCGAGTTGAGAACGTCAGTTCTCGGGTGACCTCGTTGAGCTTGACCCGAGGGCTGACGCCCTCGGCTCGCGTTGCTCTTCGATGAGCCGAAGAACTTCATCAAGGCTCGCCAGCGACTCTCGATTTCCCACGCGCGACACCTTGATCGCCGCTGTCGCCATGGCGAAGCGCAAGGCATCGACCGGCTCGTATCCGTTGACCACGGCGTAGATCAACCCTCCGCAAAAGGCATCTCCCGCACCGCAGGAATCGACGGCCCGCACTGGGAACGCCGGAACCCCTTCGGCGAGTTCCGGCGTGTAGATTTCCGCGCCATGCTCTCCGTCGGTGACGGTGACGATGCGCGGCCCGAGCTTGAGAAGCTGTCTCGCTCCGGCCTCGGAGTCTTCGTTTCCGCAAAAGGCCTGGATGAAGCGCTTCGGCACATTGAGCACGGTGACCAACGGCAGCAGACGCTCGGTCGCAGGTTTCACGCTGCCGGCGTCGAGGAAGACGACGCCACCCGTAGCGCGAGTCGCTTGCGCGGCGATCACAGCGGCGTCGCCGCCCCAGCCATCGAGATGCAAAACGCTCGCTTGCCGACCAAACCCTTGCGCCGCAGCGTTACTCGGTTGACCGGCAGGCGGTGACGACACGACTGTTCTGCGGCCGGACTTCGACTCCACCCAGACATGCGCGAAGCCCGTGGCCCGCGCAGCTCGGCACGCGGTTCGATCGAAGTCGATTCCCTCGCGGCACAGATGCGCTTCGATGGCTGAGCCGTGAATGTCGTCGGCCCACGATCCCAGAATTCTGGCGGAGCATCCGAAGCGCCGAAGCTGCGCCAAAGCGGTCGGGACCGGTCCTCCAATTTGAATGACATGATCCGTGGCGAAGACTTTCGTATCGATCGGCGGGTGTGCATCGACGAACACCAACTGATCGATCACGATCAGGCCGAGGCCGGAGACAATCGTCTTCACGTTCGATGCCTTTCGTATTCGTCATTCAGTTCTGGAATTCGCTGCTCCGAGAATCCCCGGTTTCGCTTTGCGGGCCGATCGCAGAGAGTGTGGGAACGACGGAGAATTGTCAGGAAAAGTACCTCATGGACTGATTGCTTTTGCAAAGCCCCGACCGACTATTCCTTTCCGACCGTTCCATGTCCGACGCATTTCCAAAGATTCAACGGCTTCGTCGGCGTTTCTTCGCCCCTCTTCAGGCGGGTTTCAAACCAGGCGAGAGGTGGCTCGAATATGTCGCCCGAGCGGGGTACTCGGCGAAGGGAATCGTGTATGGCGTCGTCGGCATTCTCGCCGTGCAGGCGGCCCTCTCAGCCGCTCGATCCCCAGATACGAGAGATGCCCTCGAGAGCATCCGCACGGCCCCGTTCGGAAGAATTCTGCTTGGACTCGTCGCCGTCGGGCTTGTCGGCTATTCCGTCTGGCGGCTGGCCCAAGCCTGGTGGGACACCGAGCGAAAGGGTCGCGAGTGGAAAGGGCTGGCGGTTCGGACGGGATTCGTGTTCAGCGCCATCGCGAACTTTGGCTTGGCGATCCTCGCGGGGACAGCCGCGTTTCGTAGCTCTTCGGCGTCGGGAGACGGCGGTTCCGGCAATCGCCAGCATGCGGCTGAGCTCTTGCAATGGCCGGGCGGCTGGATCGTGCTCGTGGTCGCCGGTCTCGTGGTGATCGGCGTAGGCGTTGGGCACTTCGTGTTGGCCTACAAGGCTGACTTCATGCGCGACTACGAGCATATCGAAATGAGCCAGACCGAGCGCGACTGGGCACGGCCGATCGGACGATTCGGACTGTCGGCGCGTGGAGTGACCTTTTGCCTGATCGGTCTGTTCCTAGCACTGGCGGGTTGGCGGACGAACGCGGGTGAGGTCAAGGGCCTCGGCAAGGCCTTCAACATCGTCGCCGCCCAACCCTTCGGACAGGTTCTGTTGATCCTGGTCGCGGTGGGATTCATCGCCTACGGGATCTTCTGCCTTTCACAGGCGAAATACCGCCGAATCGAAAAAGTCTGAGCCGCTTCACGACATCGCGAAGCCGAGACCTTCGCCGTCGAGCGAACCTGTCGTGACGGTTCCGTCGGTGATGTCGAACAGGCCGGGATACCGCTTGGCCCATTCGGCGTTTGGGGCCGGGCAGTACTGCCGGGCATTGCCCTCGATCGCGGCGACGCCTGGAATCCAGGCCGCCAGGCTCGCCGAGTGCAGAAAGCTCTGCCCCGGGCAGGTCAGATCCTGCACGCAGAGGAACATGCGATTCTTCTCGGCGGCCGCCGCCATCAATAAGGACTCGGTGTGTCCTTTGCAGGCTTTCAATGCAACGCCCGTGTAGCCGAGTTCCTTCGCAGCCAGAAACGCCTCGTAATTGACCAGCGATTCATCGACGACGACCGGTTTGAGCTTCGCCGCCGCGTGAACGCGCTGATCGGGCGTGACCTTCAGATCGCGCGGCAAAGGCTGTTCGAGATACTGGATGCGATCGAACGCATGCGGATTCCGCTCTCTGATCGCCTTCAGGAAGGCGACGACCACCTCGGGCGATTCGCACTTCTCGTTGAAGTCGCACGAGTACCACCACGTTTCACAACCGCGCGCCGCCTGCGCTTCCGACGCGACCGCATCGACGGCGAGCACGCGGTCGATGTCCCACTGCCTGTCGTCGCCGGAAAGCTTGATCTTGAGGTGCGTGAGCGCATCGGCCGCGATCCATTCCGAAAGCGTCTCCGGCAACCCATCGTCGATCCGCTTGTCGACGTCGGCGTCGGTCAGTGGATCGAGTGCGCCGACGAGGTGATAGAGCGGCATTCGTGGCTTCGGCTTCGGCAGCATGAAGCGATCGAGATGGTCGCCGCGAAAACTCACGTCGAGAAACGTCGAAAGATCGGCGGCGAGAAACTCTTTCGAGAGGGTCCGATAACTGTTGCGGCCATGTGCCCGTCCGTAAGCATCGTGAATCGCGGCGTCGAGGGCACTCGCCGCGACGAGCCTCGCCAGCGGCGGAATCGTCTCATCCAGCTTCAATTCCTGTCGCACGGCATCGGCGATGGCTTCATAAGACGCCATTTGCTCGACGCCGATCTCGATCGGATGGCCGTAGCCCGCCCCGATGACCGCGGCGGCCGCTTTCTTCGAGAACGCGATCATCGCTCTTTCGGCTTCATCAGCCGAAGTGACCTTCGAGGGCCACGACCAGACATTTCCGACCGGCATGCTGCCGCTGCCGACCGTCCGCGAACCGTCGCGCCGTTCGACGGTCACGACGGCATTGATGAGTTGTGTCCGATCGACGACCCGCCCGCCGAACTTCAGCGGAGCACGAAACGGGACCGGCTCAAAGCTGACCTCGGCCCCCGCGATGCGGATGTCGTGCGGATTGCTCAACGATTGCTCCTCTGCCGGCAAATGCGAAAGCGAGGACGCATTCTAGAGGCACCGTGACAGTCGCTGAAAGGCAGAACGTTCGCGGGGCGGAAGAAGGGCGAGCGGAAGAGGAAGGAATCGGCCCTAAGAATGTGAAGCATCAACGATCGGCACGCTCTCCCAAGCTCTGCCGTGCCTCTTCAATCAACCAGTCCAGTCGCCCGTCGGCAACATCGGCCTCAATCTGCCGATCCCACCCATCGGCATCGCACTCCGCGAACCAAGCCCGGAGCGCGGCACGTTCTTCTTCAGGAAAGACCGCGAACGGCGCCTTTCGCCTGCTCGACGGCGGTCATACGACCGTCTCCTGTATCGTAGAGGGCGACGGAGAGACCCGATTATGTCGGCGATCGCCGACACCGGCTATCCGAAAAGAATCCCCTGTCGCGGCGATCGTTCGGCCAGGCATTCCAGTTCGTAGGTACCTATGTCGCCGATCTCTTTTCCTAGACCGACTTCGTCCGCGAGCGTGGTCAAGTTCAGAGCTTCGAGCACATCGACCGTGATCGGCCGCTTCGAGTCCCAGAAGATCAGCGATGAGAGGAATTCCTGGCCCGCCCGCGAGTTCAAAAGAGTTAGAAACAGATCGACCTGGTGCTCGGAGGATGCGGGAAGGAAGCAGGCGGTGTCATCGAACACGACTGGCTTGTCGAGCGTCGTCACCTTCCGAAATGCCAACTCCTTCGACAAGCCGGCGATCGCGACCTTATAGGGTGCGAAGGAATACTTACCGATTCCGAAAATGGCGAAGTCGGGCCGGCGGCGATAGATCGAGCTCTTACGCTGCTCGAATAGGTGTTGATGGCGGCATAAATAAAGCCAAGTTTGCGGAGCGATTGTTTGAATGCTCAAGGTGTCGTCGCCCGGCGCTTGCTGCGTGACCAGCAAGCGCCGCG
>JACCRE010000321.1 GCA_013813775.1 Planctomycetaceae bacterium
GAATGTCTCTGCGTCCTCCGCGTCTCTGCGGTTTCAAACGTTAAGTCAGTTTTTCGAATCGGTCGCACGTTTCCGCACCAGCACGACCCAATCCCGCTCAGGAGACGTCGGCGGGCTGCCGATGTAACTCCGCTTGCCGCCTTTGGTGCGATCACCGTCGCCGGTTCGCAGTTCGCCCCCGTTAATCGGGTCGAACCACAGGATCTCGTACTCGCCTTCCGGAAGGTCCATCTCCACGGGCTTCGCGGCGCTCGGCAGATACGCTGCGTAGACCTCGCCGGCTTTCGCGAAGCAGAACGCGCCGTCGGCATGCACGAGTTCGTCGGCGGAGTCCATCTCCTCGAACGGCAGGTGCTCGTGGAAGAAGTCGGTCGCGGCCTTCGTGAACTTCCAGACGTTTTCGCGACTGCGGAAGTCCTCGCAGTTGAGATCATTGTGCGGGTACTTGTAGCCGAAGTACCACTCGACGCCGCTGCCGCCGGCGAGCAGGTTGCCCCACAAGACTTCGCGAGCGAGCTTGTGATTCTCGGCGGCGTTGGGTGCGTCGTCGGGCACGACGCCGGTGTCGGCGGGGCCGATTTCATCGACGCACACGAACCAGGGCTGCTTCGCTTCTTTGGATCGTTGAATCCATTTCAACGTCTCGGCGTGCGACTTCTTTGCGTTGCCCATTTGCAGCGACGGGCCAGCGATTCCATGGAAGCCAAGCAACGGCTCGTAGATCTTGTCGTACTGATTCGGAAACGTGTGGACGACGATCGGATGGTGGTATGGATCGATACCTTGAATATAGCTCGCGAAGGCTTTGCGCTGCTCCGTCGTGTTGGCTTTGCCGAAGCGGTCATCGCCTCCGCCGTTCTCTTCGCCGAGGTTCCAGGCGATCGCGGGATGATGAGCGAACCTCGCGACGAGCTCGTGGTAATAGAGTTTGCGCGTGTCGGCGAAGGAAACGCCCTCATCGTCGCCGTTTCCGTCGAGGGCTTCGAACAGCGATTCGTTTTCAGTCTCCATCAAGACAACATGCAGCATGATGCCGAGGCGGTCGGCGTGGCTGAACACGATCTCCCACTGATCGAGCTTCGAAACGTCGAAGCGATCGCGCGTCTTCTCGTCGATCCAGGGCCACACGTCCTTGCCATCACCTGAGACGTTCATCGGCAGGAAGTAGATGCTGTTCACGCCCTGCGAGGCGAGATAGTTGAGAGCGCCAATCAGGCCCTTGCCTTTGCCGTTTTGCCACGTGGGATCACCTTCCTTCCAGTCGCGCACATGCGGCTCATAGGTATGCAAACCCTTGCGGCTCGACTCGCCGTCACGCTTGGGCTGCGGTCCGCCGAGAGCTTTCGTGCCGTCGAAGTCGGCGTAGGCGAGGAGGTTTTCGGGGCTGTCGGCGCCGGCTTTGAGGAAGGAGCGGTTGCTGTGTGGGAACCGCAAGTAGTGTTCACGACCCGACAACGACTTGATTGGCTTCAACGGGTCGATCAAGTCTTCGGGTACGATCAAGAAGGCCGGCAGTTGAAGCAGTCCTTGTCCGTAGAATCCGGGGGCTTGCGGATCGACTTCAGCGACATCGAAAAGGCCGCTCAGTCCCTTGGGCGCGAGGTCCACAAACTCTGGTGTGAGATCAACTGCCGCATTCTTGCCACGAATAAAGGAAGTTCTGTAGTACCAGCGACCTGAAGACAGTGGCAGAAAGTGAACACGCCATTTGTCGCCGGATGCCGCACCCGTCTCACCACTATTCCCATCGGCGGCAAAGTAGCCCCGCACAGTATTCGTGAAGTAGTGATCCTCGAACCTTTGCGGCACGTCTTCCGTCTGCCGAAACTCGACATTCAGGCTGTAATCACGAAACGGGTTTAGAGCATCCGTCTCACGCGCCTCCGGCCCGTCAAACGTCAGCGTCACCGGTTGATACTGCGTCGGGTTCGGCGAGATCTCGACTTGCGGAGTCGGCTCCGCCTGTCCGACAGCAAGCAGCACAGCGAGAGCGAGCGGCGTCATCACTTTCTCCGGCGGTTCGAGGCACGTTCATTGAACCGCGAAGTCGCCGGGGACGCCAAGGAAAAGCGGATGCACGCGGCATCGCGGCTCTACTCCGCAGGCGCTCCGCCGGGCAGCTCGAAGAACTCGGCGACGCGGCATTCGAAGCCGGGGAGTTCTGCACCGCCGTGAAGAGTGTCATTGCTACCGAGGAGTTCGGGCCGTGCGTTTGGTCGATAGACGGTGATCTCAGGGACTTCTGGATCGACCGACCAAACCAACTTCACTCCAGCTCGCAGATACTGATCGACCTTGCGAGCGACACGTCCCGGTCGATCCGAAGGGGAGAGAACTTCGACGGCGAGGACTGGGGGATCGTCGGAGTAGCCGGTCTGCGCGATTTCCTTCGCCGATTTTCCATCGTCGAAGAACATGACATCCGGGCCACGGACCGTATCCGGATCGTGGCCGATCACGACGCCAGAGTCATTTGAGCAGACGTAGCCCCGTTTCCGCTGCCGAGCAAAGATCCAAAGCAGCGCGCCAATGTTCTGAGAATAGAAGCCGTGCGGAATCTGTGGCGGCGGCAACTCGATCACCTTTCCTTCGTCGAGTTCGAAGTGGCGGTCTTCGTTCTCCGGCCGGTGGACGAACTCGTAGAACTCTTCCGCCGTCATCAGGTCGGCAGTGTGGCGGATTGTCGTCGACATTTACGGGCCTTTGCCTTGTCAGCGGACTTGCCGCGCCCCAGCGATTATCTTGCCCGACGCCGGTCGGTGAACCACATCGTCAGCAGGCACAACACAATCATGACAGCCGTGACCGTCAGTGAGAAGGCGAACACTGCGGCTTGATCCGCTCCCGAAGAGCCGGCGATTTGAGACGCATTGCGGGTCGCGAAGAGCAGACCGAAGGCCGATCCGATGAGTGCGAGACCCTAGGCCTTGCGGCGGAAGGTATTGAGGTATGGGCGAGCCGCCAGCCCGAGACAGATCGCCGACAGAAACAGAAAGCCCTGAGTATTCGACATCGCGGAGCCTCCGGCGAATGGGAAAGGATCTCGGGGGCGAGTCGCACGTTCCCGGCGTCTGCTGGCCTTCAGAAATGGTCAACGCTCGAACGGGTCGATCGGATCAACGGATCGCCGCGGACGCCTCGCTTGCGTTCCTTTGCATGCCTTCGACAATACGGCGGCAGTCCCAATCACAACTGACCCACGGGCTTGCGCCCGCGGCTACCCATTCATTGCGAAAGTGTGAACTCATCCCATGGCCAAGAAAACGCTCGACGACATCGATCTTTCCGGCAAAACCGTGCTGATGCGGGTCGATTTCAACGTGCCGCTCGACGACGGCGGCAAGATCACCGACGACCGTCGCATCACCGAGGCTTTGCCCAGCATCAAAAAAGTGCTCGACGACGGCGGGAAGCTCATTCTGATGAGCCACCTCGGGCGGCCGAAGGGTGCTCCCGATTCAAAATACAGCCTCAAGCCCGTCGCCGACCGGCTGAGCGAGCTGCTGCCGAATCGCGTGTCCTTCGCGACCGATACGGTGGGCGACGACGCCAAAGACAAGGCCAGCCGGCTCAATGTCGGCGATGTCCTGATCCTCGAGAACCTGCGCTTCCAGCCCGGCGAGAAGGACGGCGATCCGGCGTTCGCCAAACAGCTCGCCGACATGGCCGACGTGTACGTCAACGACGCCTTCGGCACCTGTCACAATCCGACCGACGCCAGCATGGTTCCGGTGCCCAGGGCGATGGGCAACAAGCCGAAGATCGTCGGCTATCTCGTGCAGAAGGAGATCAAGTTCCTCACCGACGCGATCGAGAAGCCCGAACGGCCGTTCGTGGCGATCCTTGGGGGCGCGAAAGTGTCGGATAAGATCAAGGTCATCGAGAACCTGTTGGGCAAGTGCGACGAGGTGCTCATCGGCGGAGCGATGGCCTACACCTTCCAGGCGGCACAGGGCGGGCAGATTGGGAAGAGCCGCGTCGAGAAGGACAAGCTCGACCTCGCGCGGTCGTTGATCGAGAAGGGCAAGGGCAAGCTCGTCCTTCCTGTGGACACTCATTGCGGCGACGACTTCAAAAGCGAGTGCAACAAGAAGGTCGTGAACGCCGGCGAGATCCCAGACGGTTACGAAGGCCTCGACATCGGCCCCGAGACGGCGAAGAAGTTCGCCGACATCATCGCTGGTGCGAAGACGGTCGTCTGGAACGGACCGATGGGCGTGTTCGAGCTGCCTCCGTTCGACGAAGGCACCAAGGCCGTTGCCAAGGCTTTGTCCGAAAGCGACGCCACCAGCATCATCGGCGGCGGCGACAGCGCGGCGGCGATTCAGCAGCTTGGCTACGCCGACAAGGTCTCGCACGTCAGCACCGGCGGCGGAGCGAGCCTGGCGATGCTGGAGGGGCAGAAATTCGAGACGATTGCCGTGTTGGATGAGAAGTGAAGGACGTGAAGCGAGAAGTCAGAATCACGGCTTGTTTTGTCAAGGGATTGACAATGCCTGGGACGCGCGGTGTCCTCATACCGTGCTCGTTCTCCCCTTGAACACTGTGAGAGAAGTCATGTTGCGCACTGGAATCCTGAGCGTCGTCGCCTGTTTGCTCGCCACGGGCTTGTCCCAGGGACAGGAGTTTCCCAAGCCTGGCCCGGAACACAAAGAGCTCCAGGAAATGGTCGGCACCTGGGAGACCGTGATGGAGATCAACGGTCAGAAGTCGAAAGGCACGGCCGTCTACAAGTCGATCTGCGGCGGCATGTTCGTCGCCAGTGACTTCGATGGGGAGTTTTTCGGCCAGAAGTTCACCGGCCACGGCATCGACGGGTACGACCAGAACAAAAAGGAGTTCGTCAGCGTCTGGGTCGACTCGATGACCAGTTCTCCTATGGAGTTGCGCGGGAAGTACGAAGACAAAGTGCTCGTGATGACGGGCGAGGCCGCAGGCCCCGACGGCAGCATGCAGAAGGTGAAGACGACCACGACCATGAAGGACAAGGACCACATGACGTTCAAGTTCCACATGGTCGACGGCGGCGACCAGCCCATGTTCACGATCGAGTACTCCCGCAAGAAGTAGTCGGCGCCTCGACGCGAAGTCCGCAGCGAATCCAAGCCCACCGGTCTCCGACCGGTGGGCTTTTTTGTTTTTCAACGTTCATCAGCGGCTTGGACAACGGCCGTCCAATGTGCGTCGAATGCATTCCGCAAGGCACTACTGTTGTTGAACTTGCGATTTCTCAAACATCTTCCGTGAGGCGGCGAATGCGTCTTGAGATGTGACCTTTTGTATAGTATATTTGTTCAGGTCGTCTTGACGGCGGACCTCTCCAGGACGCGGCAAGACGAGGCCTCTTCCGACGAATGCAGAAAAGGATCGACACATGGTGCGGGAAGTCAGGATTTCGACGGACTCAAGCGACCCTAGGTTCGATGTTCCGGCATGCCGGGACTCGGTGCTCGACGAGGACCTGCTGCTCACCATCCCGCGCTTGTCAGCGCAGCGCGACAAGCGGCCAGCGCGGCCGGTGAAACACACGCCTGCCGCGCCCGACCGTCCGGCGACGGAACGACGCCATCTCGCCGGCGCCGACTGGACGACCGGCGAGCTTCCTCGTTCTCGACGGTCGAGGTGAGCGCAAGACTGCGCGCTCGGCAGAAGGAGCCATCGCCGCGAAGCGCCGCATCGAGAGATGTCTGTGACCTGTCACGACCACACCCATTCCAGCCACGCCAGCCAGAGGCATCGAGATGTCGCACGGTGATCGCGTCCCGCAGCTTCGCAAACAGATTTCCGTGTCTCTTTCCGTCGCCGACTGGCGAGTCTTGCGCGACGAAGCCGCGCGTCAGCGGTTGCCGCTCGCGGAACTGTGCCGTCGCTGGCTCAGTCCCGATCTAAATCGCCTGCGACGCCATCCGAATCGTGAGTATGCGCCGCGTGCGGCCGTGAGCGATTCACCGATTGCCGGCGGCTCAAGGCGACCGTCGTGCGTCGAAGAGCGTCGTCGGAACCACGTCTGGCGAAACGACTGAGCTTCGAACATCGCTGCGGCGCAACACGTCCCCCCTCCTTTGCATCCCAATGTCGTGCTTCATGTTCGATTCGACGGCTCACGCTTCTCATTCGCTTCGCGGTGAAAACTCTTCCAATTCAGTTCTTCATCGCGGGGAGCTGAGTGACTCGCAATGGGCGACGATCGCGCCCATGCTTCCGCCGTGCTCCGGCATCGGACGCCGTCGCACGACGGACCTGCGAACGGTCGTCTCTGCCATCCGGTACCAGTCTCAGACCGGCTGCCCCTGGCGGAAGCTGCCGCCCGAGTTCCAGCCCTGGAACACGGTCTACGGATACTTCCACACCTGGTGCCACGACGGCACGCTGCGAAAGCTACGCCCCGTTCTGAACTCCTTGAGAGCGTCTGCCAATGACTCGACGCCGCGTCGGCTCGGACCGCCGCCGGTGAGGCTCAATCCCGATCGCGAAACATTTGCTTGCAGAACCGCCGGGAAATGACGGACCGCCGACTCCGCGATTCGTCCTTCCCGCATCCGTTTTGACGCTCGCGAACGTGCTCCGTATGATCCGGTCGCAACATCCCTGTGACCGGAAGAAACTTCGTGTCCCCCGAACCGTCCGCCGTTCGATCCCCCGGCACGCCGCCAGACCCGAGCGCCGCTTGCGAAGCCTTCCGGCGGCTTTGCGAGGTCGTCGCGAAGCTGCGGTCGCCGGAGGGCTGTCCGTGGGATCGTCAGCAGACGCTCGACACGATCAAGCCTTACACGCTCGAGGAGACCTACGAGCTGCTCGAAGCGATCGACAGCGGCGACGACGACGCGATCGTCGAGGAACTTGGCGACGTGCTGTTGCAGGTCGTGCTCGACGCGCAGATCGGCTCCGACGAGGGCCGCTTCGACGTCGTGCCGGTGATCGAGGGGCTGACCGACAAGCTCGTCCGTCGGCATCCGCACGTCTTCGGCGATGCGAAAGCCGCGACGGCGGCCGACGTTTCGCCGTTGTGGGAGCAGGCTAAACGCTTTGAGAAAAGCCGCGAGAGCGTGTTCGACGGCATTCCAGCGGCGCTGCCCGAGCTTGCCCGTGCCGTGAAGATCACGGCACGGGCGGCGAAGGCCGGTTACGACTTTCCCCACCGCGCGATGCTGTTCGACAAGCTGCGCGAGGAGATCGCCGAACTCGCCGAAGAGCTCTACGACGGCGGCGAAGTTCCCGCGATCGCGGCCTCCGTGGAGGGAGCTGTCGTGCCCGACGAGCCGGTGACCGACGCCGAGCGTCGGAAACGCATCGAATCGGAAGTCGGCGACGTCCTGTTCGTCGTCGCGAACATCGCTCGGCGTTGGGGCGTGAATCCGGAAGAGGCGCTGCGAGCCAGCAACCGCAAGTTCATGGGTCGCGTGAAGTTCATCGAAGCGGAACTCGCCCCCTCCGGCCGCCGCCTCGCCGACGCGCCTCTCGCCGAACAGGAGGCGATTTATCAGCGCAAGAAGCGGCTCGAACGGGGTCGGGATTCCGCTGCGGAATGATCTGGAACGCCGGCCTACCGGGATCACTCGGCTCTGTCGGAACCCCGTTCGCTGAAAATCCGTTCGACTTTCCTCGCGGTCGAAGGTCTCGAGCGCTGAACATCTCACCGGGGGCGTTCCGCCGTCCGCGTGGGTTCCGCTCAACCCTCAACTCTCATCCCTCAACCAAGTGCCGGGCTGTCCCTTTGCAGCTCGAACGGCGAATCACCCGTCGCCGTCCCTCTCCGTTTGATCTTCATCGCCGTTGCCCCGCCGCGCAGCGACTTCGAGCAGCAGCCGCCTGAGTTCATCGACGCTCGTCGGCTTGACAAGGTGCTTGTCGAAGCCGGCGTTGAATGCCTTACGGCGATCTTCCTCCTGCCCGTACCCGGTCAGTGCCACCACGGCCGGTCGAGCGGCTTCTCGTTCGATGAACGTCGCTCGGATGCGACGGCAGACTTCGTAGCCGTCCATGTTCGGCATGCCGATGTCGAGAAGCACGATGTCCGCGGCGAATTTCTCAAGCGCCGACAGCGCACTCGGACCGTCATTGGCGACCGTCGTCTCCTGGCCGATCCCCTTGAGCATCAGGGCCAGGGTTTTCGCCGCTGGACGCAGGTCGTCCACGACGAGGACTTTCAGCGAGGGGAGACGAGCATCGGAGCGGGAAGGCAAAGGCGTGCCGGGCGTCTCGGCCGCTTCGGCGGCGGGCAGCGACACGACGAACGTGCTGCCGGCGCCAAGGCCGGCGCTGTGGGCTTCGACGGTGCCGTTGTGAAGTTCGACGAGCGTCTTCACGAGCGTCAGGCCGATGCCCAATCCGCCCTCCGCCCGATCGAGCGACTGATCCGCCTGAGCGAACATGTCGAAGACGTGCGGAAGCATCTCGGCCGCAATGCCGCAACCGGTGTCGGAGACCGAAACGACGGCACGGCGCGCGCCAGCGGTCGTGCCTTCCATCTCGGCAGTCACGCTGATCCGGCCGCCCGGGTCGGTGTACTTGGTCGCGTTGCCCAGCAGATTGACGAAGATCTGCACCAGCCTGACGACGTCTCCCTGTAAGGTCGGACACGGCTCCCGAATCTCGATCGTCAGTGACTGCCGCCGGGATTCGATGAGCGGCCGCACGGTCTCGACGGCCGAGCTGAGCACAGCCCGCAGATCGGTGCGTTGCAACCGCAACGAGACGGTTCCTCGACTGACGCGAGACACGTCGAGCAAGTCGTCGATGAGCCTTGTCATCTGCTGCGTCTGGCGAGACATCGTCTCGCGCAGCCGCTCCATCTCGATCGGATCGTCCTTGACGAAAGGCCACGCGTTGATGGCGTTGCTGATCGGCGTCAACGGATTGCGCAGCTCGTGCGCGAGCATCGCCAGAAACTCGTCTTTGCGGCGATCGGCCTCTCGCCGCTCCTCTTCGATCAGCTTCCGATCGGTGACGTCTCGAAAGACGAGCACGACGCCGATCAGGTGGCAGTTCCTCATTCGAATCGGAGCGGCGCTGTCGTCAATCGGCCGCTCGGTGCCGTCTTTGGCGACGAGGATGGTGTGATTGGCAAGACCGACGATCAGCCCCTCTCGGAGCACCCTGTCCACGGGACTTTCGACCGTGGCGCGCGAGTGTTCATTCTCGATGCGGAAGACGTCCGACAGCGGCAACCCTCGGGCCTCCGCCGTCGACCAGCCCGTCAGACGTTCTGCGACCGAATTCAAGAACGTGACCCGCCCCTCGGCATCGGTGACGACAACGCCGTCGCCGATGCTGGCCAAAGTCACTTGCAGTCGTTCCCGTTCGGCCCGAAGCGCTTCCTCCGCCTCCTCACGGCGGCGCAGCGCCTGTTCGAGCTCGCCGATCTTCAGGTTGAGAAGCCTGAAGTTCTCCTTTTGCTTTTGCTTCAGATCCAGCCGCAGCATGAGCTGCCGCTCGGCGGGCACCTTCGCGGGCGTGACGAGGCTGCCGGAGCAGCGAACGCTTTGCCGCTCTCCCGCCGCATCGACCCAGCGAAGCATCCCCGGCGTCGGCTGGCCGCTGCGGCCACATCGGCGCAAATAGTCGCTCAGATCTCCGCCGGCGTCGTCGAACAGTTCCGCCAGCTTCGTTCCGGAACGTACGGACGGTAAAAATCCGTCCGCGCTGGCGCTGGCGGCCGCAACGACGACACCTTCGCCGTCGACGAGGATCGACGGTTCCGTGAACAGATCGGCGAAGCGGCGAAATTCATCGGGTGACATCGAGGCGGCCCGAACAGAAGGATCGACGCGGTGGATCAGCCCTTGAAGTATTCTCGCCCCTCGACCGCGGCGGCCTCGGCGGTCGGCTTGATGTGAACGACGACCCGGCAGCCCGCGTCGCCGCGTGCGATGGCTTCCTGCAGCTCGACCTTCGCGTAGCCGAGGTTCTGAGCGGCGACGGTGCCGAAGACGTTGGACGTCATCATGCACAGGCTCGGGCGGCCGATCACCTTCTCGGCGAACGGACAGGCGCGGTTCCCGAGCACGATCTTCTCGTCGTCGACCGAGATCAGGAAAAAGTCGCCGCGAATGCGACGTTTGAGGTCCACGAGAACCGCGGCGACCTGGTCGCGGCTCATTTCATCGACGCCGAGCGCGAGCCGATACTCGCCGTCGATCCAGTCGCCGACTCGCTGGCCGACCACCGATACGAATCCCGACGCTTCGTCGAGACCGACCACGTCTTCGAGGGTTCCAGACAATTCCCGGATCAGCGTCCGGCAGAATGCGTCTCGCTCCAAATCAATATCGGCAGCGGCGACTTCCGCAGCCGAGTCGGCGGTCGTGGTAGGCATAGCGGGGGATCGGTGAAAGGCTTGAGTCGGAAACAAGGCCAAGCTAACCATGCACCCAAGCCCTTGGCGACCTGAGCCAAGGTAGGAACTTCCCCCATCCGAAGCAACTGCGTGTCCCTAACCGCTTTTGGGTGCATGGGGATAGAGATGTGTGAATTCATCCCCCGAAACGCTTCAAAGAACTATGCTGCAAGCTCAATCGCATATTGTTCGCGTGCGCTCCAGACAATTGGAGTAACGTCATATTCCCGCATTGCGGCGCTGATCTCAGTACTGGGCGGTCGCTCGCGGTCATTAAGAATCGCGTAGAAGCGGGAGCCGCGAGACCGCACTTCGCGTGTGTCGGTCCAGGCGAAAAGAGCTGCGGTTACGGAATCCTTGCTTGGATGATTGATGGCTTTGACAAGGCGCTCCGGCGACTTCTTTGAAGCGGGAATCGCGAAATCGAACTTGTGGACGAACCCCGTCTTGCCGGTGAATTCCACGCTGGGCGTGAATCGGACGTCTTTGGCGTCAAGAAAACCGGCGACTTCTTCGAGGAACAGTTGCGTGACATGCGGTCGAGCGATCATGAACATGTCGTTCACGGCCAGCATCGCCTGCACCAGCGAATGCTTCTTTTGGGGAAACGTGGCGATCGAGGCGTCCACAAACAACGCGCCTTCGTCTTCATGCACGCCGAATCCACTAAGGATCACATGCAGCATCCGCTGCCGGTTCGGCGATTCGAGAGAACACCCCGAGACCTCTAAGTCGCTCAGAATATAGCCGTCATCAGTAAGACGGTATCCCCCGTCCTGTCGAACAACATAGATCTGCAGACGGTCGTTGTGACGGTCAAGGAACGGCGTCGTGATCTCGCAGGCCCCATTCACCTCTTCGACGGTGATTCTTTCGCGCAGCCACTGAAGGTACGAATTGACCAACCTCTGGCATTCCGAAGGCATCACAAGCTCCTCTGAATATCGAGCGTATGATCAACGTTGCAGACCTTCAGAAACTCGCGGAGGGTTCGCACGAGGTCACTGGGATTGGTAAATGCCGGTGGCAATGGCACTGCCCATTTCGTTCCATGGCCTTCCCGATAGACATGCAAATGCGGACAGGGAACCTCCTCGCCGTCAGGATTCTCGTGCGGAGGTCCATCAACATCGAGTCTAAGGAGGACTTCGATGACGGCGTACCGTTCCTGGTAAGTGCATTTCGAAACTTTGATCCGGCCCTTTCGATTGATGTCTACCAGAAACGATTCCTTCTCATCAGATGACTTCAAGCGAAGTACCGCCGAGTTTCCCGCCCCCGGAAACAAGAGAGGCTGCGAATCGACCACGTACTTCGGCATCTCCATAAGGGCTTCGGCTTGAGCTTGCGTAAGCATGAGCTGCGATCAGCGGGTTGAGGGAGCCAGCATCCTTTCGAACACCAATCGCGACATGGTACGAACGATCAGGAAGCCCCGCGAGCTACTGCGGTCCGGGTTCTTCACCGACTGAACTGGCAGTTCCGCAACATCTCACGCCGCCCGATACAAATCCGCCCGCGTCGGCGGCAATTCCGCGCGGCCTTTCGACGCCTGTTTGCTGGCGACGACCTGGAAGATGCGCAGGCTGCCGTCGGTGAAGGCGAAGGAGACGCTGGCGAGGTAGGCGACCCACAATCGGTATCTTTCGGGTCCGACGAGGGCGATCGCTTCGTCCTTGCGGGCCGAGAGACGCTGGCACCAGAAGCGGGTCGTCTGGGCGTAGTGCTCGCGCCAGTTCTCGACGTCGTGGACCTCGAATCGCGTCGCTTCGAGAGATTCGACGGTGTGGCCGATGTGGTCGAGTTCTCCGCCTGGGAAGATGTACTTGGCGACGAGCTTGTGCTCGGGCCGCATCCGCGAGAAGCGACCTTTCTGCCGCTTGGCCCGCCGCGTGATGCCGTGGTTCAGCAGGATGCCGCGATCGCGTAACAGTGACCAGATCTTGCGGAAGTAGGTCGGATAATTGGCGATGCCGACATGCTCGTACATGCCGATGCTCGAGATCTTATCGTACGTGCCGTCGAGCGTGTTGTAGTCCCGCAGCTCGACCGTGACGCGGTCCTCGAGGCCCAGCCGCTTCACCTTCTCGATCGTGTAGTCGTGCTGCTCTTGTGACAGCGTGACGCCGTGCGCTATCACGCCGTACTTCTGCGCGGCGTGGCAGATCAGCCCGCCCCAGCCGCAGCCGATGTCGAGCATCCGCTCGCCGGGCTGCAAGCGCAGCTTGCGGCAGATCATGTCGATCTTGTCGCGCTGGGCCTGTTCAAGGCCGTTGTTCCAGTCGGTGAAGTAGCCGCACGAGTACTGCATCTCGGGATCGAGAAACAGCTTGTAGAAGTCGTTGCCCAGGTCGTAGTGAAACTGGATGAAGTCTTTGTTATTCCGCTTCTCTTGGACGCGGCCCGTCTGCTCGCCGGCGAACTCATGCTGCGTTTCGGTGCGTTCGCCCGGCGCCAGCAGGAAGGGCAACGCGCTGCGGAGCAGCAATCCCTTATTGACGGACTTGAGTCGCTTCGACGAGCGATCGACGCGGGCGGCGTCGCCGAACTCCATGAGGTCGCCGCCTTCGATCGCGATCTTGCCCGTCGCGTAGTGCCGCACGAAATTGTCGAGCGTGGGCCGACGCAGCAGCGAGCCGATCACGCCGGGTCCGCTGATGGCCACGACGAGGTTGGGGCGCACGTCGCGGCCCATCGGGACCGTCGAGCCGTCCCACAGCCGCACGCTGAACTTCGCATCAAGCGACTCGGCGATATGAGCGAGCGCATTTTTCGCAGCGGCGATCTGCCGAGGTTCAGACGTCGTGAAGGGCAGAAAGGGAAGCATGTCGCCGCGCCTCGCATGAGGAATCTCGGTCATAAGCGGCGAAAAGCTAGGTCAACCGGCACTTTCGGACAAGATCAGGCGAAAGTGGTGAGGGAGTGGGACGATTGGCGAGCCGAGAGCGTCAGCGACCGGATTGAACCCAAACACGATTCAACCCCAGTCGCTGACGCTCCTGGCTCACGGCCTGGGATGGCCAGTGACCGTGCTTGCGGGGATTTCCCGCTCGACCTAGAATGGGCTGTCTCGACGCAAGGGCCGTCCATGGCGGGACGTGCGCGCCGGCCCTCTGCCGGCTCCGCCGCCCGTGGCTGAGGCTCCGGTCCCCCTCCGCCTCGGTTCGCCCCTCTCGGTCGGCTCATGAAGCGCATCGCCGTTCTCGGATCGACCGGATCGATTGGCACGAACTGCCTCGACGTGATCCGGCATCACGGCGATCGAATGGCGGCGGTGGGTCTCACGGCGGGCCGCCAATGGCGGATGCTCGCGACGCAGGCGGAAGAGTTTCATCCGCGTCGCATCGCCATCGCCGATGCCGGCCTGCGAAACGCGATCCCGCCATCGACGTTCAACGGCACCGAGGTTCTGTTCGGATCGGAAGGCGTCGAACGCATCGCATCCGACCCGGACATCGATGTCGTCGTCGCCGGGATCGTGGGTGCGGCCGGCTTGCGCGGCACCTGGGCGGCCATCGAAGCGGGCAAGACCGTCGGCCTCGCGAACAAAGAGACGATGGTCGTCGCCGGGCCGCTCGTGAACGCCCTCGCCGCCCGCACCGGCGCGCAGATCATTCCCGTCGACAGCGAGCACAGCGCGATTCATCAGGCGTTGCAAGCGGGCGCCGCAAACGAGGTGCGTCGGGTCGTGCTGACGGCCAGCGGCGGACCGTTTCGCGGCAAACGCAGGAACGATCTTGAAAACGTGACGCCCGAAATGGCGCTCGCCCATCCGACCTGGGACATGGGCAGGAAGATCACGATCGATTCGGCCACGATGATGAACAAGGCCCTCGAGATCATCGAGGCGAAATGGCTCTTCGGCCTCCGCGATGATCAGATCGGCGTGGTCGTGCATCCGCAAAGCGTCGTGCACAGCTTCGTCGAGTTCGTCGACGGCTCGGTGGTCGCACAATTGTCCCCGCCCGACATGCGGCTGCCGATCCAGTACGCGATGACGTGGCCCGATCGCATCGACGGCGTGAGTCCGCGGCTCGATTGGTCGAAGTCGTGGAACCTGACTTTCGAGCCTCCCGATGAAGACGCCTTTCCCGCGCTCACTTTGGGGCGAGAATGTGCAGCGAGGGGCGGAAGCTGCGGCGCCGTGCTGAACGCGGCCAACGAAGTCGCCGTCGAACGCTTTCTTGCCGGTGATATCGCTTTTCTCGAGATTCCGCAGGTTTGCCGCGCGGTTCTCGATTCACACGACTATGATCCCGCGCCCGGCCTGTCGGACCTCTTCCGGCTCGACGATTGGGCACGACAGGAGGCCCGCCGGTGGCGAGCGTAATGCAGAGCGTCAGACAGGTTTTCCACCGTCACGACAACGGGATCGCGGGAGGCCGGGGAGACGGGAGACGGACGGCTCCGCGTCGTGCAAAGCGTCCCCCGATCCCCCGTCTCCCGTTTGCTCTGCCTCGCCGCGCCGGCTCTCGTTCTCGCCGTTTCGCTCGCTGAGCTTCCCGCGACGTTGCTGAACATCGTGTATGTCGCGCTCGGCCTCGGTCTCGTGATCTTCTTTCACGAGTTGGGGCACTTCGCGGTCGCGAAGTGGTGCGACGTGCATGTCGAGCGGTTCAGCATCGGCTTCGGTCCGATCCTGTGGGCCCGCAAATGGGGTGAGACGGAATACGCCCTCTCGGCCGTTCCGTTCGGCGGATACGTGAAGATGCTGGGCCAGGACGACATGGACCCCAGCCAGCTCACGAGCGACGAGATCGCGCAAGACCCGCGCAGCTACTCGGCGAAGCCGGTCTGGCAGCGCATCGCGATCATTTCGGCGGGCGTCACGATGAACATCCTGACGGCCGTGTTGTTCTTCGCGTTCGCCTTCGGGATCGGCGTGACGGTGCCCAAGCCGGTTGCCGGCGTGGCCGTCACCGGCGGACCCGCGTGGCGTGCCGGTCTTCGGGCCGGCGATCGCATCGACGAAATCAACGGGCGTCCCGCGCACAGCTTTTTGGACATCATCCGCGGCGTCGCTTTGTCGAACGGCATGATTTCGCTCCGCGGCGAACACGTGGACGGCGAGCCGTTCGATGTCGAATTCGAACCGGAAAAGGGCACCCGCCGCGAGATCGGCCTGGGCTGGTCGCAGGCTCCTGAAGTCGCCGAACTCGAAGACGGGAAATCTCCGCTGATGCCGGGAACCGCCGCGGCCGCGGCGACGCCTCCCCTGGAACCGGGCGACCGCATCGCCGCGGTCAACGGCACGCCGATCACGTCGTACGCGACGCTCATCGATCAGCTCGCTCGCCGCCGTGACGAGACCGTGACGCTCGACGTTCGCCGCGGCGGAGGTCACGGCGAGAAAGCCGATCGCATCGAGATCAAGGTCGGCCCCACGCCGGCTCGCACGCTCGGGGCGCGGGTCGAGTTCGAACGAATCGTCGCAGTCGTCGATGGTTCACCCGCCGACGAAGCGAAGATTCGTCCCGGCGATCGCATCACCAAGATCGACGGCGAAGACGTCGGCCGGCAGATCGATCCGCTGCGTCTGCCGTACCTGTTCGGCGACAAGGCCGGTCAGACGGTCGAACTCGAAATTCTGCGCGAGTCGTCCGGCGGCGCCCCCGAGAAGCGCGTCGTCACGGTCGTTCCCGACGATCGGCCCGGCTGGACCGAGCAGCCGACCGGCCTCGGCGTGCCGCTCTCGGTCCCCTCGATCGGCATCGCGTTTCATCTCGCTCCGCGCGTGCTTTCGGTCACCCCCGAAAGCCCTGCGGCGAAAGCGGGACTCAAAGAGAACGACATCATCAAGCAACTGAGCCTCGTGCTGCCGCCGGGAGCGCAGCCGGAACCGATGTCCGACGGCACGCAGATCGACATCCCGATGGAGGAGACGAAAGACGGCGTCACCCTTCGCAACTACGCGTATGCGTTCGCGATGATGCAGCAGCATCCGCAACGTAAAGTCCTGCTGACCGTCACCGACGGCAAGAAGGCCCGCGTGGTCGAAGTCACGCCGTGGTCCGACGCGGCGAACGTCTGGTACATGCCGACTCGCGGCGTCGTGCTCGATCGGCTCGACGGCGTGCTGAAGGCCGATTCGATTCCGGCGGCGCTGTCGCTGGGCGTCGAGAACACCCGCAACACCGTCGTCGAGTTGTATCTCACGCTACGGAACCTGCTGACGTTCCAGCTTTCGATCAAGGAACTTCGCGGGCCGATGGGCATCAGCGAGATCGCCTACAAGATGGCCGACCAGGGCTTCGCCGAGCTGCTTCTGTTCCTCGGCATCCTGAGCGTGAACCTCGCCGTGCTGAATTTCCTGCCGATTCCGGTCCTCGACGGCGGACACATGGTCTTCCTGATTTGGGAAGCCGTGACCCGCCGCAAACCGAGCGAGCGCGTGATCGCCGCCGCGACCTACGCCGGCATGCTGTTCATCCTCGGCCTGATGGCGACGGTGATCTACCTCGATCTGTTCGTGCACAAGGTGTTTCGCGGTGGCGGGGGATAGGCGACTGGAGAGCCAAGATCAAGGCGGCAAGTCGGCTCTCTCGTCACGTCAGGAAATTCACTTTACATGATCGGCCTTTCACGCGGCTGGGCGGAGCGGCTGACGGCACTCGGTCGCACGGCTGAGCAGGATCTTTTCGTCTGCTCACCTTTCATCCGCGTTGAAGGAGTGAACCTGCTCGTCAAGAGCTTGAGCGAGAGTTTCCGGTCGTGCGGAAGCCTCACTCTCTTGACGGATCTGTCGCCACTCAATGTCTGTCAGTCGCTTATCGCCCCAGAGGCACTCTTAAGCTTCTTCGACGTCACGAGCGTCTTTAGGATTTGCCACCTCCCGCGAATTCACGCCAAGGTTTACGTCGCGGATTTGCGAGTCGCAATCGTCACGTCCGGAACCGCCGGTGGACTCTTCCGCAATTACGAGTATGGAATCGAGACGAATCGATCTGACGAAGTGCAGCTGATCCGCGGCGACATCGCCGCGTATGCACGTCTCGGCACCGTCGTTGATCGATCGCAGCTTGAGGCGTATTCCGAGATCGGCAAGGAACTTGTAAGTGCCTTTCGGGCGCAACAGGCAACGGTTGCGAAGTCCCGTCAACGCCAATTCCAGCGACGGCTTCATGAAGCTGAGGATCAACTCGTTGGTCTTCGAGTTCGCGGCGGCGCGATGACGACCGCGTTCGAGCGTACAATCGAATATCTCCTGGAGCGGGAAGGGCCACTGACGACGCGAGAGCTTCATCCGCGAATTCAGGCGATGCATCCTGATCTTTGCGATGACGCCGTCGATCGCATCATCGACGGCGTTCGCTTCGGGAAGCGCTGGAAGCATGTTGCGCGTTCCGCGCAGTCTCACCTGAAACAACGAGATACCATCGAACTCGACGCAGGTCGATGGCGTCTTTCGTCGATGAGCTAACTTCAGCCGCAGCCTCACTCCCGGCATAACGCCGCCACGAGCGCGCCGGCGGCGACTGAGACGTTCAGGCTCGTCACTCCGCCGCGCGGGGTCAGGCGGCAGGTCATGTCGCAGGTCTCGCCGGTGAGGCGGCGCATGCCGGACATCTCGTTGCCGAGCACGAGCAGCCAGGGGCGGTCGCGGGGGATCTCGAACACGTCCTGCCCGTCGTGCTCGCTGGAACCCAGCACCCACAGGCCCGCCTTCTTCGCCGTCTCTAAGCCGCTGCGCAGGTTCGCGACCAGCGCATGCCCGACGTGCTCGACGCCCCCCGTGGCGGTGTCGTAGACGACGGACGACATCGGTGCCGAGCGATCGCGAGTGAGCAGAATGCCTTTCACGCCGAAGAACGCCGCCGTGCGGAACACCGCGCCCAGATTATGCGGATCCTGAACCTGATCGAGGGCGAGCCAGACGTCGGGCCGGTTCTGATCGACGTCGTTGAAGAGTTCCTGCGGTGAGACGGATGGCCGTTCTCGCACCACGGCTTCGCTTCCGCCCGTCCGCCCCTGCTTCTCGCCGACCGGCTTCCGTCCGCCGTGCGGCCGCTCGGTGCTGATCTTCACCGGCACTCCGTGCGAACGCGCGGCGTCGGCCGCCTCGCCCCAGGCCGCGGTCGGCTTGAGGCTCGTGACGGTGACCGAAACGACCGCCCCAGGGCGGGCCTCGAACGCGGCGAGAACACTGTGCGGATTCTTGAGCGTGAGTGACATGCACGAATTGAACCGCCAAGTCGCCAAGACGCCAAGTCGGCTCGACGGATTGCCATCGGACCCGCCTTGAAGGAAGTGAACCACGGAGATCACATAGAGCGCGAAGAGCCGACCGCTTGGAAAGAGATTCTTCGCGCCTCCTTGGCGCTCTTGGCGTCTTGGCGGTTTTCTCCTCTTCGAACCGTTTCGCCTCGCGGCCGGAACCGGCGGAGTCGTTGCGATTGCCTATCGGGCCGCCTACGCTGAACGTTCCTCGTTTACGACGAATCTTCTGGAGGTTCCCGGTGCGCTCACTGGTGCTTTCGACGCTGGTTGTTGGACTCGCCGCGACCGTCGTCGCGCAAGAGCCGTTCATTCCGCGGCGGCAATCGAAGCCGCCCGGTCCGCCGAAATCGCCGCAGCAAGCCATCGCCGCGATGGAAGTGCCGGAGGGCTTCACCGTCGAGCTTGTGGCGTCGGAGCCGGACCTCGTCAATCCGGTGGCGATGACGATCGACGAACAGGGGCGGTTCTGGGTCTGCGAGAGTCTCGAATACCCGCGGCATGAACCGGGCGTGGGACGTGATCGCATCAAGGTGCTGGAAGACACCGACCGCGACGGCAAGGTCGACAAGACGTGGGTCTACGCCGACGGCCTGAACATTCCCAGCGGCATCGCCGTCGGTCACGGCGGGGTCTGGGTCGCGAACGCTCCGGACATTCTCTTTCTGCGAGACACCGACGGCGACGGCAAGGCCGACGAACGTGAAGTCGTCGTCACCGGCTTCGGCCGCGACGACACGCATGAGTTGCCCAACAGCCTGACTTGGGGACCGGACGGCTGGCTCTACGGCCTCAACGGCGTCTTCAACCCGGCGAAGGTTACGCAAGACGGCGAGACGTTCGACTTCACCTGCGCCGTCTTTCGGATTCACCCCGTCACGCGGAAGTTCGAACTGTTCGCCGAGGGCACGAGCAACCCCTGGGGCATCGCCTTTGACGACGAAGGCTCGTTGTTCGTGTCGGCGTGCGTGATCGACCACTTCTGGCATCTCGCCGAGACCGGCTACTACATTCGTCAGGGCGGGCCATACCCGCCGCACACGTGGATTCTGCCGTCGATCGTCAAGCACACGCATCAGATGGCGGCCTACTGCGGCCTGCACTACTGCGACAGCGACGCCTTTCCTGAGGAATGGCGAAACGTCTTTCTGATGGGGAACATCCACGGCAACTGCATCAACGCCGACGTGACCGAGCGTCGCGGCAGCACCTACTTCGGCAAGCCGCGAGAGGACTTCTTGAGCGCGAACGACGTCTGGTTCATGACCGTCGAGCAGATGACCGGCCCCGACGGCAGCCTGTACGTGCTCGACTGGTACGACCGCTATCACTGCTATCAGGACGCGAGCGCCGACCCCAAGGGGGTGGACCGCCTGCACGGAAGGCTCTATCGCGTGCGTTACAAGGAAACGCCGTACCTGCCTGCTGACTTCGACCTCGCCAAGGAAAGCGACGAGCAGCTTATTGAACGGCTGGACGGTGGGAATGATTTTCTGAGGGCGACGGCAAAGCGGCTGCTGGCAGAGCGACTGCTCGAACGGCGTCCTCAGAAGGAGGAGGGGCCGCTCGCGTACAAGCGGCTTCGCGACGACCTGTGGGATTTCGCGCTCCATGGTCCATCGAAGCAGGCCCGCATGAACGCCCTTTGGTCGCTCGTCTCGGCGGGCGGCGTCGAAGACTTCATGCTGATGATCCTGTTCGATCACGACAACGCCTCGTTTCGGGCGTGGGGCGTGCGGGCATTGGCCAACAGGGGCAGCGAACTACGGAGCGATCAGCGATCGCGCCGTAGACCTTCGTCCCATCGACCGATGACCTTCGCGGGGAAGCCTGAATCCTGGAATCCCTGGTCGAAAGTGTGGTCGCTGGCGAAAGACCCGTCTCCCGACGTTCGGCTGCAAGTCGCAACGGCCGCCAGGCATGGTCGCCCTCAGTTCGGGCCGCGTGGGCCGGACGGATCTTCAGAAAACATCACCGCAATCGCTTATTTCGATCTTCTGGCGACCGCCGGCGACGACCCGCTCATACCAACGATCGTATGGCAGAACGTCAAAGGGCAGATCACGCTCGCGATCGCGACGATCCTCGATCACACAGCGGCACTTTCGCCGGCGGATCGATCGCCGGCGCTCAAAGAGGTGCTGGTCCGCGCCGCCGAATTGTTTCTCGCCGAGAAGGTTCAGCCGGCGACGATTGCAAGAATTGTCAACGTTCTTGCAGAGGGCGACGACGCGTCGAGCGCAGGACAAGTGCTGCGAACTCTCGCCGACAAGATCGCCACGGGAGAGATTCGACGCGATCAGGTCGGCACGTTCCGACCGGCCTTTGAGCCAATCGTCGCCGCGTCGATCGGCAAGGAAGGTCCGCTGCGGCACGATGCCGCGCTGCTTGGGGCGACGTGGAGCGATGTCAAGGCCCGCGAGATCGCACACGACATCGTGGATGATCGAGAAGCCGAAACAGGCGACCGGCTCGCGGCGGCACAGGCTCTGTTGAGCGGCGGCGGTGACGACGAGGTCGCCGCGTTCACGACGCTGCTCGCGGACAAAGCCTCCGGTTCTGCGGAGTTCCGCGGCGGCCTCATCGCCGCGCTCGGTCGTAGCGAGTCACCGCAGGTTGCCGACGCCATGCTGTCGTCTTACGACTCGCTCGAACCCGAACTGCGGCCGCGGGCGATCGAACTGCTGGCTCAGCGGCCGGCATGGGGTGAGCGACTCGTCGCTGCCGTCGAGGCGAAGCAGATCCCAAAAGACGCAGTGGGCGTGAATCAGGTCCGCCGGCTCGTCAGCAGTAACGACGAAGCACTCGCGGCAAAGGCGACGGCGATCTGGGGTACGATCCGCGAAGGACGCAGCCCCGAGCGGGAAAAGGTCATTGCCGAGGTGCGAAAGCAACTTGAAGATACGCACGGCGACCCGTTCGCCGGCGAAAAGGCCTTCGCCAAGGTCTGCGGTCAATGTCACAAGATCTACGGCAACGGCGAGGAGGTCGGCCCCGACATCACCCGCAACGGTCGCAACGACTTCGATCAACTGTTATCGAACGTGCTGGACCCGAGCCTCGTGATCGGGGCCGGCTATCAGGCGCGAACGGTCGTGACGAGCGACGGTCGCGTGCTGAGCGGCCTGGTCGTCGAAGACACGCCGCAACGCCTCGTGCTCAAGCTGCAAGGCGGCAAGACCGAAGCGATCCCGCGCGACAGCATCGAAGAAGACGTGCTTAGCCCCGTGTCGCTGATGCCCGAAGGCCTCGAACGCCAGCTCTCGCCGCAAGAAATGGCCGACCTGTTCGCGTTTTTATCGCTCGACAAGCCGCCGAGTGATCAGGACGCGAAGCGGCTGCCGGGGGCGCCGGCGGGGAAGTAGCGTTCGGGTGCCGGCATGAAGCCGGCGGCTCGCAGGAGCTTGCTACAGTCGTTCGACGAGCCCGTCATATTCTGAATGGGGACCGATCCAGAACCATTGAATCTCGTCCCCTTCCCAAAGGCCGAGCGCACGGTAGCTGAGGCCTACTCGAACAGAATAAACTTGCTGTCGCTGGCTAATCCTCTTGAACTGCAAGCTCGGGTGAAACGGCTCAGCCCGCCAGAGGTCGTACGCCCGCGCTGCCTGTCGGCGGACGGCGGCAGGAAGGCGCGCGAGTTCCTCGCGGAAGCCGGCAGTGGTCACCGATTTCACGGCGATGGCTCATCCGCAGGGAAGGCGTCTTCGAGAGGGCGGCTGAGTCCTTCAGCGACTTCCCGGCGAACCTGTTCCGCGAGCCGGTCCCATTGGTCATCCGTCGTCTTCCGGAACTTTTGCTCCCAAATCCGCTCGTCCTCGACCTCGGCGAGCAAGCGGGCCGCAATGGCGTCTTGCTCTTCCGTCGACAGCCCCTCGACGGCAGCAATGGCTTTCTGAAGCAGGGTTGTCATCGGCACGACACATCAGGGAGAAAGTGATCCGGTTCTGCTGCAATGATAGCCTTTCTCGGGACGAAGTCTTCCCGACACGCTGACACCTCACTCGATTTCCGTTGTTACCAGGGTAGTGACTTATGGTGTTGCCGCAGAAGCTTTTCGTCCTTGCGCTGAACTTGCTGACGTCAATCGCGTGTTTCGCGGCCGAACCCGATGCCGCCGCGTCACAGGCCGCATTCCGCCGACAGAAGATCGCCAACTTCGAGCAGGTCGCCGGGCCGTTCATACGAAGTAACATTCCACTCGATCCAAAAGTCATCAGCACGGAAACGCTCGACGGCGGTATCGTCCGCAAGAAGACCGAGTATCACACCGACTCGGCAAACAAGACGATCTCGGCGTATCTGTTGCTGCCGGCGGACCTCAAAGTCGGTGAGAAACGCCCCGGAGTGATCGTGTTTCACTCGACGCAGGCCGCCGGCAAGGATCAGCCGGCGGGGCTGGCCGACGACGCCGATAAGCACATCGCCCTGCACCTCGCGAAGCGGGGTTATGTGACGATCGCTCCCGATTATCCCTCGTTCGGCGAGTACCAGCACGACTTCGCGAGCGACGGTTACGACAGCGGAGTTATGAAAGCGATCTGCGACAACGTCCAGACGCTGGATCTACTCTGCGCTCTGCCGGAAGTCGATGCGGAACGCATCGGCGCGATCGGCCACTCGCTCGGCGGGCACACGGCGATCTTTACGGCCCTTTACGACGAGCGGATCAAAGCCGTCGTGTCGAACTGCGGCTTCACGCGATTTCATCGCTACTACGGCGGCGACCTCACCGGCTGGACGAGCGATCGTTACCTCCCCCGCATCGCCAGCGAGTACGGCAAAGATCCGGACCGCATGCCCTTCGACTTTCCCGATTTGATCTCGTCACTCGCACCGCGAGCGTTCCTCGCCAGCAGTCCGCTGCACGACGAAAACTTCGACGTCGTCGGCGTGAAAGAAACGATCAGCGCCGCCCGGCCGGCGTATGAACGGCTTGGTGCAGCGGACAAGCTGCAAGCGAACTACCCAGATTGCGCGCACGCCTTTCCGCCGGAAGTGCGGAAGGTCGCGTACGAGTTCCTCGACGAGCAGTTGAGGCACCGGCCGCTACACGCTGGAAGAGACGGGTCGCCTCTTCAAGATGACCCGCGAACGCGTTCGTCAGATTGAGTCGAAGGCGCCAAAACGCTGCGACACTGCAACCCACAGTGACTAGCTCAAGAGCTTCCTTGATCCGGCGGCCCTCGCCGAAGTTGCCGAGGCTTAGAGCCTATCCCAATAGGCTGGCTTGCCTGAAGGCGATGCAGGCGCAGGTGAGGTGCAGGAGGGCCAGGGAGTTGGCGGCCTTCTCCCAGCGGACCAGCACTGCGCGAAAGCGGTTCATCCAGCTATGGTCCCGTTCCACGACCCAGCGGCGGGCCTTGAAGCCGGCTTTCTTCTTGATCGCCCGCGCCTCCTCGCCCCGGGTGCGGATGTGGGCCGTGAAGCCGAATTTCTTCAAGAGCTCTCGAACTTCCGATCTCCCAGAGCCTGCGGAACACCCCCGCCGCGGTACATTCCTGGAAGCGGCGGTGCGCCGAGGACGACGAGCAGATGCCGGTCGCGTTCAGGGCGTTCCACTGGCAGCCGGTCCGCAGCCGAAAGAAGAGGGCGTCCATCGCCGCCCGGTCGCTGACCCGCGGGCGGTGACAGCCCAAAGGGTGCGGCTTGCGGGGCGGCGGCTCGATCCTCACCCAGAGTTCGTCGGGCATCCGCCAGTCGCGGCGCCGCCGGCGGACGCGCGCCGGTTCTCGGGTTTTGGTTCCGGTTCGCACCGGTCGCCTCCCGGCACCATGCTCCTTCATAACGCCAAAAACCCCGCCAAAACAATACCCGCCTTCCAACTAACGGAACAGGCTCTAAGCACGCTGAGCTGGAGCTTGGTGCAAGCTTACGCATTGAGCGACGTTGGTCTCGGCCTGACTCTTCGGTCGCGATATGACAGTGACGCCGCGATGACGACGACGATGATCTGGTTCGTCTCGGTGCCATGCGCGCTTGGTGCGACCCTCTTCACCTTGAAGGCTTGGCCGATTCTGCGACGGCGAGTCATCATGATCGGGCTGTTGCCCTGGTTCATGACGGCCGCCGAAGCGACGGCATTGGCGATCATCTGGCTGCGGTTCTGAGCCAAGACGGTTACGCCGTCGGCTCCGCGCCGCGTGGTAAAAAGCGGTGTAGCAGCAGGCCGGCGAGCACCCCGACGAGATACCCTTGAGGCACGCCGAAGGCACATAGCGCGACGATCAGGGCGATCGTCCAATCCCGCGACGACCCGGCCAGCTCACGGACAAGCGACAACAGCGTGAGCGCCTCGAAGACCAGCAGCGCACCCAGCAGCGGCAAGGGAAACGCCCCGGCGAGTTCGCCGAACGATCCCGCGAAGAACAGGCCGGCCAGTAAGAACGTACTGCCGTAGATCACGACCGAACCGCCCGTGCGGCCGCCCAGGGCGTAATGCCCGGCGAGCCCTCCGCAGCCGTGACAGACCGGGATGCCGCTGAACCAAGGAGCGATCAGGTTCACGATCGCATAGGTCAGCCCGATCTTGCGCACGCTGACGGGCCGCTCGGGAAACAGATCCTCCACGGTCTGCGAGGTAGCGATCACCGAGTTCGAGATCGACAACGGCAGTTGCGGCAGCGCCAGCATCACGAAGCCGATCGCGATGTCGCTCCACGACGGCGCGTGAACCTGCGGAAGCGACGGACCGGTTCCCGCCGCCACGGCGGTCCAGTCGGCGGTCAGCATCGTGACGAGCAGCCCCAGCACGATCACGGCTGGCCCGGCCCACCATTTCCGATGCGAACGCCCCACGAGCAGGATCACGAACCCGGCAAGGGCGAGCAGATACCCCGGAAACGCCAGCAGCGACTCCCAGCCCGGCCACGCCGCAACGAACTGCTTGCCGATCGCGGATTGCCCAATGAGACCCGCGAGATGAGGGTCCGGCAGGAACTTGCCAAGAGCGATGTTGGCGAGCGTCAGCCCAAGGCCCATCTGAATCCCGCGGACGACCGGCTTGGGGATCACGCGGGCCAGCCACGACAGTCCGCCCGTCAAGCTCAGCAGCAGCATCGCGACGCCGATCGCGAGGCCGGCTCCGTGGAGTTGTCCGGCGGTCGCCTGCCCGGCGATCACGAGGGCCGCCATCGCCTTGAGCGGCTGCATGGGCATCGGCAGGCCGTAAGCAATGCCGCTGAGAACCTGAAAGGCTCCGAAGACGATCAGCACCGAAGCCGGGTCGAGGCCCGCCGTCAGAATCATGCCCACGATCAACGGCAGGTCGGTGCCGAGATCGCCGACGCTGCCGGCAAGTTCGTGACGATCAAATCGCAGCCGCGGCTGTAACGGCCGGTCCGAGCGGCCGTAAGTGGGGTGTGGCACCGGCACATTTGACCGTGCTTCGCTGTTCAGCATCTTCCCCAAATTCGCCAGATGCCGCTTGACAGTGAAAGTGGACCTGTTTTAATACCGGCGGGTTAGGCTGTCGTCGAGGCGGAAGGTCCGTAAAGTCCCGCGGGACCGGGACGAGGATCGACCTCCAAGACACTCCGAATATTTCCTTCCAAGCGCGTTTCCTGCCGGATTGCGAGAACCGGCCGCTTCGGTCACGCCGAGGTGGTGCGGCTGCATCCTCTGCACACGGCTCGTTCGACTAGGGACCGAACGAATCGACGGCAACGGTTGCGGCACAGTTCCCCACCTCCCGTCCTTTGCGGCGTGTCAAGGTTCGCCTGAAGCGACATCGCCACCGATCCGATAGGACTTCGTGGCGGCGACGTGATCGCAATCGAACTGGCAGTCGTTCTGCGCTGGATGGGGAATCTTCGGGGCAGCAACGGCGACACACGCCGATTCCGGTGTCGTCGGGGGCGGGGGCGCCTTGCGGGATCGAAGCCATGTCTGAACCAGTGCAAAAACGAAGAATCGTGATCACCGGCGTCGGCGTCGTTTCGCCGATCGGCATCGGGAAGTCCGCGTTCTGGCAGAGCCTGACGGTCGGAAGGTCCGGCATTGGCCGGCTACTTTCGATTCCGAGCGGAAACCTGCCCAGCAAGCTCGCGGCGGAAATTCGCGACTTCGATCCGCTGCGGTATCTGCCGGAAAAGAAGTACCTCAAGGTGATGTCGCGCGACATCCAGTTGGGTGTCGCCTCGGCCGCGCTCGCGATGAGCGACGCCGACCTCGAGCGGGACGACATCGACCCCGACCGCTTGGGAGTGGTCTTCGGTTCCGGACGGATGTCCACGACGCCTCAGGAGCTCGCTGAAGCCGTGCGCGCCTGCTCGGAAGGCGGCGAGGAGTTCCAGCCGACGCGCTGGGGCGAAGACGCGATGGGCCGCATCGCCCCGCTGTGGCTGCTGCGGCAACTTCCGAACATGCCGGCGTGCCACGTCAGCATCGAGTACAACGCTCGCGGGCCGAACAACACGATCACCAGCCGCGACTCGTCGGCGATCCTGGCGATCAACGAGGCGATCTGCTGCATCGAGCGCGGTGCCGCCGACGCGATGATCGTCGGTGCCTGCGGCAGCAACATCCAGCCGCTCGACATCGCGAAGATGAGCCTGTTCGAAGGCCTCAGCCGTCGAACGGACGACCCGGAACACGCCTGCCGCCCGTTCGACTTTGATCGCGACGGCACGATCGTCGGCGAAGGCGCGGCGACGTTCGTCGTGGAAGACTATGAGAGCGCCGTTCGCCGCGGTGCCGACATTTATTGCGAAATCCTGGGCACCGGCTCCGGTCACGACGGTTCCGGCTTCGCCAACGAGGCGGGCGGCACGGGTCTCGTGCGGGCGATGTCGCAGGCGATGAAGCGGGCCGGCATTTCGTCGGCGAGCGAGCTCGGCCACATCAACGCCCACGGCAAGAGCACGCAGTCCGACGACCTCGTCGAGAGCCGCGCGTATCACCGCATGTTCGGTGACGATGCCGAGCGGATCCCGGTGACGGCACTCAAAAGCTACTTCGGTCACTGCGACGCCGGCAGCGGGGCCGTCGAGCTCGCCGGCAGCGTGCTGGCGTTGCGCTACGGCGAACTGCCGATGACGCTCAACTACGAAGTTCCCGATCCTCGCTGCCGCATCAACGTCGTTCACGACGAGCCGTTGCGGCTGCGAACGCGATCGGCTTTGAGCGTGAACCGCACCAACATCGGCCAAAGTGCCGCGATCGTCGTGCGGGCGGTTTGACGAGTCCCAAGACTGCCGAAGAATACAAAAGCCGGGCCGCTCGCGGCCCGGCTTTTTTCATGGGAGCCGCGTGACGGCTCACACAATCCTGTCTTCCGGCGTCATGCAATAGGAAGAGGGTTTGCACTGAAGATGCGGTAAGAGAGAATATTTCTGCAACAGATTATCGAAACGCGACAAGGTCTAGTATTACAGTTGTATTTCCCTCTTGGGGCTACCGCGGGTCCTGTAGTGACAAGCTTGGGCGAGGGCTTGATGGCGCCGCCTCCAGAGAGAGCGGGCAAGAGTCCGTTCCTGATCCAAGACGC
>JACCRE010000326.1 GCA_013813775.1 Planctomycetaceae bacterium
CAAGCTGGCGCAGGCGGCTCAGAAACGCTGGCGACGCCTCAACGGCCACCAGCAGATCACTCATCTCCTCGAAGGCAGAACCTTCATCGACGGAACCCTGCAGGACGCCGCCTGATCAACACTCGAGCCACGACATTTGACAGTTCCTCTTACCCGCCTTCTTGAGGCGGAGCGACTCGAACGGCCTCAAAAGTGGTATTTACCGCTTTGGAGACTGAAGAAAGGCGACGGGCCGTCGTTCGAGGTTGTCGCTCTTTACCACAATCCAACCCGCGGGTCGCGGTCCAGCGTCCTGAGCCTCTCGAACAGTTCGCGTTGCTCGCTCGTAAGTGATTCAGGCACGACGACTTTCGCGACGACATACAGATCGCCGCGAGTGCCCGTTTTCCGATCGGGAATCCCTTTGCCGCGGAGACGCAGCTTGCGACCGCTGCTCGTTCCGGGCGGCAGCGTGACGACGACCGTGCCTTCGTTGAGCGTCGGGGCTTCGACCTTCGCTCCGAGTGCGCCTTCCGAGGGCGTGATCGGGATCTCGACACTCAGGTCGTTGCCGTCGCGGCGAAAGTAGGGGTGCGGGGCGACGCGAATCGTCAGCAGCAAATCGCCGGCGGGTCCGCCCGCACTGCCGGGATGTCCTTCGCCGCCGAGCCGGATCGTGCTGCCGTCCGACAGACCCGCCGGAATCTTGACGGTGATCCGCTCGGTCCTGCCGGCACGGTTCACCGACACTTCGTGTTGGCCACCTTCGGCGGCGACCAGGAACGGCACCGTGATCTCGGCCCGCAGATCCTGACCTTTCGAAGGGCGGGCGCTCGGGCCGCGTCGTCCGCGGCCGAAACCGCCGAACAGGTCTCCGAGGTCCACTCCTTCGCCGAACAGATCGCCGATATCGATCGGCCCGGCTCCGCCGCCGGGACCGCCCGCCCAAGGCGGCGTTCGACCGCCGGCTTGATTGAAGGCATGCCCGAAGCGATCGTACTGCGCCCGTTTTTCGGCATCGCCGAGTACGGCGTATGCTTCCTGAACCTTCTTGAACTTCTCCGACGCCGCCTTGTCGTCGGGCTTCACGTCGGGGTGGTTTTCGCGGCTCAGCTTGCGATACGCCTTACGGATTTCGTCCGCGGTGGCGTCTTTCTTCACGCCGAGCACTTGGTAGAGGTCTTCAGCCATGTGACACAAAAAAGCGCGGCCCCGAAGGGCCGCGAAGGGGAACACTGTACGGAATAGGGCCCGTCGGCCTGGACGGAGATCGTCGCGGAATTCTACGCGGTCGCCGACGCAGCATACAAGATCGGCGGCTCAGACGGCGATGGATCGTGACGGTTTCGCAGCCATAGTTCACACAGTTGACCCTGATCGAGGCCGGATGAGCATCATTTAGGCAAACCTGCCAAGGAGTTTTGATTGTGGTGTTTGCTCCGTAAATAGGGGCGGCAAAGGCGTTTCTCCGCTCGGTACCCCGCCCGTTGAGAATTAGGCTGATCCCCCGATTGCGTCTGCCCCTTGGTGAGGTGAGGATACAGCGAACCCGCCGTACAGTTTTCATCCGGCTCTGCCGGTTCCCACGCGCCGACGAAAAGACGCCGACCGTGCTGACCATCTCCAATGACGTTCTTCCTCAGAGCAGCTTGTGCTACCTGGCGTTCCGGATCGCATTTCGCGAAACGCTGGAACGGATCGCCCTGGCCGATCAGGTCGGCTGTGATCCACATGAAGCCTTCGGGTTTCTGACGGAAGTGCCGTTTTTGCGGTCGGTCCCGGCACATGTGCAACTCGACCTGCTCGCGGCGACCTGGGCCAAGCATGTCGCCTGCGAGTCGGTCGCGGCCGACCTTGTCGACGAGGCGGTGCTGTACGCCGTCTGCGAAACAAGTGCGAACGTCGTCGAGTCGGAGCCGGAGATCCTGGAATGCTACTTGTCGGGTGGTCCGCTCGACATCGCACCCGCCGCCGAACCGATGCTGGCGAGCGAACTGCGGGCCTTGCATCTGAATCTCGCGAGCGAAGGCGACTACCTGCTCGTCAGCCAGTTCGAGGACTTGCCGCCCGACGACGCCGCGACGCTGAAGGCGAAGTTCGGCATGACCGAAGAGAAGCTCGAGCCAATGTTCGACGTTCTCGGCCGGTGGTACCTCTCGCCCGAGTTCCTGGGCAACCTCACGGGCCTGCTGACCGGCCGCGAAGTGCTGAAGACGGTCCGCGTGCTCGGCGTGCGGTGATCAGCCGCGTTGTTTCGCCAAACGCTTTGTCGTCGGCGCAGCATTCGGCTGAACTGGCTTCGCCACTCGTCCCGTCAGCACGTTCCGCAGCTCCGCGAGCAGCGACTCGTTGGTCGCCGCTGGATCGGGCAGCACGTAGTAAGCGCTCTTACCGTCGACGACGCGAAAATCGGGACCGACGAGCTTCGCGAGGCTGCGAATCTTGACGGCGTCTTTGTAACTGAAGACGGCGAATCGGTTCTCTTCGAGCCGCACCTCGTCGATCTTCCAGTTGCGGCAGAGCAACTGCACCTCTTTCACTTCCAGCAGACGCCCCGCCGGCGCGGGCGGCGGACCGAAGCGATCGCGCAGTTCGTCGCGTAGCTGGTTCAGCTCTTCGAAGCTGCGGACGTTCGACAGCCGGCGATAGAGCTCGATCTTCACTCGGCCCGGCGGAACGTACGCGTTCGGGAAGAACGCCGAGATCGGCAGGTCGATGTTCACCGTCAGCGGCTCGCGAGCCGGCTCGCCCTTGAGCGCCCGCACCGCGTTCTCGAGCAACTGGCAATAGAGTTCGTAGCCGACGGTTGTGATGTGGCCACTTTGCTCGGAGCCGAGAATGTTTCCCGCGCCGCGAATTTCGAGATCGCGCATCGCGATCTTGAACCCGGCCCCGAGTTCGCTGAACTCCTCGATCGCTTTGAGGCGCTTCGCGGCCTGATCGGTGAGGGGCTTGCCCTCTTCCAGCAACAGATAACAGTATGCGCGGTGTTTGTATCGTCCCACTCGTCCGCGCAACTGGTGCATGTCGGCCAGACCGTAGCGGTCGGCCTGGTGGATAAAGATCGTGTTCGCGTTCGGAATGTCGAGACCCGATTCGATGATCGTCGTCGCGAGCAGGATGTCGATCTCGCCGCGGACGAAGGCGGTCATCGTCTCTTCCAGCTCGTCGCCGCCCATCTGACCATGCACGATGCCGATCGACGCTTCGGGCACGATCGCCTGCACTTTGTCGCGGACGATGTGGATATCGTTCACGCGGTTGTGCACGAAGTAAATCTGTCCGCCGCGATTCAGCTCGCGCACGATCGCGTGGCGAATCAGCGTCGGATCCCACCGGCTGATGCGGGTTTCGATCGCCTGCCGGTCGCGAGGCGGCGTCGTCAGGTTCGAAATGTCGCGGATGCCCAGCAGCGCCATGTGCAGCGTTCGCGGAATGGGCGTCGCCGACAGCGTGAGGACATCGACTTCGAGTCGTAACTTCTTCAACGCCTCTTTGACATCGACGCCGAAGCGTTGTTCTTCGTCGATGACGAGCAGCCCGAGGTCTTTGAACGACACGTCTTGCTGCACGAGCCGATGCGTGCCGACGACGACATCGACTTCGCCGCGAGCCAGCTTGTCGACGATCTTTTTCTGCTCCCCCTTGGTCCGAAAACGCGAGAGGCTGGCGATCACGACGGGGAACTCGGCCATGCGGGCGCTGAAGCTGCGGTCGTGCTGCTCGGCGAGCACCGTCGTCGGCACGAGGATCGCGACCTGCTTGCCGGCGTCGACCGCCTTGAACGCCGCCCGCATCGCGACCTCGGTCTTGCCGTAGCCGACGTCGCCGCAGATCAGGCGGTCCATCGGCCGGGGCCGCAGCATGTCGTCTTTGACGGCGGCGATGGCGGTGCCCTGGTCGGGCGTCTCTTCGTAGGGGAACGCTGCGTCGAACTCCTCGACGTAATGCGAGTCGGGCGGAAAGGCGATGCCCGGCTTCGCCTCGCGGGCCGCGTGCAGTCGGAGCATGTCGGACGCAAGGTCCTGCACCGCCTCGGCCACGCGGCGTTTCTTGTTCGCCCACGTCGTCGTGCCGAGCTTCGACAGCGTGGGCGCCGCCTTCGTCGCACCGACGTACTTCTGCACGAGATGGATCAGCGAGACCGGCACGAAGACCCGCAGGCTGTCCGCGAACTCGAGTTCGAGGTGTTCTTCCTTCTGCTCTCCCTTCTCGAGCAGCTTCATGCCCCGGAACCGTCCGACGCCGTTCACGAGATGCACGACCAGATCGCCCTCGTTCAGATCGAGAAACGTTTCGATCGCCCGCGACTCGTGACGCGGCTTGCGAGTTTTGCGAGGAACATCGATCCGGCCGAACAACTCATGGTCCGACAGGACGATCAGATGTTCGCGAACGAGCCGGAAGCCCTTTGTGATTCGACCGAGGCAGAGGGAGATACGAGTCGAGAGTTGAGAGTCGAGAGTTGAGTGGTCTGTCGGCTTGCCGTTTCGCCCGTTTTCGTTCGTCGGAACGAAATCGTCGATGAGCTCCCTCAGTCGCTCGCGCTCGCCTTCGTTATGACAGGCAAGCAGCACGCGCTCATCCCGACCGAGAGCGGCCGCGAGCTCCGCCAGGGCCTGCTTCGGTCCGCTGAAGCGCTCGACGCTTTCGACGTGCAAGCGGCAGGTGGTTTCATAGCTGTCGACCCCCAGCGACGTGACGGCGACGCTCGGCCGCTCGGTCAGCTTCGCGAGCACCTCTTCGACGGAAAACAGGCCGGCCGTCTCGTCGAGCCGCGAAAGATAATGCCGGCCTTCGTCGACGATCTCCGTCGGCTCGACGAGCACGACGGCGGTTTCAGCGGAGAGAGAATCGAGGACTGAAAAGCGAGAAGTGAGGAGAGATCCTCGCTTCTCCGTTCTTCCGTTCTCCCGTCCTTCCGTTCCCTGCTCGCCGTTCCCCGTTCGCTCTCCAACCACCAGCAGCCGCACCTCCTTCAGCTCCTCGACCTTCCGCTGCGTTTCAGGATCGAACCGGCGGATCGACTCGATTTCGTCACCGAAGAATTCGATGCGGTAAGGCTCCGTGGCGTCGGCGGACCACAGGTCGAGGATGCCGCCGTGCATCGAGAACTCGCCCGGACGGTCGATCGCGGCGACGCGTTCAAAGGAGCGGCTCATCAGCCAACGCATGAACTCTTCGGGTTCGAGCTCATCACCGACGCGAACGGAGCGCACGGCGTCGTCCCGAGCCGCTTTCGAGGGCACGGGTTGCATCAACGCCGCCAGCGAAGCGACGATCAGCCTGGGCGGAGTGTTCGATTCGAGCTCTTCCAGCACCCGCAGCCGCCGACCCAGGATCGGATCGCTTGGAGATGAATGAGTGGGAGGCGATTCCCAAGCGGGAACAATTGCGAGGCCGAGGGGGTGCGACCCTTCGGCCTCCTCCAAGAATGTTGCGAGGTCAGCCGCGACATCATCGACGCTCGCTAATCGTGGCAAAACGATCAGCAGCGGTCGATCGAGAGTCCGCGCCAAAGCGGCGACCGCCGCGGCGTTCGACGAGCCCCAGGCTCCATCGATCGTGCCGCTTTCACCGCGACCGAGAGCGGCGATGACTTCCGCGAATCCGGGCTGGCGCGCAACGAGAGCGGGCAGGTCGGCGAGTTTCGCGGCCTGTGACGACGACTGAAGTTCGTCCGCGGGCGATTGGCCCCGGCCCCGTTTGGACCGTTCCGTCGGCATGGTTGGGCATTGTAGCGGCGGAAGCGGACGCGGCTACGGATCGCGGAACGGCTCTCCTGTCAGGTGCAGTTCTGCCGAAGGAAGCTCGCAATGTCTTCTTTCCGCGTCTCTCTTCGGGCGACCGAGAAAACGAGCGCCTCCAACTCCTCATTGTCGGCGTCGAGATCGTGACCGTTCAAAACCAGGAACACGATCGCGGCGACGGTCGCTACTCGCTTGTTCCCATCGATGAACGCGTGATTCTGGGCGAGGTGACAGAGATAAACGGCGGCCATGTCGAACAGGTCGCCATGTAGGAAACGGCCGCCGAAAGTCGCTTGAGGTTGAGCGACCGCCGATTCCAGGTTGCCCTGGCTCAGCACCCCGTGGCTCCCTCCGTACCGCGAGATCTGGTCGTGGTGGATCTCCAGAATCTCTTCGATCGTCAGAAAGATCGGAGTCGGGGACGATTCGTCCATTCCGTTACTCGGCGAGCTTCTTCAAGACCTTGCCGTACCGACGATTCGTGCGGGACAGTGCTGCATCGAATTTCTCACGACGTTTCGCATCGGTGACGGGCACAAGCATCAGGCTCGTGCCGTCCGTCGTGACCTCAAGCGGTGTATCGCTCGAAATCTTCAACAGGTCGAGAATCGGCTTTTCGATCACGATCGCCAGACTATTGCCGTGCTTTGTGAGACGTTTAATCATCAACCCGTTTCCGTTGATACATTGTTACAACAATCGTAGCGTCCACTGCGGCGCAGATCAACTGCGGCTCGGGGAACCCGCGGTACGAAGTCAGCTTGGCCAATGACAGGTTTATGACAGCCCCGCCCAACTGGCTGGTTCCTGTGCCTTCACCGTCACCTCCTCTCCCTGCGTCGGATGCCAAAACGTCAGCGACGAGGCGTGCAGAGCGATGCTGCCGTCGAGACGAACCGTTGAACCGTACTTGCCGTCGCCGAGGATCGGCCAGCCGCGGCTGGCGAGTTGCACGCGGATCTGGTGGCTGCGGCCCGTCACCGGATGCACTTCGACGAGGCTGCGACTGCCGTTCGTCTTCAGTCGCTTGACCGCGAGAGCCGCCTGTTGCGCTCCCGGCGTGCCCTCGCGCACGACTTGAGTCACGTTTCGGCCGGGGTCCTTCCAAAGCCAGTCTTGCAGCACAGCGTCCCGCTCGGGCGGAGCGCCTTCGACGATCGCCCGATAGACCTTCTCGACCGTTCGTTCGCGGAACTGCTCGCTGAGTCGCGCCGCCGCCTTGCTCGTGCGGGCGAACAGAACCACCCCGGAAACCGGTCGGTCGAGCCGATGCACAACGCCGAGGAAAACCGCCCCCGGCTTGGCGTACGTCCGCTTCACGTAATCTTTCGCCATGTCAAGCAGCGTGCGCTCGCCCGTGGCGTCACCCATCGTCAGCAGCCGCGCCGGTTTGTTCACGGCGAGGCAGTGATTGTCCTCGTAGAGAACTTCGAGATCATCGGGAATGGCCATCGCGGCTCACGATGCTCCGGAACCGGCATCGAGTTCCGTCAGCCACGCCGCGACCTCGGCGTCGCTGGGCATGCGCCAATCACCGCGCGGCGAGAGGCTGACGGTGCCCACCTTCGGCCCGTCCGGCACGCAGGACCGCTTAAACTGGTTGGCGAAGAACCGGCGGTAGAACGTCCGCAGAGCTGCCTCGATCTCCTCGGGCGAATGGTGCTGCCGGAAGTCGGCGATCGACGCGAGCGCGAGCAGCTTCGTGGGGCCGTAGCCGTTCCGCACGATGTTGAACAGAAAGAAATCATGCAGCTCATAGGGGCCGAGCGTGTCTTCGGTCGATTGCAGGATTTCGCCCAGCTTCGAGGCGGGCAGGAGCTCGGGGCTGATCGTCGTTTCGGCGATGTCGAGCAACGTCTCCCTCGCCGCGCCGTCGAACTCGTGAAGAGCGACGTAACGGACGAGAAACTTGACAAGCGTCTTGGGGATCGAGCAGTTTGGGTTGTACATGCTCATGTGATCGCCGTTGTAGGTCGACCAGCCGAGCGCGGCCTCACTGAGGTCGCCTGTGCCGAGCACGAAACCCCGGCTCATCAGCAGGAACGTTCGCAGCCGGGCCTGCACGTTCTCGAAGACGAGATCCTTGCGGTTGCCCTCGTCGAGGTCGGCCAGCAGAGCCTGAAATTCTTCGATGTCGAGCGTCGAGACATCGATGCCGAACGGCGAATGGCCGATTTCGCGGAAGGCTTCGAGACACAACGGCCGGATGTCGATCGAGTCCGATCCGACGCCGAGGTGCTTCATTAGCGCGAGAGCGTTCGTTTTCGTGCGGTCCGTCGTGCCGAAGCCCGGCATCGTGAGCCCGCGCACGCGACGTCGCGGTGAACCGATAAGGTCGCAGGTCTTGACGGCGACGAGCAACGAGAGCGTGCTGTCGAGCCCGCCGGAGACGCCGATCTGCAACGGCGATTCGTGCGGCAACGACATCAACCGCTTGGCCAACCCGCGGCATTGGATGCTGAAGATCTCGTGGCAGCGCTCGTCGAGATCAGCCGTATCACGCGGCACGAAGGGGGCGCCGCTGACGTACCGCTTCGGTGTCCCGTCAAGCTCTTCTCGAATCGAGAACCCGATCTCGCGGTATTCTCGCGGCAGGAACCGGCAGGGAGCGTTGAACGTGACCATCGTTCGGCGATCATGCCGCAGCTTGGCGACGTCGACATCGGCGATCGCTGCTCGCGAGATGTGCTGGGCAGGGGTCGTTTGCGAAGATCTCTCCGGTCGCTGACGCTCCCGGCTCGCTCCCTCATCGTGCTGTGGCAAGAGCAGCCCCTCGATCTCCGCCAGCATGTACCCGTTCTCGGCGATCAGGCAGTGGCCGCCGAAGACGAGATCGGTCGTCGATTCCGTCGGACCCGCCCCGGCGTAGGCGTAGGCCGCGATGCAGCGGGCCGACTGCGACTCGACGAGGCTCTTGCGATAGCCGCGTTTGCCGATGACTTCGTTGCTGGCCGACGGATTCAGCAGCACCGTCGCTCCCGCAAGCGCCTGAAATGCGCTCGGCGGTATCGGCACCCACAGATCCTCGCAAATCTCGATACCGATGCCGATTCGCTGCCCGGACGCACCTTCCGCGAAGAAGAGCAGATCGATGCCGAAGGGCGCGATCGTCGAGCCGTTGAGTTCCACATGAGACCGTTCGTCGCCCGTCGCGGCGGTGAAGCGACGCGCCTCGTAGAACTCGCCGTAGTTCGGTAGAAACTGCTTCGGAACGACGCCCAGAATCTCACCGTCGCTGATCGCCGCCGCGCAGTTGTAAAGGGCGTTCTCGATCGCGAGCGGCAGACCGACCACGACGAGTTGCTCCTGTCCGTCGGTCGCGTCCCGGAGGCGCAGCAGTTGCTCGCGAGCGGCCGACAGCAGTACCTCCTGGTGGAACAGGTCTTCGCAGGTGTAGCCGGTGAGGCACAGTTCGGGGAACAGCACGCAATCCGCGTCCGCGAGATCGGCGAGGTGCTTCAGGATCTCGTCGGCGTTCGCTTCCGGGTTGCCGACATGCACGACGGGGCTGACGGTCGCGATGCGGAAGAGACCATGTCGTTTCATGACGGAAGGACGCGGCTGACGGGGCGAGGGTTCGAGTGTGATTGATAAGACGCCCGGAGCAAGCTCTCGATTCCGCGGGCGCACTCACGAATCCGATTCCCCTCTCCCTGGGGAGAGGGGGCAGGGGTGAGGGGATGCCCTGCCGCGCACATCCTTATATTTTCCAGCTTCGACGACACTCTCGCAAATGGGCGCAAGCGACGAACGATGCCAACCTGCTCCCCTCACCCCCGGCCCCTCTCCCGAGGGAGAGGGGAATTGGTCTGGGATTTCAACACTTCAGTATAAACCTCGCGAATACGCCTCGTCATCGTTTCGTGGCGAAAGGTTTCGGTAAACCGCCGACGTCCCGTTTCTCCCAGCCGCTTTCGCAGAGCAGGGTCGGCGATGAGCTTCGACAGGGCGTCGGCGAGTTCGGTGGTGCTTTCGGGGGGCAGCAGAAAGCCCGTCTCGTCGTTGATGCACACCTCCCGTGCCCCGTCGACGTCGTAGCTCACGACCGGCTTTCCGGCGATGAGCCCTTGAGGCAACACGCGAGCCAGACCTTCGCGCAGGCTCGTATGGACGACGATGTCCATCGCGTTGACGAGTTCCGGCACCCGGCCGGGCAGAACCAGTCCCGTGAAGCGGAAGTGCGATTGAAGCCCCGCTGCGGCGATCCGCTTTTCGAAGTCGCCTCGCAGGATTCCGTCGCCGACGAAGAGGAACAAGATGTTCGGATGTCGCCGCACCAGTTCCGGGGCGATCTTCAGCAGGAACTCGTGCCCTTTCAGCGGAAACAGCCTCGCGATCTTGCCGATGACGACGGCGTCGGAAGGAATGTCGAGCTCCGATCGCACTTCGTCTGGCGTTCGCGGCGGACTAAAGAACGGCTCGACCTCCATGCCGCTGTAGATCGTGATGAACCGCTCCCGCGGAGCAACACACGCATCGACGTACTGATCAGTCATCGCGTCACAGACGCCGATGAACCGATCGGTCCGCCGCCCGGCCCAGCGCTCCGCTCGTAAGTACATTTGATAAGGAACTGCGCTCTGGCCGCGGAAGAAGCTCGGCCCGTGGATCGTGTGCACGACGGGAATCCGCAGCTTCGCGGCCGCGGCGCGTCCCAGGATGCCGGCCTTGCCGCTGTGGGTATGCACGACGTCGGGTTCGATCGCGCGCAACAACCGGATGAACTCGCGAAAGCTCGCCCAATCGTCGCTCGGGGAAATGTGCCGGAACAGCCGCGGAAGCACGTGCAGCGGATAGCCGCCGTTGCGAGCACGCTCTTCGAGGCTTCCTTCCGGACCGAGACCCGGCCCGGTGATCAGCGAAACCTTATCGCCGTAGTCGCGATGCTGGTCCTCGACCGTCAGCAGCGTGTTCTCCTGCGCTCCGCCGATGATGAGTCGCGTGATGAAATGAACGACGTTCATTGGCCGTGACAAGCGACTGATCAGGAGATGTGGTTCTGAAGCATGACGGGATCGAATGTACCAATTCGCTAAACCATCACGCGGCTTCTGGAGCCGCCGTCCATTGTTCCGAAGTATGATGCCGCGTCTTCGACCGGTCCATGACGAGCAGCCGATCGAATGACGAGCGTTCTTCGAAATCGGCCGTTCGAAAGTTCTTACCAAGACGAATCATGTTATGCGAACAATTATGGTTGCACTCTCGGGCTTCTTCATTCCGGCATCCCTTGGGGAGCCACCGGCGAAAGTGCTGGATCTGTCGCGGTGGATGCTCACGCTTCCCGTGGACACGGACCGTCGTGGAAGCCCGGATGAAATCAAACAGCCGGTGCTGGCGTCGTTCGTCGATCCAGATCGGTTTTTCGTCGACGAGCAACGCAACGGCGTCGTCTTTCGAGCGCACTGCGGCGGCAAGACGACCAAAGGGTCTCGTTATCCGCGGTGCGAATTGCGTGAGATGAACGACGACGGCAAGACGCGTGCGAGTTGGGAGACGCAGGGATCCGTCATCCACACCATGACGATGAGAGTCGCAATCACCAAGACGCCTCGTGTGAAGAAACACGTGGTGTGTGCGCAAATTCACGACGCGAGCGACGACGTCATGATGGTCCGCCTCGAAGGAAAGAAGCTTTTCGTCGAACGAAACGAGACCGGCGATGTCATGCTCGATGACGCCTACGAACTAGGAACGTCCTTCGATCTGAAGGTGCAGGCGCGCGAGGGAAGGATCAAGGTCTGGTATGACAGCGAGCTGAAATTGGATTGGGAAGCGTCGCGAACGGGCTGCTATTTCAAAGCCGGCTGCTACACTCAATCCAATCTGAGTCAAAATGATACCGCAGACGACTACGGTGAGGTCGTCATCAGCCAACTCCACGTCGGACACGAATCACAGCCGTGAACTCGACTAGCGGGTTGCTCGTTCTTCGGTCAGAAAAGCTCGCACTCCGCCGATCGTATCTTTCCCAAGCGCGATCATCACAAGACGATCGAAGCCCAAGGCGACTCCGGAGCACGCGGGCAGGCCGTGCTCCATCGCCGCGAGCAGGCGGCTGTCCTCCGGCAGCGTGCGCAGGCCCAGCTCGGCTCGTTTCCGATTCTGTTCACAATTGCGTCGCCGCAGCTCTTTCGCGTCAAGCAGTTCGTGATAGCCGTTGCAGAGTTCGATGCCGTCGATGTACAGCTCGAAGCGTTCCGCGACAGGGGGATCGTCACCGCGAACCCTCGCGAGCGCCGCCTGCGAGGCCGGATAGTCGTAAAGGAACGTCGGTCGCTCCACCCCAAGATGCGGCTCGACGACTTCGGCGAGGAGCAGATTGAGCCACGCGTCTCGGCTCGATTCCGCCACTAAGAGATACGGCGGAATCGGCACGTCACGATCGCGAGCGAGTTTCGCAAGCTCTTCGACCGTCGATCGCAGCACTCGCTGTCCGGCGTAAAGCTGGAAGGCGTCGTCGTACGACAGACGCTCGAAAGGCTTCGCGATGATTCGCGTTTCGCCGCAACGCAGTGCGGCGGCTTCGTTGAAGAAATCGCGGACGTATTCTTCCGTGAAGTTCATTTGCTCGAGGTAGGAGTCTCCAGGGCGATACCACTCGATGAGCGTGAACTCGGGATTGTGGAGCCGGCCGCGCTCGCCGTTGCGGAAGGCTCGAAACACCTCGAACACCGGACCGCTGCCGCACGCGAGCAATCGCTTGAGCGAGAACTCGGGCGACGTTTGCAGAAACAGCTCCGGGCCGGACTGCGACGTCGGGTCGGGCAGGAAACGCGTTGAGAAGGGCTCAAGGTGAGCGTCGACGACGACGTCGGGCGATAACAGCGGCGTCTCGACTTCGAGATAGCCGTGCTGATCGAAAAACCGTCGCGTGAAAGACAGCAGAGCCGCGCGATGACGCAAGGTGTCGAGAGACGCCGTCGGGGCGAACTCGAACGCGTCGCTCATCGGACGTTCGCCGTCTTGACCGCAGCCTGTGCGACGGCCGGGGGCTTCACGGCCTCCTCCAGCTTTTTCAGCAAGGTCGTCTGGCTGTAGACGCCTTCCAGAATGATCGGCTCGTTCGGCCGGTCGGCGGGAAAGATGACCGTCAGCGGCACGCCGACCACGCCGAAGCTGTCGAGCCACTGCTTGATCTCGCTCGATCCGTCGGAGAAGTCGGCCACCAGGGGCACCACGCCGTGTCGTTCGACGATCGCCTTCGTTTCCTCGGTGTTGAGAGCGAGCCGTTCGTTGGTCTTGCAGTTGAAGCAATAATCGGCGGTGAAGTCGACGAGAATCGGCTTGTTGTCCGCCCGCAAGGCGTTGAGACGAGCCGTCGAGAACGGCTCCCAGGCGAGCTTGTGCGTCGGCTCGACGCTGAGCGTGTAACCGAAGGCCGCGATTCCGGCGCCGAGCGCGACCGCCGCGGCGCTGACCGCTCGGCGTTTCATCGGCGAGAGGCTGAACTGCACCATACCGACCATCCACAGGGCCAGCGCGATGCCCAGCAAGGCGACGAGCATCGGCATCAGCAGGTCGGTCCTGACCGAAGTCAGCAGCCACAGCGCGGTCGCCAACAGCAGAAAGCCGCCGAACTGCTTGAACTGCACCATCCACGCACCGGGCTTCGGCAAGAGCTTCACGGCTCCCGGCACGAGCCCGAACACGAGGTAAGGCGAGGCCATGCCCAGACCCATCGTCGCCCAAGTGAGGAACGTCACGGCGAGGGACTGCTTCATGCTCCAGAAAAGGACCGGGCCGACGAACGGACCCAGGCAAGGCGTCGCCAGCAACGTGGCGAAGACCCCCGTCAGAAACGCACCTGAAAGCCCCTCGTGACTCGCGGAACCGGCCGCCGAGCCGATCATCCCGGGAATCGGGATCTCGAACACCCCTAGCAGGCTCAGGCTCATCGCGAACACGACGCCGGCCATGGCGAGATTGAAGCGATCGCTTTGAAACAGCTTTCCGAAGCTGAAATCGGTGGTTGACAGGTCCAACGCCTGAAACAGCCACCCGAACCATTGCGGCAAGGCGGCCAGGGCCGCGAAGCACAGAAAGACGACGATGACGCCGACCGCGTACGACGCGTTGAGGGTGAAGATCCGCCCCCGGTGATCACCGGCATGCTGCACGAAGCTCATGACCTTAATCGCCACGACCGGCAGCACGCAGGGCATCACGTTCAGGATCAGCCCGCCCAGAAAGGCCAGACCGAGATACAACGGCAGGTTCGCCTCGCCGGCGTCGTCGGCGGTGAAGGTGTCGGAAAGCGACGTCGGCGCCGGCAATGCGGCCGGCACAGGACCGGTGCCGTCCAGGTCGCCGAAGGCGAACACGATCGTCTTCGGCTGGTTGCAAAGCGCCTCGCGACAGGTCACGTAGTTGATCGAGCCTTCGACGCCGTAGGCGGCGTCATCGACGCGAAACTGACGCGACCAGGTGATCGATCCCCCATGCTCTTCGATCGGCGAGTCGCCGTCGCTCGTCTCCAGCGTCGAACGCTTCGGCGCGCGGTCGGCGACGAACATGTCTCCGATCGGCGTCAACCCCTTCGCCTTATCGAGCGAGAACGTCGTCGGCCTCGCGCCGGGAACCTTCGGCTGCGTCACCGCGTAGGTGTGCCAGCCGTCGTCGAGCGTCATCGTCGCATTGAGGGTGACGGTGTCTCCCGGTTGCGCGTTTTCCGGAGCGAGCGAGAAACGCAGCGTCGCCGGTCCCGGATTCTTGCCGACGAGCGGGGACTCGACGGAAGAGAAGGCCGCCGTGGCGGCCCCCGCCTCGGTCGGCGGGGCGTCAACCTTGGTGATCGATGTGATGAAAGATTCGTTCGTGCGCAGGCATTGTCCGCCTTCGCCAGAACTGCAATAGGTGCCGATGAACTTGCCGGCGACCTTGGCGATGGCCGGATCGACGATGCGCATTTGCCGCGTCCAGGCGACGCTGCCCGTGAATTCCTCGAGTTCGATGCCCAGCGTTTCGTCGAGCTTCACCTTGGGAGCATGATCGGCCTGAAACTCGCCGACCGGCGTCAGCCCGGGCGTCTCGGTCAGTTCGATCCGCGTGCGGCCGGCGTAGCCCTCGGCCATCGAGTAGAGGTGGAAGCCCTGCGGAATCGTCGCTTTCACGGTCAACGTCGCGACGGCTCCGGCCTTGAGGCGGTCGGTCGTGAGCGAAGTGTCGATTTGCAGCCCGCGCGAGGTGCCGCCGCCGATCGCGAGGCCGCCGCTCCGTTTCGAATCGAAGACGTTCAAGCCTTGTGCGGAGACTGATTGGCTCACGCTCGCGAAAAGTGCCGCGACGCACAGGAACCATCGCCATGAGTCGGACGACCGTCGTGTCGACGCGGGAGATTGCATGCGAAGTCTCGTCGGCGGGCGCGGGAGGCGCGCCCGCAGTGTGGAAGATTTCAAGACTCGGCCGGAACCGCGTCGCTTCCATTCTACGCAACGGAGCGCGGCCGTGAATTCGGCCGATGATAGCCGAAGTGACGCGAGGCCGGCAACGCGATCCTGCCAGCGGAGGTGAACTCCCGTCTTGGTAAGCCGACGTTCGATTCGCATACAGAGCCGCGACCGTTCGGGAGCGTTTCCGAGCCGCTCCGTCCGCTCCCTTAAAGTATCGAGTTCGCTGTGCGTTCCCTCATCAACAAGGGCTGGTCCGCATATCGGACCCAACGTCAGATGCCGCGGGCATGCTCTCAGGCGAGGATTTCCCTCACGACATGGCCATGTACGTCCGTCAGCCGCCGGTCGATGCCGTCGTGACGGTAGGTGAGCCTCGTGTGATCGACGCCGAGCAGGTGCAGAATCGTGGCGTGCAGGTCGTAGCATTCGGTCTTCCCATCGGCGGCCTGGAGCGAGAAGTCGTCGCTTTGTCCATACGCCACCCCTGGCTTGATGCCGGCACCGGCGAGCCAGGTGACGAACGTGCCGCCGTTGTGGTCGCGTCCGGTCGCGCCCTGCGTGAACGGCATGCGGCCGAATTCGGTGGTCCACACGACCAGGGTGTCTTCGAGCATGCCGCGTGATTTGAGATCGTGGACGAGCGCCGCCGTGGGGCGATCGACGCTGCGGGCGATCGTCGGCAGTTCGGTGTGGATGTCGCTGTGGTTGTCCCAGTTGTCTTTGGGGCCGCCGGCACCGCTCCAGACCTGCACGAACCGCACCCCGCGTTCGAGCAGCCGTCGGGCCGTCAGGCAGTTCCGGCCGAAGTCGGCCGTCTCCTTCTCGTCGAGGCCATACGCCGTATGCGTCGCCTCGCTCTCCTTTGAGAGGTCAAGTGCCTCGGGAGCGGCAAGCTGCATCTTCGCGGCGAGTTCATAAGACGCGATGCGCGCTTCGAGTCTCGAATCACCCGGGTGACGCTCGGCATGCCGAGCGTTGATGCTGCCCAGCAGCTTCAAGCCGTCGGCTTCACTCGCCGTCGTGATCTCCTTTGCAAAAGCAGGCGGGGCGATGTCGTGAATCGGTGTCGGAGACGTCGGCCGCACGACCGTCCCCTGATGCTGTCGCGGAAGGAAGCCCGTCCCGAAGTTCTCGAGGTTGTTGTAAGGCAGGCCGCGCGGGTCGGGCAGCACGACGAACGTGGGCAGATTGTCCGTCAGGTTTCCGAGCCCATATGAAATCCAGGCTCCCATGCTCGGAAATCCGGGCAGCAGGAAACCTGTATTTTGCAGATAGCTCGCCGGGCCATGCACGTTCGTCTTCGACGCCATCGCCATCAGGAAAGCGACTTCGTCGACGATCCCGGCCATGTGCGGCAGGACGTCGCTGACCCACCGGCCGCATTCACCGTATTGCTTGAAGGGGAACGGAGATTGCATCACCGCGCCCGGCAGGCTCGTCGCCGCGGCCTTGACGCCCAAATCGACCTGCTCGCCGTGCCGTTTTTCGAGTTCGGGCTTGTAGTCGAACGTGTCCATCTGGCTGACGCCGCCGTTCATGAAGAGCTGAACGACGCGTTTCACTTTCGCCCGATGGTGCAGCCCACCGTTGAGGTTGGCGTTTGCCGCATCGGCCGCAAATGCGTTCGAATGTCTCAGCAAATCAGCGAGCGCGATTCCGCCGAAGCCGCTTCCGAGACGAACGAGCGCATCGCGACGGGACAGGCATGGGATGCCGCAAGACGAGGAATGTCGTATATCGATCGGACTCAAACATCGGGTGGTCCGTTTTCGAGCGACCATGGAAGTCTCCCACGTTGTGCGACTCGCGATTGTTCAATTCGATTGTCGGCATTAACCGTCAACGATGCGACCCCTTGATGGGTAGGCAGGCGAGCATTGCGCGGCGTGTGTAGAATCATCGACCGCTTTCCGCACGGACCTATTCCATGCCCGCCGACACCTCTGCCTCCCGCATCGCTGCTCTCTACAACCCCGAATTCCTGCGTGAAGCGGGCCGACGGCTCGGCGAATTGCTCGCGGAGCACTTCCGCGGCGTGCAGAATCGCGAAACGTCGGTGTTGAACTGGCGGCATCCCGCCGAAAACGTCGCCGAGGCCGGAATGTTTCTCGACATGGGCACGGTTCAGCCCGCGCTGCCGATCCCCGATGAGGTCGGCGAACGGTTCGCGGTGCTCGTCCGCAAAGCGCTCGAGCGCGGCCAGAATCTGCATTCGCCGCGGTATGTCGGGCATCAGGTGCCGCCGCCGGTGCCGATCGCCGGGCTGTTCGACGCAGTGTCCGCCGCCACGAACCAGCCGATGGCGATCTACGAAATGGGCCCCTGGGCCACCGCGATCGAGACGGCGCTTGTCGAGCGGCTGGGAGCGAAACTCGGCTATGCGAAGAACGGCTTCGCGGGCTTCGTGACGCATGGCGGTTCGATGGCGAACCTCACGGCATTGCTCACGGCGCGCAACGTCGCGATCGGTGACGCGTGGGAAGCGGGAGTGCCTCGCCAAGGCCGAATGCCGGTGCTCGTCGCACATGGCGAATCGCACTACTGCATCACGCGTTCAGCCGGCATTCTTGGATTAGGCACGCGACAGGTCGTGAAAGCCGCGATCGACGATCGACGCCGCATCGATCCGGCCGCGCTCGATGCGCAGCTCACGACCCTCAAGCGGGAGAACCGTCTGCCGATCGCCGTCGCGGCGTCGTCCTGTGCGACCTTGATCGGTGCGTTCGATCCGCTCGAAGCGATCGCCGACGTCTGCGAGAAGCACGGCGTGTGGCTGCACGTCGACGCCGCGCACGGCGGAGCCGTCGCTTTCAGCGAAGCTCATCGGCATCTCATCGCCGGCATCGAGAGGGCCGACAGCGTGGTGTGGGACGCGCACAAAATGATGCACGTGCCGGCGCTGTGCACCTTCGTGTTCTATAAGAACTCTGCGCATCGTTTCGAAGCCTTTCGGCAGGACGCCCCCTATCTGTTCGATCCCTCCGACCCGGGTCTTTCGGAGTACGACAGCGGCCTCAAAACGCTCGAGTGCACGAAACGAGGGGCTGCGTTCGGGCTGTGGGGGCTCTGGTCGCTGTTCGGCGAGTCGATTTTCGGCGACATCGTCGATGCGACGTTCCAACTCACGCGAGCGTTCTACGGATTGCTCTCCGATGCGGAGGACTTCATGCCTTTGCACGAGCCGCAGTGCAACATTCAGGTCTTCCGCCACGTTCCCGAGGAATTGCGAGCCGCGCCGGCGGACATCCTCGGCAGGTATCAGCTCGAACTGCGAAAGGACATCGTCCGCAGCGGCACGTTCTACCTCGTGCCGTCGAACAAAGACGGCACCGCGGCCCTGCGATGCGCGATCATCAATCCGCTGACCACGCCAACGGATCTCAATGATTTGTTGAACGAATTGCGAGCACGAGGTCGGTCGGTGCTTTCGCGACTTAAGTGAGCCAGCGAGACGACTTCGCTTTTTACCTCGCCGTAAATGCGCCACCGCCGCCCGGCTCGAGGTCTCCGGACGACCGAAACGAATCGGTCTCGAGACCTCATGCCGGGCGGCGGTGGTCCGTCCGTGGCGTGACACCGTGGCAGGGTGTGACCGAAAGCGCGTCACCGACCGCGCGTCACCTTTCTGTTCGTTCGGCGGCGACCGGCTTCGTGGTCAATGAAACGGAATTGCATTCGTCGTGCCGACCGAGCGAAGTCCTTAGCCGCAAACCTCAAAAATGCGCGCAAGTCATTCCGTCGTTTCAGTTCGCATGCATGACGGCCGCTGAAGACGCCCTTCCAAAGCGTGTTTCGCTAGTGCAAACTGCACTCGCCCTGAGCGCGACCTGCACATCGAACAGGCATACCGATGGTTTATCTTGATCGTCTTTACACCCGCAGCGGCGACGCCGGCGAAACCGGCCTGGGCGACGGCACTCGGATTCGAAAGACGCATGCGAGAATCGTCGCCCTGGGAGCCATCGACGAGCTGAACGCAACTTTGGGACTGGCACTTGCCGGTGATCTCGCGGCCCCGGTGCGGGAAGCCCTGACGGGCCTGCAGAACGAGCTGTTCGACCTCGGGGCCGATATCTCGGTGCCGTTCGACGATCGAAACCCGCCGCGATTGCGGATTACGCCCGACCGCGTGATCGAATTGGAACGTCGCATCGATGCGGCGACAGCCCGGCTTGAACCCCTGACGAGTTTCGTGATGCCCGGCGGTTCCGTCGGCGCCGCGGCGTTGCATCTGGCTCGCACGGTGTGCCGCCGCGCCGAGGTCGATATTCTGCGACTCGCGGAGGCTGAAACCGTCAACGCCCAGGCCGCGATTTATCTCAATCGCCTCTCCGACCTGCTGTTCGCGCTGGCTCGCCTCGCGAACGGCGGCGGGAAAAACGACGTGCTGTGGCAGCCCGGGGGCGAGAGAACCGTTTGAGGCTTCAGCAGTTCACGATCAGGCATTGGCGCCGTCCTCCAAGGTGACTCGCTTCCATTCCGCGACGGCGATCGGCCAGAAGCCGCGCCACCAATAGATCGCGACCGCAAGCGTGGCGAGAGCGATCGCGGGCACAACGGCCGGCAATTCAAGCCTGCCGGTCGCGTTGGCCCAGTAGAGCGGCACGAACACGACCGCTCCCGCGAGCAACGCGATCAACCAGGCGGGAAAGACCCACAGAATCGCGACCAGCACACCGGCGGTGAACGCTTCCCAGACGACCCTCAACGTGATGGGTCGGTCACTTAGATTTCGCACGACGAGCACTGCGACCGTCCAACAGATTAAACCGGGCGGACCAAGCAGGATCGAACATCCGAAAACTTCACAGAGTCCTGGTTCCATGGTGGAAGTCTATCGACGACGTTCCAATCGGGTCCGTGGATCATCAGATTTTTATTGACGGCGACAAGTTCAACGACGGAGCCACGCATGCCTTCACGCCGTGCCTTTCTCGCTACGTCCGCTGCCGCGATGGCCGGATCACTACTTCCGCGGTGCGGTTGGGGAGCCGAGCCAACCTATCAGGCGAACGTGCCCCTTCGCGTGATCACACAAGGCCCCCGCCATCATTGGTTCGGCTATTACGACAAGTGGCAGTTCGATCCGAACGATCGCTTCGTGCTGTCGAACGAAGTGCCGTTCGAGCATCGCTCGCCGACGGAAAGCGACGTCATCACCGTCGGCTACGTCGATCTCGAGGACGGCGACACGTGGACATCGATCGGCGAGAGCCGCGCCTGGGGCTGGCAGCAGGGCTGCATGTTGCAGTGGGTGCCGAACACGGCGTCGACCGTGATCTGGAACGATCGCGACGGCGATCGCTTCGTCTCCCGCATCCTCGACGTGAAGTCCGGCGTGGGCCGGACGCTGCCGCACGCGATCTACACGCTGAGTCCCGACGGGAAGACCGCCATCACGACTGATTTCCGGCGGCTGAACGAGTTGCGGCCTGGATATGGCTATTCTGGCATCGACGATCCGAACCGCGACGTGATGCGACCGGACGACGTCGGCATCTGGAGCGTCGATCTCGCCAGCGGCGATGCGAAGCTCATCATCCCCGTCGCTCAAGCCGCGGCGATCGGCGAACAGACGCCCGACATGGCCGACGGCAAGCACTACTTCAATCATCTGCTGTTCAACACCGACGGTACTCGCTTCATCTTTCTGCACCGCTGGCGTCCCGATCGAGGCCGAGGCAACTTTCGCACGCGGATGTTCACGGCCAATGCCGACGGCAGCGACCTCTATGTTCTCGACTCGTCGGGCGAGACGAGCCACTTCATCTGGCGCGACCCGCAGCACGTGTGTGCCTGGACGAAACCCGCTGGCAAGCCCGCGGGCTTTTATCTCTTCAAGGATCAAACGGACGAAATCACCCCCGTCGGCCCCGGCGTGATGACGGTGAACGGGCACAACACCTATCTGCCCGTCGGCGAAATCGGCGAGTGGATCCTCAACGACACCTATCCCGACAAAGACCGCATGCAAACGGTCTACCTGTATCACGTGCCGATCGGAAAACGCACCGACCTCGGCCGCTTCCCCTCACCGCCCGCCTACACCGGCGAATGGCGCTGCGATACGCACCCGCGTTACTCGCACAGCGGGAAGCTGGTGTGCATCGATTCGCCGCATGAGAGCGAGGGGCGGCAGCTGCATCTGGCGGATGTGAGCGAGATCGTAAGTTGAAGCTCTCCGAGCCGCGACCGTAAGGGAGCGTCGCCAGACGGCGGCACTATTCCCTCGCTCCCTCACGGTCGCGGCTCGGAAGTCCCAATCACTCCGTCAATTCCAGATACGGATCCAACCCCATCTTCGCGTAACTTTGCGTCCGCTGCTTCTCGTGCTTCAGCATCTCTTTGCGTTGCTTGCGGTGCTGGCGTTCGATGGTGCGTTGCGTGCCCTTGAAGCGTTTCACCCAGCCGGCGTCGAGAACATCGGCGGTTCCGGCCTGCTTGAGCCAGCGGAGACGTTTCTCGGGTGGCCAGAAACGCAACAATTCGTCTTCAAGGGATAAAAAGAACTGGTAACTGCCGGGGTCGCCTTGCCGGGCCGCGCGGCCGACAAGTTGGCGATCGATGCGGCTGGCCGAGTGCATTTCGGTGGCGACGACGTGCAGGCCGCCGGTTTTGCGGGCCACGTCGTCGAGCAGAATGTCGGTGCCGCGGCCGGCCATGTTCGTGGCGATCATCACGGCGCCGCTCCGGCCGGCTCGCGAAACGATTTCGGCTTCTTTCTCGGGATAGCGGGCGTTGAGGACTTCGTGGCGGATGCCGCGCGTCGCGAGCTTCTCGGCAAGTGCCTCCGAGGCTTCGACGCTCGGCGTCCCGATGAGGACCGCTCGGCCTTCCGCGCTTAATCGCTCGGTCTCTTCGGCGACGGCGCGCCACTTCGCTTCGAGCGTGCGAAACACCCGCGGCTTGAGGCCCTTGCGGATGCAGGGGCGGTTCGTCGGAATCACCGAGACGTTGATCGAATACGTCTTCTTGAGTTCGCCGCGCACGGCCCACGCCGTTCCGGTCATGCCGGCGAGATTCTGGTAACGCCGAAAGAAAGCCTGGACGGTGATGCGGGCCGCCTGGCCGGTGAGGGCGGTGATGGGGATGCGTTCCTTGGCTTCGACGGCCTGATGCAGCCCGTCCTGCCACTTGCGGCCGTCCATCGTGCGGCCCGTCGATTCATCGACGATCACGATCTTGTCTTCGACGATCACGTAATCCCGGTCGCGGACGAAGCCGTGCTGGGCGACGAGCAACTTCTCGACGGTCTCGTAGATCTTCTCCATGTCGATCGCTTCGATCAGCTTCGGCTTGCCGGTCAGCAGCACCTTGCGGCAGCCGTGATCGGTGAGACGCGCTTCGCGGCGATCAGGCTTGAAGAGAAAGTCGCTGTTGCGTTCGAGCTTGGACGCCGTGAGTCGGCTCCAGCGCAACAGGTTGACCGTCGCGGGATCGTTCTGACGGGTCAGCCCGATGATCAGCGGCGTGCGAGCCTCGTCGACGAGCACGCTGTCGGCTTCGTCGACGAGGGCGAAGTAGTGGCCCCGCTGGACGGGCAGTTCCTGCTCGCCCGCGCCGGTGCCGAAGGGCCGGGTGCGTTCGACGTCGCCTTCCTCGGCACCTTTTCGCAGGCGATCGCGCAGAAAGTCGAAGCCGAATTCTTTCGCGGTGCCGTAGGTCACGTCTTTCGCGTAGTTCTCTCGGCGTTCGTCCGGCTCCATATCGGTGAGGATGACGCCGACGCTCACGCCGAGCGCTTCATAGATCGGCCCCATGTGCTCGGCGTCGCGCTTGGCGAGGTAGTCGTTCACCGTGACGACGTGACAGCCCTTGCCGACGAGGGCCCGCAGGAACCCCGCGGGCACCGCGGTGAGCGTCTTGCCTTCGCCGGTCTGCATCTCGGCGATGTGCCCTTCAAACAGCGCGATCGCCCCCATGACCTGCACGGGGAAGTGACTCATGCCCTTTGTGCGGCGCGAAGACTCGCGAACGAGTGCATACGCCTCGGGCAGCAGGCTCCGCAGCGTCGTTCCGCTCTTGGCCTTCCAGCGCAGTTCCGAACCGCGGCGATGCAGGTCGTGGTCGGAGAGTTCGCGAAACGTCTCCGAGAGCCGAATGATCCGTTTCGCCTCCGCCCGCCAACGACTAAGCCGCGACGACGACGGGCGAAAGCCGCCGGCGACGGAGTGGACGACGAGGGACGTGAGACCGGGCATGGTCGAAGGGGGTGATCAAGGAGCAAGAGCGAGGGGACGCGGCGTCGCAATTCTACGCCACCGACGTTCAGATTCGTCCACCTGCGAACGAGAACTTCGACTTCGCTCTGAACGGACGAGCCTCCCGAGCCCCCGCCTCCCGAACAGTGGGTGCTTTTCAATCCTTGGCGCGCGTGCCAGAATAGCAGCGGCTCGCGTCGCGGCGAGCATTGGCCCGGCCGGGTGGCCGTAGTTGGGCGGATGAGTCAGTCGGAGGTGTCGGGGTGATCTTTCGTCGAAGCAAACAGGTGGAGGTCGAGGACGAGCCGGAGATCGAGTACGTCCTGTTTCAGGGTCCGCTGAACGGCGTCCAGCCGAATCTCGCCGCGAACGCCAAACTGGCGCAGGCGGCCCTCGTCCCGACCAAAGAGCTGATCACCGACGCGATCCTGCGTCGCGCCGAGATGATTCGCCTCGACCCGAAAGGGAACGCGGCGGTCGTGCGGCTCTATGTCGACGGCGTGCCCTATCCCGCAGCGCGGATGCCGCGGCAGCAGGGAACGGCGGTCACGCAGATGATCAAGCTGCTCTCGGGGCTTGATATTAAAGAGCGAAATGCGGGCCAGGCCGGTGGATTGAACGCCGAGCACGAGAGCGTCAAGTATCAGTTGAAGGTGCAGGTCGCCCCGGGCGACGGTGCCGAACGCCTGATCGTGCGCATCGAAAACCTGAAGACACGACCCGAGAAGCCGGAAGATCTCGGATTCTCTCAAACGATGCGCGATAAGCTCCGCGAGCGGACGACCGACCATCCCGGTGCGGTCTTCTGCTGCGGACCCGGCGGAAGCGGCGTGACGACCACCACGTTCGGCATCCTGCGGGCGCTTGATCCTTACACCCGCACGATTCTGACGCTCGGCGACACCGAGGGGCGCAAGCTCATCGCGATGAATCCCTTCGAGTGGGAGGCGTCGGAAGGGCTTGAACGGGGGATCCAGCGAGTCCTGCGCATCGAGCCGAACGTGCTGTTCGTCGATCCGGTGCGAGATGCCGAGACCGCGAAATTGCTGTTCAAGTACTCGGACACCGTGTCGTTCGTGGGCGAACTTCCCGCGAAAGACGTCGCGACCGGCGTGCAGCAGCTCGTGCAATGGACCGGCGACACGAACGTCGTGGCCGAAGGGCTGAACGCTCTCGTGAGCCCGAAGCTCATCCGCAAGCTGTGCGAGAAGTGCAAGCAGGTGTTCAAGCCGAATCCGAAGGCCATCGCGAAACTGGGTCTGCCGCCCGAGACGCACGTCTTGTTCCGACCGCCTCGTCCGCCGGTCGCTGGCACGCCCGAGGCCGACGCCTGGGTGCCTTGCCACAAATGCGGCGGCATCGGCTACCTCGGCCGAACCGGCATCTTTGAGATCCTCGAGATGTCTCCCGGCATGAAAGACGTGGTGCGAGCCGGCGGCTCGCCGCAGCAGATCCGCCAGCAGATGAAAGCCGACGGCATGCAGCTCTTCCAGAAAGAGGCGTTGCGGCTCGTCGCGGAAGGCGTGACGGCGCTCGAAGAGGTGCAGCGCGTGTTCCAGCAACCTGCCGCCTGACGTTTCGCGCGCGGAGCTGTTTGAAGCCACCGGCCGCAGCCGGTGGGCTTCTGTCACGTCATTCTATCGAAAGAACGTGCCGGTGGGATCGTTCCGGCGGTGCGGTGCGTGCCGAACGTGCCGGTTCTGCGAAATTCGCCGACTCCGCCGAAAGTGCGGGCGACCGTCAGCCGATCATAGAGTTGCGGGTGGCTTCCGAACCGGGTGTTCCGGTGAAGGAGTCGCTCTGCCGGTCAATTCCGTGCCGGGCCTTTAGGTTCGTTGCACGGGCGTCCCGATGGATCGCATCGAAGGTCGTCACGGATGAAGCTCTTCAGCCCGAACCATCTCGGCCGACTGGTGGTGCTCTCCTGCGGCGCCTTTCCGCTGCTGGGCATCGGTTGCCAAGGCAGCGTCGGCGGCCAAACGCTGCCGAGCGCGTACTATCTGCGCGACGACGTGCAGTATTTCCCGGCCGGCCCGGAATTCCTCCTGCCGAACCAGGAGCGGGTTCTCGAGGAATACCGCCTCGAACAGCAGGCCATTCAGCAGGGCTTGCAGCCCGCCCCGCCATTGCCGTAAAGCGTAAGCGACGCGATCAAATGAAATCGAAGCCGCTGTGTTGCAGCCCTTCGCCTTCACTTGCGCAGGGATCGAGACCGCATATCGGCTTAAGGACGTGAGGCTCGCTGGGCGGACCTTCGACGAATCTCGTCAATCGCCCGGTCGAGCATGGTGTCTTTCGGGCCTGCCATCGTCTCCAAATCGACGCCAGCTTCGAGATCGGGAACGACTCCCTGGCCGTCGATCAATGTGCCGTCGCTCGTCAAGAAGACGGAAGTCGAGGTGACGACGATTTCAGTCTTCGATATCGGTAGCGGGAAGTACTGAGTCGCCCCTGCCCCGCCTCTCGTCTGCTCACCAACGACGGTGACCTGCGGCAGACTCTGAAGGCCTGCCGCAATAATCTCGGCGGCGGAAAAACAGTGCCGATCGACGAGAACGACTACGGGTCGGTCGTACACGGTCACCGACTCGGGCGGTACCGCTTTGGCAAATCGCGAAAACGAATAAGGAAGGATTCGCGGTTCCACTGACGGCGGCGCGAAAAGGACTACCCGGTCGACTGTGGGAATCGCTGCAGGGGACGACCAAACGCTGCGAACGCCGTCGAGGGCACACGCGACAAATTGACGGCCGTCAGACGTCAGCTCGGGCGAATCTGCGGCATAAACCGGGACGTTCGCTGCGACGGGCAGTCCGGCACGGCCGCGCTCGATGGCGACGACCTGCCGCGGCGACTCGGCGCCGGCAAGCCATGTCCCGAGAACACTTAGTGCTTCGGTTCCCGCGCCCCCTTCGTTGTTTCGAAGGTCAACGACCAGCCCCTGAGTGTTGCGAAGCCTTGGCATTGCTTCGATCAACTGTTCTACCCCGTCGGCGGCGGGGTTGGGAAGCCACAGGTAGCCAATGTTCCCGTCGAGCACGGTCCAGCGGCGGTCGAGGCTTTTCAGAAAGAGATTGTACTTCAGCAAAGAGAATCGTTCGTGTGTGACGCCGTCGACAGTCAGTGTCTTGCGTCGTCCGTCTGACGACTCCAGAGTGACTTGGAACGTCGGCGGGTCGTCCATATGCAAAACGCTGCGAAAGTAGCCGACGTATCGCAGGTGAATGCAAGCCGCCACACGATTCGCGAGCGGATTCGACCGCGGGAAATAGGGCACTGCGGCAGCGACCCACTTCTCGATTCCGACCCCGTCGATCGCCGTCACAAAAGGATAGTCTGCGTTCCAGAGCTGACTTCGGCGATTCGAAGATGGATCCGTCGCAATGTAACGATCGCCGACGGGCTCAACGCCAAACGGAGCAGTTCGATTCGAGACCTCGCGGAAGGAGGGATGTAACGATCCGACCTTCGCGTGCCCATCTCCGCTGCAGGCCAACAGCTTCTGCACCTCAAGATTGAAGTACGCGATAGAGAGGTTTGACTTCTCTCGCAGTGTCGCTATTGCAGCGTCATGGTCTGCATCATTCAGGTTAGAAAGCAGCCATTCCTCATCGATGATACGTTGTAGCTCATCAAGGTCGCGGCCGATCTCCTCGACAGTCAATACGGTATCGAGCGAAGGTGGAGCGCCGATGTCTGCATCGCCATCGGCAGACGCTGGGAGCGGCCGGAAAAGCACCAATACTACGGCCACAATCGTCGTCGCGGCGAACGCGAGGACACGGTCGGTTGTGTTCATAGATGTTCCAGGTCGTCGAGAGGCAAAGCAGCGCCTCAAGCAAAAGACGCCTTCGGCGGTCGTTCTGCGAATCCGTATCTGTATTACGCGATCCGCCGTGCTCGTTACGCGCTGACAATACGGAATATCGCCGATCGCGGTTCAGAACGACGCTACAACGTCTTCGACATGCGTTCGGCGAGCCGATGCAAGGCGGGGCTGACGTCGTGCGAGTCGAGATGCACGTTCAGGATGCTGAACTTGTCCTGATTCGCCATCGCCGCCTTGAGCGCCTGATCGAGATCTCGCTCGGTGTGCACTTCGAAGCCCCAGCCGCCACCCAGCAACTCGGGCAGGCGATGGTAATTCCAATTCGGGATGTCGTTGAAGGGTCCTTCCTGCAGGAACCGCTCGGTTGTGTAGCCGTGGTTGTTGAGCACCACGACGATCGGGCTGAAGCCGTGCCGTAAGGCGGTTCCCAGTTCGAGGCAGGTCATCTGGAACGCCCCGTCGCCGACGAGCACCAGCGGACGCAGTTCCCGGTTCGCCACCTGCACCCCGACCGACGCCGGGATCGCGAATCCCATCGACGTGTAGTACGCAGGGCTGAGAAACTCGGTGTGCTGGTGAATCGTGAGGTCAGCCGCGCCGAACAGACTGTCCCCCACGTCGGCCACCACGACCATGTCTTTGGCGAGCATGGCATTGATGCGGCCAAAGAGCTGCCGCACCGTCACCTTTTCGTCGGGCTTCATGACGTAGCGATCGAGCACTCCCCCGCGATCCTTCGGCAACGCCCGCTTTGGGGCGGTCACTTTCGCTTTGGCGAGACCCGCCACGAAATCGCCGAGCACGACGTCGTGGAAGTGATGGTGCCGAATTCTTAACTTTTCGCTGGTCGCGTAGATGCAGCGGCCGGGATCGAGGCGGGCGGTGAAAATGCCCAGATTGATGTCGGTCATGAACGCGCCGAGCAGGATCACGCAGTCGCTCTCTTCGACGAACTTTCGCACCGTTTCGCGGCCCATCGCGCCTTCGTAAACGCCCAGATAGAGCGGATGCTTCTCGCTGACGACGCTCTTGCCGAGCAGCGTGGCACACATCGCGATCGAGTTCTTCTCGGCGAGCTTGATCACTTCGCTTTGAAGCCCGAATCGGTGCATTTCGATGCCGGCGATGATCACCGGTCGTTCGCAGCCGCTGATCATCTCGCCGGCTTCCTGCAACGCCTCGCGGAGCGCGTCTTTGTCGCTCTTCGGCTCGGTCACGGCGGGAACGTGGGGATTCAACGCTTTCGCATGCACCCGATCGCGCGGCAGTTCGAGATACACGGGCCTCTTGAAACGGACCGCCGCCTCAAGGCAGCGATCGATCTCGCGAAAGGCCGTCAGGGGATCGTCGAGCACCGCCGAGGCGACCGTGATCTTGTCGAACACCTGCTTCTGCGTATCGAAGTCGCGGACACGATGATGCAGCAGCGGATCGCTTTCGCGTTCGAGCATTCCCGGCGAGCCGCTGATCACGACGACCGGGCTTTTTTCGGCATACGCCCCGGCGATGCTGTTGCACAGGCTCAGCCCGCCTACGCAGTAGGTCACGCAGACGGCGCCCAGACCGTTGACGCGCGCATAACCGTCGGCGGCGTAGCCGGCATTGTCTTCGCGAGTGGTGCCGATCACGCGGATCGGGCTGTCTTCGAGCATGCCGTAGAACTGCAGCACGAAATCGCCGGGAATGCCGAAGACGTCGCGAACGCCGTAGTCCTGTAATCTCTGGATCAGGTAGCCGCCGATCGTTTGCGTCGATGTGCCCGTCGAGACTTTGGCGGCGGACGACGGAGCGGCATGACCGTCGACCTTGCCGTTCGGGCCGCGGCCGTTTTCGGCAGGTTTCCTGGAGCCCTTAGACTTCGCCGTTCGTGCTGACTTGGCTGCCATCATGCCGCCTTTTGTTGGAAGACCGCGGCGGGCGTGACCCGGCCGATTCAGTGGTCGGCCGCGGAGACGTGCGCATCCCTTGTCGATCGCAGCCATTCGAATTCTGCGGTGCTTGAGCGTGGCGGTCAACGGCGGTTTCTGGCGCGAACGGTCTTGACGCGAATCGATCGGTGTGGGATAGCTCGCGCCTCTCTCCACGTCTCTGCTGCCTCCACGTCTCTGCTGCCTCCCTTCACTGCCGCCCGTCCTCATCGCCCCGGCGCTCCCTCTCCAGGTACGTCGGGTGGGAGCGATGCGTAATGCGACTCGTGCCGCCCAAGCCGGCGGCCCGTGCAGCGATTGCCTGCGCGCTGGCCGCGAGTGCCTTGTCCCTCTCCGGGTGCAAGTCCTCTCCCTTCACGAACTACAGTGAAAAACGAGCCGTCAACGGGTTCGCGCAGGCGCTCGCCGACGCCGATAATGAGCGTCTGCGCGCCATGTCATCGTCGCACTTCGCGACGGCGGTGCTCTCTGACGAGTCGTCGATCGCCGAGGTCAAGCAGGTCTGGCCGATCAAGGGCAAGCTCGAGGTCGTTTCGGTCAAAGAGGTCGAAGAGTTCGATCGCCGTGATCCCGACGTGCCCGAAAAGCTCGTCACGATCAAAGACGAACGTAAATGGAAGACCGATCAGAGGCTCGTCCAGGATCCGAAGACGAAGAAGTGGGTCGTCGATGAGATTCTCATCACGCACTCGCAGAAGGGCCTGAAGGCCACGAAGACCGTGTCCGAGCAGGTCATGTTCATCTCGGTGGTGCGAGACTTCGCCGACGCCTGGCGAAACAAAGATCGCGAGCGGCGCCTTGCCGGCGTCACCGAGCAATGCCGCGCGGAACTCGAGCCGCTGCCCGACGAAGTGCTCGACAACCTCGCCGGCCGGATGTTCCCGGCGAATACGAAAGACCCCTCGCCCGACGCGACGATGGACGACGACATCGCGATCGTTCGACTGGCGCGGGCCAAGGGCGCGGTTCTGTTGCAGTTGAAGCGGATCGACGGCAAATGGCTCGTCGATGACGCCGCCTTCGACGCCGGCAAAGAAGGCGAGAACATCGCGTCGCTGCGCAAGACGGCCGTGGCTTACGCCTCGGCGGCGAAGTTCCTCGGTGCGTACGCCGCGAACGATCGTGATCTGCTCAAATCACTCGCGACGAAGACCTTCTACGATGCGACGCTCTCGGCGGCGGATCTGTCGTCGGTGGCGCTGCCGCCCGCCGCGGCGGGCGAGAACGGTCAGTTGAAGATCGTCGGACGGCAGGCCGAGCTCGTCATCGACGAAGGCACTCGCATGGTCAAGGTGGCGCTCGTCCGCACCGACGACGAATCCGACGTGAAAGCCATGACCGAGTTCCGAATTGAAGACGTCACGATCTACGAAGAAGGCGGGACGTCGAAACGTCGTCTCGCCGCCGCCCTCGTCGCCGAACCGATGGCGCAGCTCTACGCCGATGCCCTCGTGGCGCGCGACCTGCCGCAGCTCCGAGTGATGGGCACGCACGACTTCAACGAGCGGGCGTGGCGTCACATCACCGACGAGCTCGTTCCCAGCTTGCCGCTCGGCGACATTCAGCCAGGTGATCGAGAAGTGCTTTCGGTCGTCCACAACGGCGCTGCCACCGACGTCACGATGATGCAGGCCGGCCGCGCGGTCACCTACGTCATGCGAGACGAAGGCGGAGCGGTCAAGGTCGACGACGTGCTGGTCGCCGTCGCCGATCGGCCGTCGTCGCTCAAGGCCACGATGGCGCAGATGCTTCCCGTCTTGCGGGTGAAGGCGGCGATCGCCGCCGGCAATGTCGAGGCCTTGCGACGCGACTGTTCGGTGGATTTCAACCGCCTGATCTGGACCCAGGTGCGAAACGTCCCGCCGCAAGCAACCGCCGCGGTACGTTTCCTCGATGCGCCGCTCACGGCAATGACCGTTCAAGACACGACCGCGACGGTTCAACTCGGGGACTCGGGTTACGGGGGCCTCGTGACGCTGCTGGAGCAGGACGGCCGCTGGAAGGTCAACGAGATCACGATCGTCGCCGGTCCCGGGCCCGCAGATCAGGCGTCGCTCAAGTCTCTGCTGCGGGAAGGCATCGCCAACGGCACCCTGTACGCCGACGCCGCCCCAGCCGCCAATCCGGCGAAATCCGCCGCAGCGGATGGGACCGTGCGGCAAGTCGGCTACGACGCCGACTTCGTGGCGCCGTCGTCAGATGCAGCCAAGGAACCTCGCCCCCTCGACTTAGGCCTCGCGCCGGAGACGCTGCCGCCAGCAGCCGACACGGCACCCGCACCGGCGGCGATGGTGCCCCGTGACGAGAGCGCCCTGCCGTTCGAAGAACCATTGTGGTAGCGGGAGGACGGGAGGAGTGAGAACGGAAGAACCAAGAATCTCCGACTTCCGACTTCTTCCGTCCTCCCATTCTTCCGTTCTCCCCGAACTCCTCTCTCAAGACCCCTTCCCGTTGCGTGGGACATGTGCTACACCTTCGTCCTCTGCGGGCACTCTCCGGCTCGCGGGCCGGAGTAATTGTGTCCGGATCACGCCCGGAAGGGTTTCCGACCGGAAGGGATGCCGATGCGACATTCGATCTGGAAGCTCGCCTCGCTGGTGGGCATTTCTGGTTTTGGATTCTTAGGTCTGCTACAGGTTCAAAAGAGCCTGCACGACCGCGGCACGGTGCAAGCTGCCGAGGCGGCTCCCGACGCCTCTGCGCGGAAGGTCGGCACCGCTCGCGTTGTGTCGAAGAGCCCCGCACCAGGCCGTGTGCGCATCCAGCAGACGCCCGCCGGCTCTGACGATCCCTTCTCGGCAACGGCTCCGGCAGGCCTCGATTTCCGCGAACAGATCGCCGCCGGCCAGGCCAACGGCCTCGTCCGCACCGCCGAAGCCGACCTGCAGCCGATTCCAGAAGGCTCCACCTTCGCTGCCGACGACCCGTTTGCGGG